>NZ_JBXEQE010000013.1:0-175297 GCF_056858335.1 Agaribacillus sp. DX54
GATGCCCTTGACAGCCAATGGAAAGTTGGATCGGAAGGCATTACCGGAGCTGGATGGTTCAACCCTGTCCAGCAAAGAATACGCGGCCCCAAGAACGGAAACGGAAGCACAGCTAGCTGCGATCTGGCAGGGGCTGTTGGGTGTGGAAAAGGTGGGGATCCATGATAACTTCTTTGAACTGGGTGGCCATAGTTTGTTGCTAATTAAATTAATTGCTCAAATAAATAAAGTATTGAATACAGATATAAAATTAGCTTTGGTGTTCGAGTACCCCACAATTTTCCAGTTTGCAGCTAATATGTATGCCGAAAGTTTATTCAAAGATGATACTATGGTTTTATTACAGGGATCAGGAAATAAAAGGGCTATATATCTGGTACCAGAAGTATCAGGAACAATTACCGGTTATTTTGAATTGGCTAAATCACTAGGGAATAATCAACCCCTTTACGTATTTCAATGCCCAGGATTAGATGGAAAATCGAGGGTTTTGGAATCTATAGAAGAAATGGCCGCCATATTTATTACAGAAATGCAAAAAGTAGACCCGTATGGTCCTTATCGAATTGGAGGCTATTCCTTTGGATCAAAAGTAGCTTATGAAATGGCTTCGCAATTGAGACAGGAAGGATTTGAGGTAGATGAATTATTAATCTTTGATGGAAAAGTTGAATCTAAAGAAACTATAAAAGTAAAGGACGAAGACAAAGTGTTTAAAGATTTTTTAAAGTTCTTAAGCAAAGATTATGGTAAAGCTTCTGATTGGACTGATTTAGTGCTTGATGGTAAATCCATAGAAGAGCAAATTGAAGAAATATACAAAAAAGTAGGAACATTAAACGAAATGGAATTCAAAGGGAAATTAAAAGTAATGTTTAATAATTATCAATTACTGAGATCTTATAAACCCAAAAATGAAGAAAAATTAGAGGCAAAAATTATATTATTCAAAGCGATGTATGGAAGCAGGGAAATAAACGGTGAAAAAGTTATTAAGAATACTTATGAATCCGACTATGGGTGGAATAAGTACACCAATAAAGAAGTAATAGTACATTCAATTCCTGCCGATCACTGGACTATTTTAAATAAGAATTATACAAAACAGATCACCGAATTCTTGAATGAACAAAAGAAAATGAGCATATAAACTAATGATAAAACAATAACTAGAAATAACAAATAAACTATTTAAAAATAAAAATTATGGACACACAAAATATTGAGCAGTTATTAGGATTAAATATGCTTTATAACGTAGAAGACAAAAATATATCGCCTTTGGATTGGGCAAATGAAAACAAAGAAAAAGTGAAAGCTTTTGTTGAAAAAAATGGGGCGCTTCTTATACGCGGTTTTAAGAATGTTGAAGAAAATGACTTTGGTGCTATACTTTCGCTATTATTTGGTGGGGAACTTATAGATTATGCCTATAGATCTACCCCAAGGACTGAATTGAAAAATAAAGTATACACAGCAACTGAATATCATCATTCAGAATGGATTCCACAGCATAACGAAAAGGCCTACTCTAATAAATGGCCTTCCAGAATAGGTCTTGTATGTAAAGTAAAGGCTAAAAAGATGGGTAACACACCAATTTCTGATAGTAGAATTGCTTATAATGAAATCCCAGCGGAAATACGTGAAGAATTTGAAAGAAAGGATGTTATGTATGTTAGAAATTACTCTGACATTGATTTACCTTGGAAGGATGTTTTTCAAACTGAAAAAAAGGATGAAGTAGAGGCTTATTGTAAAGCAAATAATATTCAGACAGCATGGACTTCAAACGGGCTTAGAACGAAGCAGATAAATAAAGCTTCTCTTATTCATCCTTTTACAAAAGACAAATTATGGTTTAATCAAGCACATTTATTTCATGTAAGCAATTTAGATAGTGAATTAAGGGAAGGTCTAATAGCATTACTGGGAGAAGAGAATTTACCAAGAAATACGTATTATGGTGATGGCACTCCAATTGATCCGGAAGCCTTAAATATTATTAGAGAAGTTTATAAAAACACAAAAGTAAGTTTTGATTGGCAAGAGAATGATCTGTTATTGCTAGATAATATGTTATACACTCATGGGCGTGAACCATTTGAAGGAACAAGAAAAGTACTAGTTGGCATGGCACTAGAATACAGCCCTACTACCACCAGGGTAGCAAACCCCGATTGATCCCATCGCTAGGCGATCCGATTTTCCTCAAAAAAAATGGCCTCTACAGAATAAAAAGAGGCTTTTCGACCTTCTATACGCCCGTGCCCCTTCTCGAAGGTTTGCTCCTCGGCCATTGGGGCTATGAGTTTAATATGATCTTGTAAGTCTTCCAGTAGTACTGCCTGATTAGCCTTCACTTGGGCTATATAGATAGTAGATACCTTGCGCATTCTCTACCGCGCGGCGGCCGCCATTTCTAGGGTCTGACTTTGAGTGTGTAATGCATCAAAAGTGATACACTGACTAGCTAAATGGTCTTTCCCAGCCATAGCGGCTAGTAGCGTCCCAAAAAGCACAAAATGCCAATCATGCCGCTTGCCTCGGTTGTTGTTGCGTGGGTCTATCAAATTAGCTTGCAGATAGTGGTAGTAGGTCTTACATTCGTTTTTTAAGAGAATCTAGCATAGCATTTTATTTTGATGGTGGATCACCAAAATAACAGCTTTTTGCTAAACTCTCTTTTTTATGAAAAGGCCGCAATTTTTATTCAGATTAATTAAAAATAATTATTAGAATTTGTATATATGCAAAAACTTTTTTCGCTTAAAATAGTAACTGCTAAATAAAAATGGTGAAGTATCTTTTTTTATTATTTCCATTATCTGCTTTTTCTCAATCTTCCTATACCATTACTGGAATTATACAAGACGCTGCTGGCAACAAAGTACCTAATGCCAGTATTACTTTGGATATAGAAGGCAAGTATGCAGTTTCTGATGAAAACGGACAGTTTAAAATTCAAAACGTTCAAATGGGTATTTATCAAATTGAAATTAGGTCTATTGGATTTCAAACAGATACACGAACTATTGAACTATCAAAAGACTATGTTTTAAATATAACCCTGATAGACAAAATAGCAAATTTAGAAGAGGTTACAGTGTACGGTAAAACCGAAGCCAAAAAGCAAAGTGAAGAAGCCATTACCATTAGCTCTTTGGATATCAAAAATTTCCAAGACCAGGCCATAGGCACTGAAGAAGTTTTAAAAACGACAACCGGTCTGGTGATCAGGCAAAGTGGTGGGTTAGGTAGTGGTATAAGTATTAACTTAAACGGGCTTACGGGGAACGCAGTTCGTACCTATTACGATGGGATTCCGCTAGAGCTGTATGGAAATGGCTTACAATTAAATACAATACCGGTAGATGCCTTGGAGCGGGTTGATGTCTACAAAGGCGTAATGCCTATTGATGCGGGTACAGATGCTTTGGGGGGTGGTCTTAATCTGGTTCCTGTACAACAAAGCGACGATTACTTAAGAACATCCTATTCATTCGGGTCGTTCAATACGCATCGGTTTACCTTCAATGGGCTTAAAAATTTAAGTGACAGAACGTCATTGTCCACCATTTCTTATTTCAATTATTCGGACAATGATTATCGGATGAGAGATATTCCTAATCTAATAGAGATCGAATTACCGGATGGTTCGTCTTTTGTTGACGAGGAACGCATTGATGCCAGACGTTTTCACGACCAACATATTTCTGGATTTATAGAAGGTAAATTACGTATTAAAGACCTGAAATGGGCCGATCGTTTAGAACTCGCAGTAGCCTACTCTAAAATAGCCGATGAAATCCAGAACGCTGGATTTATTACGAATACTGCCATAGGAGAAGTGGAAAGAGAAATCGATGTATTTACTCAACGTATTGATTATCGCAAAACCTTTTTTAAGGACAGACTAAGGGCAAGATACTTCGGTGTGCTTTCTCATACGGTTGATAAAGTCAATGATAGCACTGCCAATGTGTACAATTGGCGAGGGGAAATTTTAAATCTGGCAAATCCAAGCGGATCTGAAATTTCCGGAGCGCCTACATTGCTGGAAAGGGAAAATTTAGGAACGGCACATCGGCTTACATTAACTTATAGAATAACGAATCATATAGACGTTAAGGTATCCGATTATTATCGATACACCAAACTGGAAGGGGAAGACCCTCTCGGAGAACGTATTGCTATTGATGGCGAACCAACTGACCCCAATACCTTGCCATCTACGCTTAACCGAAATATTTTTGGGGCCGGGTTGAACGCAAATTTTTTTGAAGATAAACTGAACGCCATCACGTTCTTTAAAAACTATTTTTATCAAGCGGAATCCATAGATATTTTTCGAGTAGGCGCTGATCAATTGGAATTTAGCGAGATACAAAATAATAGCAACGGTTATGGCTTTGCCTTAAAATATCAAGTACACCCCACGGTTTTTATCAGAACCAGTTTAGAACAGGCCGTACGCATACCTACCGAAGCGGAAATTTTTGGAAATCTTGCAGTAGTTGTGCCAAACTTAGACTTAGAGCCGGAGGAGAGTTTAAACTGGAATGTGGGGGCCCAGTTTGAAAAACGATTTAAAAACGATCGATCCCTTTTAGTAAATGTAAATGGCTTTATTCGAAATCAAGAAAATCTTATCCGCCCAGAAGAATTTGCTTTTGATCGTATACAATTTATAAATGAAGCAGTGGTAGATGGCAAGGGCATTGAGCTGGCCATTAAAGTCAGTCCACTGAAAAACCTATCGCTCCAAGGAAATTTTACCTCCCAAAATAACGAAATCGCTTCTGGTATTGATATTGGTAAACAAGTACCCAATATTCCGCTTACTTTCTATAACGTTGGGGCAAATTATAGGATAGAAGATCTTTTCAAACCGGGTAATAACTTACAACTTTCCTGGACCTATTTATTTACGGACAAATTTAGCATTAATACGGTATCGGATCTGGACATGGCAAATCCTGATTTCATTGTCCCTGAACAACATGTTCACAACGCCGGGGTAACCTATCTACTGAAACAGCAAGGATTGGCCTTTTCCTTCAATCTGCAAAATGTATTCAATGCCGAAATCTTTGACAATTTTAGAAGACCCAGACCGGGTATCAACTATGCCTTTAAAATAAATTATTCATTTTAAATCAATTATAATGTCATATAAAATGCGATTAAATTCAACACTTACTTTAGCTTATTTAATAAGCCTGTTTATGTTTTTTTCCGCCTGTTCAGATGATGATTCAAGTGTACCAATAGTAGAACCAGAAAATAAAAGAACTGGTTTTGTATCGCACGCATTTACCAGTTCTGGAAGTAGAGTATTAAAGTATTTTGAAGAACTCCCTACCGGCACGGTAGATTTATCGGATGGTACAGATTTTTTTAATCCCACAATTACATCAGTGCATAACGGTGCCCTCTTTACACGTCGTCCGGACGGATCACCGGGTTTTTCCAAAATGGTTATAAACGCTGAGGGGGAAATTATAGAGGAAAGTTTCATACCGCTCTCAATTGCAGGAATTTCAATAGCTGTTAGAGATTCGTTGACCGGCGTTTTTGAAGATCCGTCAAACCCGGATGTTATTAGAGTGTTCAACCCAACAACTTTTGAAGTTACAGGCTCTATCGATATGAGCGCAGGTTTCGTGCCAGGTGGTGTTCAGCAACTATATGGTGGATTTATATTCCGTGGAGACGATGTTTTTGCACCTATTTTCGCTGCTAATGGAAACTCCTTTACGGATCTGATTCTCCACCAAGCCAATTTGTCTACTAATACATTTGTAGGGGATACAAGAAGAGAGGGTAACGGATCGGGCGGTATTCAACCATCGAGTTCCAGGCGAGGTTTGGATGCAGCCGGCAATTTATACATACCTGATGGCGGGAATGTTACAGGAGCCGGTATACCCGCTCGTTTAAATAAAGTGCCGGCAGGTAGCAATCAAATAGATCCCACCTATGTTTTTGAGCCGACAGTAACCTTAAATCCGCAAAATTTGCTCTTACCCTTTTTTGCAAATTTTAGATTTTTAGAAAGTGGTAAAGCGATAGCTAGGGTAAACAGTGAGATACCGCAAGAAGCACTGGCTATTATTAACGATGCTGGAGGTTTTGCTAATTTAACACCTGAGCAAATTGTACAAATACAAATCATCCTTGTTGAAACCGAAACCGGGAGGTGGTGTGAAATAGATGTAGATGCAATGACCGTTACGCCTATAGATGGTATTCCCGGTACTAAACCGCTTGACCGCGCTACAGTCTTTGAGTATAATGGAGATGCTTATCTTCAAGTCAATACAGCGGCGGAAAATGCCTACTACCGATGGAACCCCACTACTGGTGCAGTCGCAAAAGCGTTTGTAATGACCGGAGTTAATAGTCCAATATTTTTCAATATTGCCAACGATTTTTAATGTAGGACAAGCTTAGATGTTGGTAGCGTCTTTCTGCCCTTGTTGGTGTCATTACCAACAAGGAACACCAGAAAAAGCTAAGCCCTCTTAACCTATGGCAGCAATTGATAAGATGAATATAAACGAATGATCAGTTTAGGAGTCATATTTCTTTTCGCCTCGGTCTACCTGCTTTTTGCCGCAGCAAAAAGAGTGGAATACCGTAAGGGGGCTTTTTCCCTTTATTGGGAAGCACGGCCCTTGCTCGCCAGAGGCTTGTCTTTACTCCTTACGGTTGTAGGTACTATGTTGCTTACCTACAAAATTGGGGTTACGAACGCATTGCTGGCTTTACTAGTAGTCTGGCCCATCATAGCTTCCTTGGTAGTGCTTTTTGCGCCTCTTCTTAAAATAGGGAAGGGCTATGTGATGGTTACGGCGCTACTACTTGTCTTTTTTGAATTAATCATTATACCCGTTTTTTGATTATGCCTGCGAACAAAAAGTATTTAATCAAATCCGGCTGGACCAAGACAAGCAAATTCTTGGCGGCTTTTTTGGGAAGCCTCATTGCCTTGACCTCAATGGTAATAGCATTTTCAAGCTGGCTGGATCCCAATGTAGTGCTGTGGACGGCAAGCTATTGGTCATTTATCATCTGGATATTCCTGATGCTTCTGGTGTA
Organism: Agaribacillus sp. DX54; assembly: GCF_056858335.1. Lineage (NCBI taxonomy): Bacteria > Pseudomonadati > Bacteroidota > Cytophagia > Cytophagales > Splendidivirgaceae > Agaribacillus > Agaribacillus sp. DX54. Next base: position 7,105 of record NZ_JBXEQE010000013.1, read on the forward strand.
CTGGATCAGAAAAGCCTGGGCGGCGTGGCTGATTTTATTGGGCATTACGCTGGTGTCTGCGCTATTCTTTTACCTGGGAAATTAACAATAAAGGCATGGTCAAGAACAAGAGAAGCTACAACGTGTTTTTTAATGTGCATACCGTTTCGGGTATTGTCATCACCATTGGGCTGTTCGTTATTTTTTTGGCGGGGGCATTTGCGCTGTTTAGAACGGAGATCGACAATTGGCAACACAATGAGCCTGATCGCCAGTTCAGGACCGTCATTGATTATGACCGTGTACTTGAGATGTTAAAACAGCAGGGTTATGAAACCAAGGGAAGATACTTTTCTTTTCGTTATCTTAAGGAAGGTGATTACATAGATGTATTTTCGAGTGGCCTAACGGATAAAAGCGACAGCACCCTTACTGCGGATAAGACGATTGGTACCGGAAACAGGGAACGTATATCCATACGGATTGATCCTGAAAGCTATATCCTACTAGAGCAACCCCCTGCCGGAGAAAAATTCTTAGGTACCTATATCTACGATCTGCATTATTTCCGCCAAATACCGATCGTAGGTCGCCAATTATCGGGATTGGTGGCTTTGTTCTTTGGGCTGTCGGTCATCACTGGCATTATCGTGCATTGGAAAAAGGTGATCCCTAATTTTTTCACTTTTCGCATCAAGGGCAGTATCAAAAACCTTTGGACGGATGCGCATGTGGCCTTGGGGGTTTTAGGGCTGCCCTTTCAGTTTATGTATGCCATTACCGGTGCTTACCTGGGCGTCGGAGGACTACTTTTGCTACCCATACTTTTTATTCAATTTGGGGGTGATGCTCAAAAGCTTCAGGAGACTGTGTACCCAAGCATAGAGATGGAAGCCTTTACCGGCCCCATGCAACGGCTAGACTCGATCAGTATAAATGAGCTGATCCACCCCGACTTGGAACTGCTGGATCCCGATCAAATAAGGTCCATCACAGTCAACATTCACAACTATCGGAAAAAACAGGGGAAATTAACCCTCAATATTCAATACACGGGGGAGACGCAATTTATGACGGGAGCAAGCAAGGCGATACGCCTGGCAGATGGACGGGTATTTCAGGACAAAACCCGGGATGACTATAGCCACACAGATGCCATCAGAGCCACACTTATCAAGCTGCACTATGCAACCTTCGGAGGCTTTTTTATGAAAATCACGTATTTTATCTTAACGATTATTACCTGCTACGTGATTCTATCGGGAGTGATGATCTGGCTCGTGGCCCGTGATAAGAAGACCTACGCCCACAAAGCCAAGTTCAACCGGAATGTAGGAGCTATTTTTATTGGGGCTTGCATGGGATTATTTCCTGCCATCGCACTCTTTTTCTGTTTGGTAAAGCTATTCCCTGGTAGTTTTGGAATGATGTCGAATATATTCTTACTGTTTTGGCTGGCCTACACTGTTTATAGCTACTTCATCAAAAGCCCATTCAGGATCAATAAGCATGCTTTGTGGCTAGCCGGAGTATTAGGTATTCTCATTCCTGTTCTCAATGGCATCCAAAGCGGGCTGTGGTTTTGGAAATCCCTGAGCATGGGCTATCCGGATTCCTTTTTTGTGGATGTCTCGTGGATTATAATGAGTGTCATTTCGCTATGGGCCGCCTGCATCGCTAAGCCTGTGGAAAAAAAAGGAAAATTGAATTTATCGGTGATAACACCAACAAAGGCAAAGAGGGAGATATTGTAAAAACACCACGGTCAATGTTAAAGGCTAAACCTTCCCAAAGCTGATTCGTCAACCTGGATAAAATTTCTGCCCTAGTTGGTGTTATTCCAACAAACAGAAAGAAATTTGCTTACACTTGACCATGCCGTTCCCTATTGAACATCCGTATCCCTACGGTGAAGTAGCCTTGATTTGACGCTAACCGGTCTGCTATCTTGCCGGAAAAAGTTATGGCCCATTTTCGTACTGAGCAAGAGCGGCCGCCGCGCGGTAGTCCTGAGAAAACTCAAAAATACGGGAGATTTAGCTCTCCCTCTCGCTTTGTGGTTGCCCCCAATATGTTATACAATCAATTGAATTAAACTATCTTACCTTAACGGTATCCAAAGAGTGTTTACGTTTGATTTGTTAAGAAGACCGGCAAAGTCGTTGAGATATGCTATTAGAGGAACCCACCAAAGTTAAGCACCTCCTTAACCGAGTAGACTTCGGTGAACCCTACATCGTTTACCAGCGCTATTTAGCTATGTTATTATTCTAAAAAAGATCAAACTAATAAAATTACACCTTAAATATTCAAATATCAATTTAGAGTAGAAGTGATTGAGGATCTTTTATTTTTTTGCCTCACTGGCTGAATTTGAGCGAGACATTATTTGTGAAAGGACAAGAGCTGGTCTCGAAGCAGCAAGGGCCCGAGGCAGGACAGGAGGGAGGCCTAAAGAGTTGTCCTTAGAAGCGCAGAAGACGGCCATGATGATTTTGATGGTAGATTGGTTTTCCCAACTTCAATAATTGTTAAATCAAATAACAATTCAGATTTAATTAACGTATTCAATTATCCCAATGGGGAAGGGTTGTACATTCATAAACCTGACTGGGACAATATCGATAACCAAGACGACTTTATAGATGCGTTGGTGGAGTGCCATTTTGATTTGAAGCGGAATAGAAGGACTCAGTTTATACGTTTGTCCGATTGGTTGAGTTGCTTTTTACCAAGACCGTTCTCAAAGGAGTAGTCATACAATGCCAGGTTGTATTGCCTGGGCAGCCCCGCCCTTTTTGTTCTTCGTTCCAGCTCTTTTTGTTTTCTGTAACTCATGTCGGATTCAATCAGGTTTTTAACAAGATCCAGGTAGCTGAGCTGCTTTTGCTCAGCCTCCGCTACCAGTTGGTCAAAATTAGTCGATAATGCTGATAATCTCAATTTTGCACAATAGGACTTGATCTGTTCTGTTTTTGTCATAACTTAATTGTATTTAGCGATTAAAAATATTTTCATAATCGTCCAGGTTACTTTTTTCAGGTGTCTGGGAGGCTTTTTCCAGGCTTTTTTTGTCCAGCAGCTTAATAGTGGTTTTGTCTTTTGGTGCTGGTGCACCCTGCTCCAGGAAAAAAACAGTATAGAACTGTTCAAAGTCAACCGCATTAAAGACCTGGTTTTTCAGGCAAAATGCCAGGGATTTATCGGCTACTTCAGCATTCCCACTCCTGACAGCCCTCAAAATAGCCTGTACCTGATCCCTGATATATCTGGGATAAGCTTCCCGTAGCTGATTGAGGTAGGCCCAAGCATTTATTTTATCGGTGAAATGTCCGCAGGTGTCCTGCATCAGCTTTTCAATAGACAGAGAATGGTCTCTTTTATGGTTGGTGTTGATGACTTTTTTTCCGGCCCCTTGCGGTATTTTATGCCTGCAGATATGTTCCCAGGTCAGGTTGTAGATAAACAGATAGCTATCCTGCTCTTTGATAAAGACAAAAGTATCAGCCCCATGGTACACTGCTGGGGGTACAGCATAAAAATTGCCCCTGTAATTGACTGTCCTGTCCTTTCTGACCAGATACTGCATTTCCTTGTCACGGTTATCCTCCATGGGTAATGGCTTATAGGTGTTTAGATAAGATTGCTCGGTATGGAAAGCTTCAAGCGGGCTTATTTTGGTCACATGATGTTTGAGGTAATTGGCTGTTCTACCCAGCCAGGCCAAAGCTTCATCGTTGAGGGTTCCCAAATCGGTGTAAGGGCGGTTGTACAAAAAATTCTTCTTGACATACTGTATAACACTTTCCACTTTTCCCTTGCTCTCAGGGTCAGCCTTCCTGCAGAAATGCAACTTGTACCCGCGTGCCCTCACATATTGGCAGAAGCCAGAGGTAAGTAGCAGGTGGCCCAGGTTTTCATCTACCAGCAGGGTACGGTCCTGATCATAAACCACTACTTCAGGGATGCCCCCGAAATAGCCAAATGCCTGCTCATGGACCTGGCAAACGGTCATTGTCGTAAAAGCCTTATCTGAAAAAAGGACAAACTTGTACCTGCTTCTGGACAGCACCATAGCAAAAAACCAAACTCTTTTCTTACCGCCCGAAGTAACCCGCATGTTGTATTGTCCAAAGTCTACCTGGGCCTGATAGCCAAACGGCAGCTCTTCTACAGGAAAATAGTCGCTCTGGGAAGGCACTACCGGCAGGTTGTGCTTGCCACGTACATACATGACAAAATTGTAGACAGTGCGCGTACTCACTTTGGGCAAGTCAGCATAGCGCTCTTTTAGCCAGTCAAACATTTGAGCGGTTGAAGTATCTGCAAAGGCTTCCTGTTTTGACTTTACAAAATCTTCATAAGGGGAAAGCTTTTTGTCAGAGATAAATCTCACAATCGAAGAACTAGTCTTAGAAAAAGTTAATCCAGGTCCTCAAAGAAAAAGCACTATAATTTATTCCCAATCCCTTTACTATGTTCAATAATGAATCAACAGACGAAGGACTAAGGATTTTCAATTTCCATGTATCGGTACAAGATTATTTTGGTGTCCTTGAAATAGGCAAGATCCTTGCAAATTGCAACTGTAACTTTCAAAATGCAAGGATGATATTGCTTCTCAAATGCTGTAGCACCTTATCAGATTTGACAAACATATTTTGTCAAGTTCCATTTGTAAAAATTCATAACTCTCAAAGAAGTATAGCTGTAGAACACTGTTTGACAAATTGAACCTGTTTCACAAAACGGTGGTTTTTCGAACAACTAAATTAGTGTGACGGTGTCACACTAATTTCATATATCAGATACAAAGCCAGGGTACTTATACGCAATAATTTTACTAATATTAAACATTATATCTATATATTTACTATTAGTAACATTAAAGTAACATTTTTGGAAAGTTGAGTTCACATTCAATGCTTTACTTTGTGGCATATGTAAATGATAAAAAGTATTAATTGATGGCAAACTGCTTAATTACCAAAATGATGGTGATCCCTTTGAACGCTATGAGGTTAATGCCTTCATTTTGTAATCGAAGCGTTCGCAAAACAAAATGCTCATCTGGGGCTATAGTTTATATGATGCGGAGTTTTTTCGTGTTCGGCACCGGGGAAGTCGCCTTAGTTAAGGAACCCGATCTCACCGCTGATGATGGAAGCAAGCTCTACATCAATGATGAAGTAGTGGTAGATCAGGATGGCAGCCGCGGAATGAGAGAAAAGGAAGGATCAATTCACTTAGAGGGAGGAAGGCATAAAATAGAGGTTCATTGGTATAAAAGTGGAGGAGGGCTTGGCCTCTATACTTTTTTCAATGGCCCTTGTATACCCAAACAGGTACTATCGTCTGATCGATTTTTAACATCTCAAAAATAACCGATTATGAGAATTGCAAGCTTCACAGTTTTACTTATTCTTATCATGAATGGACAGATTTCAATAGCACAGGATTCTTTTTTGGTGAATCCCTATTTGCAATATGCTACGAAAGATGCCATCTCAGTACTTTGGGAAACTACTAATCCTGCTACTACCATCGTTCGTTATGGAGAAGCCCTTTTGAATGCTAAAGAGCCGAATCTGGCTCTTGAAAAGAAATTGACTGGAACTCGCTTGTTTCATGAAGTAAGATTAGATAATCTTAAAGTTCATACCAAATATTTATACCAAGTTGTCAGTAAGTTTCCCGACGGTAAAAGTATAGAGAGTGAAGTGTATACATTTTCTACGGCTGTCGATGATGAGGACGCATTTTACTTTGCATTTATTGGAGATACGCAGGAGAATCCTACAACACCATGGGCCTGGGAAAAGATAGCAAAACAAATTTTTGGAAAACGTCCCAATTTTATTGTTCATGCTGGTGATTTGGTGGATGATGGTCATATAAAATTTCATTGGACGAATCGCTTTTTCAAAAAAGGACAGGAAACAATGAGCCGTTATCCCATGTTTACTACGCTAGGGAATCACGAAGGAGATTCCCCTTTGTATTATCAATATATGGCGAATCCCGCGCCCGAATACTATTATTCCATTACTTATGGGAATGCGCAATTCTTTTTTATTGACACCAACCGCGATGTGAGTGAAAGATCAGAGCAATATTTCTGGCTCGAGGGTGCACTAGCCAAGTCAAAGGCTACATGGAAGTTCGTAGTACATCATCATCCACCCTATTCTACAGAGGAAAATGACCATGGCGATAGTTGGATAGGCCAGTCGGAAAAGGGAACCCATGCCCGAGATCTTGTTCCACTTTATGAGACTTATGGTGTAGATTTTTGTCTGTTTGGTCATACCCACGTTTATGAAAGGACATGGCCTTTATTCAAAAATGCAATCAATATGAATAAGGGAGTGATATATATCAATTCTGGAGGTGCCGGCGGAGGATTAGAGGACTTTGATCCTATAAGGTCTTGGTTCACAAGAGAACTCCAACGAAAAACACACCACTACTGCACTTTTGCAGTTTATGATGATTATTTGTCATTCAATGCCATCAGTACCGACAATAATATCTTCGATAGCTTTCAGCTAACCAAGAAAAATAACAAAACAAGTTTTGTACAACCCCCTGCACCTATAATCAATGCGGAAAGCAAAATATTCATTAAGCAACTGCAGGTATCCATGAAAACAAGATATCCTGCCAACAAAACATACTATACCCTAGACGGCACCAATCCAACCCAGCAATCAGCAGTATATGAGTCACCACTGACTCTTTCAAAATCAACAGTTATTAAGGCTAGATCTTATGATGATAAGGGCAAAGCAAGTAGGGTGATAGTAAAAAATTTTGAAAGGAAAAATCCGCAACTTGCCACCAAATTACGTAATCCGAAAAGGGGAGTTAGTTATAAGTATTATAAAGGTAGTAATTGGAACATGCTCCCTGACTTCAGTCAGCTTACGCCAACTAAACACGGTAAGTTGATGACCATTACAGAAGATGTTACCGAAGAAGAAAATAACTATGGGTTGGTGTTCGAAGGGTATTTCAATGTTTCGGAGACTGGTGTATTTACGCTGTATACAGAGTCTGATGATGGTTCCAAAGTTTATGTGAATAAAAAATTAGTAGTCGACAATGATGGGAGTCATGCAATGCGCCTCCGAAAAGGAGAGGTAGCTTTAGAGAAGGGGTGGCATCACCTTAAAGTAGAATACTACCAAGGTGGAGGTGGGAAAGGGTTAAATTTTGGCCTTATAACTAATGGCTATAAAAGACCTTTTCATCCAAATGACTTATCACACTGATGCCTGGCACAACTATCGACGAAGGTAAAATTGTATATCGTTAAGTAGGTAAAGGTCTTTTAAAAAACCACGATAACTGAGTCATGGTTATTTTAAAAGATGTAATTGACAAACCTTGACCTTTTGTTCAAAAATCTATCTCCAGATAATTTATTGGTCATTTTCAGCCAACATTCACCTTAAATCGAAGGTTCATTTAAAAGATGGAATTAAAGTAGCGAAAAATACCCAAGGTTTGGACTGTACCAACTATTCGCTAACCCTGTTTGGATGGGCGAATAATACGAACGCAAGCAATGTCCAACTGGGAGCTTATGGCATGGAATACGGGACCGATGTCTCTGATGCGATCAATGAACTAGTAACTAATCGTAACTGGATGATCAATGATCACAAGAGTTCTGGTGGCAAATGTTTGCCATTTGAGATCGATCCCGAATTGGTCACTGGAACGATCACTCCGCCTAATACAGGAAACGTGCAGGTTTATCCAAACCCAGTAAAGGAACAGCTGAACATCGTCCTAGACTCGAATCATGGAAAGATACGGCAGATGGTCATCCGAATGGTTTCTGGCCAGGTGCTAATGAGAATGACGGTTTCGCAAGGCGACCTGGCTGATGAAGGAGTGCTTTCCGTGGACATATCGAACCTGGCAACAGGCCTCTACTTATTGGAAGTACAAGGAATCGGGATCAGCCCCGTTTTCAGGACCAAATTCTTTAAACAATAATTCTCTAGAAGTTGAGTAAACATCCCCCGATGAGCGGGGGGATCTATGAGGGAATGTAGTGACCACACTCCCTCAAAAAGTTCTTTAGTAGGTCACTGTTAACTAAGGCAATTGTGACTTCTTGACAAAGTGTGGTATCTTTAACAAACTAATTAAGAAATAAAGCTACAAAACAAAAATTAATTGGAGAATGGAGGCTTGTGAGCAGCACAATTGATGGAGAAGCGGTAGGCTGAGGTACAATGTTAGTGTAAATTATCCTTTGGAAGCGAATTTTTCGGGCGTCGTAACAAAAGGGTTCAACACCATAACTTTTGATAATACTGCGGATTGCCAGTTTATAAAGGAAAGTAAATTAAGTTATCTGGTCCAGGATGCCGAAACCATACTAATCAAAGAGTCTTCCAACCTGACTTTTAAGATTATAGATGATACTACCATAAATTTAATATTCGAATATGAGGATGAAGATTCCGATGGACAGATAGTTCAATTTGTTTATAAAAAAACATAAGAAAAAAACAGCTTTCTAATAACTAATAAAAAGGAAGTAGACAGAGTTTACTTTACACTTCCGCATAGTCTTATAATTTTTTGTTAGCCAATTTTATTGATTACAGTTATCAAAATGGCTTATTACTTTAAACACTCATTACTGAAATCTTAACATTAAGTTTTATGCGAATTGTCTCCTGAAAAATTATTTCAACGAGACCTATTTGATTTTTTTATTTCTTTTGATTTCCTTGGAATTTAAATTACTTGTAAATTGAAAGGTGGAAGAAAAGGATTTCAGAACATATGAGGACCATGAGTTGTTGAACCTGATGAAGTTGAACAATAAGGCCGCATTCGAAGAAATTTACAAACGCCACTGGTCAACGCTGCTCGTCTCTGCATATAATATTTTGAAAGACAAGGATGCTTGTAAAGACATTGTTCAGGATGTTTTTTCAGATTTATACCTTAGACGTGCCACTATTTGTATTTCTTCAATTTCTTCTTATCTAAAAGTTGCTGTCCGGAATCGGGTATTCAAATACCTTCAAAAAGGTAACCTTGCCCGGCACCACCTTGAAACAGTGGAAAAGGTCACATTCGTGTACACCACCGAGCAAATGATCAATTTCAATCAGCTTAAAGAGAAATATAAGAAAGGTTTGGAAGCACTTCCGGATAAATGCAGAGAAGTATTTCTTCTCTGCAGGAATGAAAATCTTTCTACGAAAGAAATAGCTTTCCGACTGAATATCTCACCAAAAACAGTGGAAAACCAAATTACAAAGGCCTTAAAATCTCTTCGGAAAAACATTATTGAAATAATGTCCTTTTTGATCTGCTATTTACTTCATTAAGTTTATCCAAAAAAATTTTTTTGTTGCTACCATAGGGGTTTCGGGTCTCTCAAAGAACCTGTATATAGAAATCCGTAAGAAAGTAAATGCCCATAGACAAAAACCATTTTGAAAGATTACTTAAAAAGTATGAAGCTGGTCTTTGTAGTAAAAATGAAAAACAGCTTCTGATAGAGTTTTATGAGGCGTATCAAAAAAAACAAAACTGGCAAAAGGAATTAGGTAATCAGAAGGTACTGGAAAGTGAATTGCTTGATAAAATCAACTTCAAGATTGCAAAAGCAGAAAATGTAAACATAACATACAATAAAAAAAGCGTACTCGTACCTATTTTGAGAATAGCAGCAGTTATTGTGATTGTGCTAATCGCATATTTTGCAGCCCATCAGCACTCGGGAGTTCCCAACAATGATAATGATCAGTCGGCCATGATCGAAAAAGTAACTCAAAGAGGCCAGAAATACACCGTAACCCTTAGTGATGGTACACAGATCAAACTCAATTCCGACAGTAAGCTGGTCTATCCTAAGCGATTTGATAACAAAAAAAGGGAAGTGTTTCTTGAAGGAGAAGCTTTTTTTGACGTCGTCAAGGATGAGAAAAGATCATTTATCATTAAATCTGCTGACCTCACCACTACCGTTTTAGGTACCTCCTTTAACGTGAAGGCATTTCCACAAGAGATATCTCAGGTCACAGTGGCCACCGGAAAGGTCCGGGTCACTTCTGGCAATAGCCAATCCACTATAAAAAGTCATCTGTTGACTCGCGGAGAACAGATCAATTACAACCCTTCATCGGGGCGAATACGGAAGAATGAGGTCGACATTGAACGATTTCTGGCCTGGAAAGATGGAATATTAAATTTTGAAGAAATGAAGCTTCATGAAGCTGCAAAAATTTTAGAGCGGTGGTACGGAGTGACAATCGCTTTCGATAATGAATCAATTCGCCATTGCAGAATTGTCAGAGGTACTTACAAGGATGAAAACTTGTTTAATGTACTAAAGAGTTTCCAGTACTTTCTTGGATTTGAGTACAAGGTGGTAGATGGAAATTATATTACAATATTCGGAAATGGATGCTAATCCTAATTAATTATAAAATATGAGACATAATACCTAGCAAAATATGAGTTTTAAAAATCGACGATTTCTAGGTAGATCCTCGGAAGAATAGCTCGACCACAGTTTGACGACCCTGACCGAGCTATAAAACGAAATAAACTAATTATTTACTTCAATAACAAAAGTATGAAAAATAATTTACTTGGACCTATTATGATCATATCTAAACACACTTTATATGCGATCATACTAATTTGTTTAGCCCAATCATTACTATTCGCAAATGAAATATCCGGGCAATCTATGCATAAAGTTCGTATAGCTCTTGATATGAAAAAGGCTTTCCTGCCAGAAGTATTTGATGAAATAGAAGATAAAACTGAATTCAAATTTACTTATGGTAATGATGTAAAGGCTATTAAGAAAAGGCTTACACTTAACTATGAGAAAGCAACGGTTGCGGAAGTCCTGAAGAATATTACACAAGAGGCAGGTGTAGAATTTTTGCAGATTAACCGGACCATTACTGTGAAAGGAAATCAGATAGTCACTAAACAGGAGAAAAACAGTTTCCGGAATGAAAACAATCCGGATAAAACCGTTACTGGCAAAGTAACAGATGAAAACGGTGAGAAATATATTTGTAAAAGACACGAATGTAGGTACAATTACTGATGTTGATGGATTATACAACCTTAGTGTTCCTGATAACGCTTCGATACTGGTATTTTCCTATGTGGGATATATTACAAAAGAAGTAGAAATAGGAGACCGTTCTGTTATTAATTTAACGCTAACTCCTGATCTTTCCACACTTTCAGAGATTGTAGTAATAGGTTATGGACAGCAGAAGAAAGTTAATGTGACGGGTGCTGTAGCCACCGTCGATACAAAGGAGCTTTTAAACCGGCCGACTACCAACGCTCTCGATGCATTACAAGGACAAATGGCAGGAGTAAATATTCAAAGGGTTAGTGGAGATCCGGGCAATGAGGCTTTGGATATCCAGGTTAGGGGTGCCACATCTATCAATAATACATCAGCTTTGATCGTAATAGATGGCGCTCCATCAGATAACATTACCCTGGCCAGGCTCAACCCGCAGGATATCGAGAGTATCTCGGTACTGAAAGATGCCTCTGCTGCTGCTATTTATGGAGCCAGGGCAGCCGGTGGTGTTGTTTTGGTAACCACCAAAAAAGGTAAAGAAGGAAAAATAAGGGTGGATGTGAACTCTTATTATGGCATACAAAACCCTATGGGTCTTCCGGAATTTTGGAGTGGTTTAGAGATCGCAAAAGGTGACAATGCAGCCAGAGTTCAGAATGGTGGTAATAATCGGTTCACCGATGAAGAAATCGAAAAATTCAGAACCCAGGCTGCCCCGGATCCACTTCAAAACGGATGGTTTTACTATGAGAACACTGATTGGGTCAGAGAAGCGCTAAACGAAAATATGGCCCAGCAAGAACATGCTGTTCAAATCAGTGGGGGTACAGAGAACACGACCTACCTTGCTTCATTTAGTTTTTTCAATCAAGAAGGTATTCTTGGGCATGCCGATGATGAATTTACAAGATATAACGTTAGAACCAATTTTGACTTTAAGATATCTGATAGGATAAAATTAGACACTCGATTATCTTTTGCACGTGGAGATAAAACATCTATTCCTTCCAGAGATGAGAGTATTTGGTTCTGGGTTTATGAGATGTCTCCCTGGATGCCGGTGTTCGCTCCTGAGAGTGGTACTGATGCTGTAAATGGGGCTGTCAGATATTCAGATAATGGCTGGTATGTAAACCCTGTTCAAAATCAATTAGAGGGAGGTTTCAGGGATGATAAATCCAATATATATACAGCCAATGCTACTTTAACATTTGACCTGTTGGAGGGATTAACTTTAACAGCAAGAGGGATCATTAACCAGACACAGGAAGACTTTACAACCTTCAACAGGACCTTTGGCAGTTGGGGCCGTGGCAGCTTTGTTGGATTCAGAAATGAACCGAACAATCTGACCGAAGGGCAAAGTGAAGAAAATTTTTCAAACCTTTATTCTACATTACGATATTCAAAGGTATTTGCCGAAAGGCATGATTTGACTGTTTTAGCTGGCGTCTCCAGAGAAGAAAATAAATTTTCGAGTTTTAACGCATCAAGAATAAATTTGATTGATAATGATTTACCGTCCCTAAATCTGGGTAGTACAGATAACATTCAAAATGGCGCCTCCTCTACATCGTGGGGATTGCTTTCTTATTTTGGAAGAATCAATTATAGCTTTGACGGAAAATACCTTTTTGAATTCAGCTTCAGACGAGATGGTTCATCAAGATTTGCCAGAGATGTTAGGTGGGGTAATTTCCCTTCAGCTTCAGTAGGGTGGAGGTTGTCTGAGGAAAATTTTATTAGAAACCTTGAAATATTTGATGATTTAAAGCTCAGGGCTTCTTGGGGACAATTAGGTAATCAAAATGTTGCTGACTTTGCTCATTTACCTTTATTGTCTGTAACTGGTCAATACCCCTTTGGTAGTGATGAAAGTCCTTCACTTGGTCAATCAGTAAACGAAGACGTACTCGCAGCTTCTACCCGTACTTGGGAAACTGTCGAAATTCAGAATGTGGGTGTAGATGCAGCTTTTTTTCAAGGAAGGTTGAATTTGACATTTGATGTATTTAAGAAAATAACATCAGATGTTTTAATAGCAGTTCCTCAACCTGGGGTACTTGGAATTCCTGCGCCACCATCTAATAATGCTGATTTTGAAAGCAAAGGTTGGGAATTGAGCCTTGGCTATACGGGAGATATTGGCGGTCTAAAGTACAGTGTTCGAGCCAGACTGGATGACAATACTAATGAAATTACAAGATGGGAGGGTAATGATGTCCCGACTAATGGGTCTAATAATATCGAAGGGCAGCCACTTGGGGTATACTATGGCTTGTCAACGATATAAATGCATTATTAGACTACCTGGCTGCAAGGCTCAGAAAGGCATATCCAAATTTCAGCCCTGATCAGGTTAAACCACAAACCTATTGAAGGAAGTCACCTATGGCTTCAAAAGAGGAAATCAATGGATCGAGCCAACATTGAAATACACGGCAAAAGAGCTTGCCAACTCTTCAGTAACGGCCTGGGGCTGATGTCTCAGGTGCCACTTTTTACAGTTTTCTTACTTATTCAGATGAATATTATCGTGCATCACAAGACGATAAGGACGACTTTGAGTCCCAGCTACCATTCAGAAGGGGTTTTGCGGATAAGCCTGGCACTGACGGAAATTTTTCAAGTGACAGGTCTTACTATTCAGGAGGTAAGGGATTAGATAGATCAAGTTTAAAGAGATTCTAGAATGGAAGAAATATTTGAGCAAGCAATTAGTTATCCTAATTATCCTAATTTAGATTATAGAGAGAGGTTTCATGAACTCGTTGGATTGGATGATTATAAAGAGATGCCTGCAGAAAAACCACGACAGAAATCGAGGAAAAGTTAAATGCAGATCTGAAATATTTGTTATATAATTTATATTATGTTAAATAAAAATTCCAAATCTTTCAGTTCCCTCCCGAACAACTTTCCACAAGTCCCCTAATCCACCCAAAACCAAAATTCACCTCTCCCCTCCTTAAACTCCCTCACCGTCATCCCATCTGAGCCGCTCCTGATCAATAATTATTGGTATTGATGTATCGCAGGATTTCACCAAACCGGCTGTCCGATTCGTTCGCCTGCTCTACATATTGCTTTTCAATGCTTCTAGCTAGGATATTCAGTAAAGAAGCCATAGCGCCGGAAATGATGGCATCGGAATAGGTATCTGTCGACAAGTATTCCTGGTGCATGGATTTGATGGTTTGGATGATGTATCCCCGCCAAAATTCCGGGCCGGCGGTGGCAGGTGGGCGGAAGGAAAACCTCATCTCTGAAGAGATTTAAATGAGCCCAGGCCAAGAACCGTGAAAATAAATTTATATTTAATTCTATGGGGCTTGCTTTAGGGGGCCTTTTGCATGGAAGATTTAAGAGATTACCTCAAAAAATATCTTGTCCTCCCAAAAATGTATTATCTTTAGAATTATAATATTTGTCAAAAATATACATCATTTTTGATCATAATTATACTTTAAGTCAAACTAATAGAAGGTGGTATATTTACTTTTCCCCAACCTTTCTCCGGGAAAGGATCATTTTTTAGGATAATTATTAAGTATATGAACCTGTCGCATCCGATCATTTACCTATAGTTGTAATGTTGAAACCTATCAAATAATGACCCACATAATTTTTTAAGAAAATGAAAAAAATTATCATTACACTCTTGGCTACGGTACTTACCTTTCAGCTTCAGAGACAGGAACCTCCCCAAAAAAAGGTGGATACCATGAAAGTGATTTCTTACAATATCTGGAATGGTTTTGATTGGGGTAAGGATCTGACGCGCAGGGACCAGTTGATTGCCTAGATTGCCTCCCACAAACCAGATGTAGTGGCGCTCCAGGAGCTTTGTGGTTATACCAGGCAAAAATTGCTGGAAGATGCGAAGGGTTGGGGGCACAACTATGCTGAAATTCTTAAAAACTCAGGATATCCTGTTGGTATCACCTCCAATAAGCCGATAAAGATCCAGGAAAAAATTTTGGAGGATTTGCACCATGGCGCATTGCATTGTCGTACCTGGGATATTGATTTTATGGTGGTGCATTTCTCACCTTTCAGTTATAAAAAACGAAGAGAGGAAACCAGGATAGTATTAGATAAACTTTCACAGGTAGCCAAAAGCCGGGACAAATAACGTAGTGTCTACGGGAATGCCAAAAGCACCTTGGTCAGGACTATCCAATGTGGAAATATTGCCCAGGTTTGGATCACTTTTTAAACTTACTGACAAGCAACCCAAGTATTGCATCTTCAAGTATAATTGTTAGGAAAGAAAAATTAGGATGGCTGAAGGTTGATGTCGAACTTAGGGATTACGCTCCAAAAACAATGGTAATATCAGAATATCGGAGATTAAGGTTGATGCAATCCGTAAAGATGATTAAGAAAGTAGAAATCACACTTGCTAAAGCCCAATCGCAACACCTAACATGAAACCCATGTTATGTCTCCACTTACCAAAAGGCACCCTTTTGCGGGTGATGGAAAGTATATTGACGGAATATACAGGTCCAAAAAGCAGGGTCTTTCTTGTATCCAACTGACAGGCACCTAAAATTTTCCCGTTGGCTATTAATGATGATTTGTCATAAGTTCTTTGTTCTGAAAGTGTTATGATATTTGAGTGATCATCCTTATCGAGCGTACTTCCCTCATACCCTAAAGTGTGTAAATAGCCAACGCCTGCCGTAAGCAGTATTTCAAAAGGATCTTTGTTTTTAAAAATGGAATAGCCGAAGTCTAACGATGCCGTTAACACCTGGTGCCGGTTTAGCGAAGTTGTTTCTTGTATGGCAAATCTTTCTCTATAACTGGTGTAGCCAACATCCAGGTTGAAAAGGAACCTTTTTTTTCTGAGCATTGCCAACGCCCCAAAGGTATAGTTTAAACGAGGGTTTGTATGTTCCTTTATTTGATTATAGTAAGGGCGTTGCAAACTGCACACGGTAATATAATCCAGGCTGTAAGAGGTTTGAAAATAAGGTACAATAAAGAAATGACTGTTCTTTTCTGTGGCCGGTTTTGAGGGGCTGACGTATACTTTTTTGGTAATTACTACGGGTTGCTTGATAATGTAGGCCGTATCATTTCTAATGATTACACTATCTCTCTCCTGCCCCGGGGCCATTTGACAAATGGTTATCAGAAAAAATAAACTGAACAGAATTTTTATCGACACTATTTCTTTTTTTCTATTTTGATTGTATCAGTTACTATCACAGTATCTTGAATGATTATCACAGTAGGCACCTTTTTCTTACTCAACTCCTTTGGCGGTAGCTGTTGGTTTTAATTTCACTTGATGCAGAAAATAGACGAGAGAGTACAGCCATATCTTTTTACGCTTCTGATAATGGAAACGATGCGTTAAACCCTGCGCTGGATGTGGTGTATGAGTGGTAGGTTACTTTATATTTTTTGGTATAAAATGGAATCAATATGTGAATTAATTCATATATTGATTCCATATGAAAAACCGGGCCCTCGTCATTGCAATCTTTTTGTTATTACATGCGGCCGGTTGTCAAACCGGCACCTCAGGTCAATACAACTATCTTCCCCCTGAGCGGATTGATGACGGACTCGATGTAGGCACTCCGGATGAGGTAAACATGAACGAAAAGTTGATAGCAAAGGCAGCAAACAGCATACAGGGAGGGCGGTTTAAAGAAGTGCATGCCATGCTGATTTTCAGGCACAATAAGCTGGTATTTGAAGGATATTTCGAAGGGCATCAATACCAATGGGACGGAGCGTATCATCATGGTAATCCGGTCAACTGGAAAAGGGATATGCCACATAGCATCATGTCTGCCACCAAAAGCATAACATCGGCCTGCATCGGTATTGCTGTGGATAAAGGTTTTATTGAAAGTGTTCAACAATCCATCTTTGATTATTTACCACAACATCGGCACCTGGGCACCGGTGGAAAAGAAAAAATCACCATCGAACATCTGCTAACCATGACCTCCGGACTGGAATGGCATGAGTGGTCAGCTCCTTATAGCAGTCAGGCAAATGATATTGTTGATTTGTGGCTTCCCTCCTGTCGTGATCCGGTTGCTTGTGTTTTGGAAAAACCTCTGGTAGATAAACTAGGCACAAGCTTTACCTATTCGGGGGGTGGAACAATAGTTTTGGGCGAAATCCTTAAAAACGCTGCACAAATGGATATTGAGGAATTTTCCGGAAAATATTTGTTTGAACCCCTGGCTATCGACTCTTTTAACTGGGACCTGAAATTTGAAAATGGTGTGATTGAAGCGGCAGGAGGTTTAAAGATCACACCGAGAGCGATGGTTAAAATAGGGGCGACATTTCTAAACAAGGGAGTTTGGAAGGGAAAGCAGATTATATCCGAACCCTGGGTGAATAAAAGTGCCACTGCATTCGGGGACAATCATGGGATTAATATCCCGGGTGAAGATTCAGGGAGAAACGGGTATTCCTATTCATGGTGGACAAAAACATTTTCAAAATCCGGAGAGAAGATACATATGTATGCTGCTTCAGGTTGGGGTGGGCAACATATCATGGTGCTGCCGGAACTAAATGCAGTGGTTGTTTTCACCGGTGGCAATTACGTGACGCGCAGGCCCCCATTTAAAATCCTGAGAAAATATTTGATACCTGCTTTTGGATACAGCTATAGAAAATGAAATCATCCGGGTATATTACTTGGTTTTTACGCTGCGCTGATATAAGTTTGCGTTATGTACATCATCAGGAACTTCATCATTTCCCTGATCATCCTAAGCGTATTAGGAAGTGCATTGGTTATGCCAATCGTTTATCTGGATTTCAACCTGAGAAAGGAATACATCGCCGAAATACTTTGTATCAACCGCGATAAACCCGTGACCGTTTGCGGAGGTAAATGTTATTTGGATCTGCAGTTGGAAAAAGCCGCCCGGCAGCAGGATAACGAATCAAATACACCAGGGAGGCTTTTAGAGATCTCATTTTTTTTACAGGAATGTACATCAGTAGGGCTTTCGAATTCAGCTTCTGAAGCCAAAATAACGTACCACTTGTTTTCAGAATTTCTGTTGCCCTCATCTTTTTGCCATGAAATTTTTCACCCTCCCAAGCTAAACCACCTATCCACCTGAATATCTTATAATGCTCTTTTTCAGAGTTTTATATGATTATATTCAATTTATACTTTAAAGTAGAAAAGCCATCAGGTCTTAAAGCTTTATTGCTTCGGCTTATTTAAAAATTCGGAAACCTGTGCCGCATTGGAATCGATATCATCAGGTGTGGGTACACCTGCGTTCCAGTGTAATTACACGTTTCCATAAAATCATGGTAATGAAACCCTATCTATTAAAATATTTGTTTTTAATGCAAGGCATTCTGTGTTCCATAATGCCTGCACTAGCTCAGCAAAAGGTAAACGGAGTCGTTTTTGACAAGCAAACCGGCGAACCTTTGGCAGGTGCCGAGGTGGTTACGCCTGGAATCACCTACGGGACTGTGACTAATTCCCTGGGTAAATTCACCCTTGACCTGCCGGACCATACATCCAAATTGGAAATCCGGTACATCGGTTATCAAACAGTGGAAATTTTTGACTTTAGTGAAGTAATCGAAGTAGGCCTGGAAGCGTCGACCAGTTCGCTGGAACAGGTAATCGTTTCTGCCAACCGGGAAAAAGAGCTGCGATCGGAAGTGCCGGCTGCTATATCGACAATTTCATCAAAAGTAATGGAAGAAACCGCACCTAATACATTAGATCAGGTACTCAATAAAATACCGGGTGTATTTGTCGCGGACCTGGCCAATGAACAACATATGACCAGTATCAGGCAGCCTATTTCCACCAAAGGACTATTCCTTTTTTTGGAAGACGGGCTACCCACCAGGCCTACCGGCGTATTTAACCACAATGCCATGAACGAGCTGAATCAGGGCGCCATTCGCAGCATTGAAATAATCCGTGGGCCCGCGTCATCTACCTACGGTGCAGAAGCGATTGGTGGTGTAATTAATGTAATTACGCAGGGCCCGTCACTTAATCTTAGCGGAAGAGTAGCCGTACGGGCGAACAGTAACGGACTTGCCAGAACGGACTTCAGGGTAGGCAATACCTTTGGAAAAACCGGGGTATTCGTTGGCGGTTATTATGCCAGAAGAAGGGATGGATTTTTCGAACATAGCGATATGGACAAGTATGCGGCCACGGTTAAAGTCACTCACGCACTTTCTTCAAAAACCGATCTGAATTTCTCCCTGACCTATGCCGACCTGGATACAGACATGACCGGAAGCCTGGACAGTACTGCATTTTTTGGACAAGACCTGACCAGCATCCAAACGTTTACCGAGCGAACAGTAAGTGCTTTGCGGATTCAATCCACCCTTAACCACGATTGGGCCCGTGCCGGCAGCACTACTGCCAGAATATTCTTCCGGGATAATGCCATTGGGCAAATTCCTTCTTTTCGCATACGAACGGACCGTAATACAGGCATTACCTCAGGAACAATAAACGAACGTACGTTCACAAGTGTTGGTGGAATCGTCCAACATACCTACCAGTTACCGGACATGAATGCGAAAATAATCGGCGGTATTTCGGCCGACCGCAGTCCTACGGATTTTTTTGAAGATTACATCCTCGTTACCCAAAATGAACAAGGGATCAATGTTGGATTTGTAGCGCCTGATTCAGCACTAACCAACAATGAGATCATACTGACAAACCTGGGTACTTATGCGACTTTTCAGATTTCTCCGGTAGAAAAACTAAGGCTCTCAGCTTCTTTGCGTTATGACCGTTTCAACTATAAGCACAGGAACTTCCTCCCCCCCTCCTCCTTTTCAGGCTCGCCAAATGCCACCAACACGTTTGATGCTTTTACCCCAAAAATCGGACTGACCTACGATTTTGGTAAAAACCGCGGGGTTTATGCCAATTTCGCACAGGGTTTCGTCCCTCCGCAGGTAGGCGAGCTGTACCGTGGTGTACAGATACCCGTGCTCGACCCCTCTGTCTATAATAACTATGAAGCCGGAGGCTGGTATTCTTTTACCATCGACGATCAGATCCAGGGTTACGCCAATGCCGCTTTTTACACAGTAAATGGCACCAATCAGATTATTAGCGTACAGTTGGATGACGGGACACACGAAAATCAAAATGCCGGTGAAACCCGCTCGCAAGGGATTGAATATATGCTCAACCTGACCTATGCCAGCCAAATTCAGTTCAGGTGGAGCGGCACTTTCGCGCGGCATGAGTTCATCGACTATGTAGAAAACGGCACAGAATTCAATGGCAATGAAATGGCGCAGGGCGCCAATGTGCAGTTCAACTGGGAGGTAACCTATCGCCCGGTTTTTGCCAAGGGCCTGCGCCTGTCTCTGGAGAATCAATACCTGGGCCCTTACTGGACAGATAACGGAAATACCCAGGAATATGAAGGTTTCAGCCTGTTGAACCTCAGAACAGGATACAGGTATAAAGGATTTGATTTGTCTGTCAGCATCCTGAATCTGACCGATGAACTCTGGTCGCCAAGGGTCAACACTTCAAGATTCGGTACTACTTTCATACCTGGCATTCCAAGAACCTATCAAATCGGCCTCGCCTACAATTTCAATAACAATTAATAGCCAATCAAATGGGAACTAAAGCACATAACTGGATATGGAAGTGGCACTTTATCGGAGGATTGGTATCGTTTCCCGTCATTTTCATCCTGGCATCGACAGGCATCATTTATCTTTTTAAGGACAATTATGAAAAACCTGTTTATCGATCCGTAAAGGAGGTTTCTGTCGGTGAACAGGAAATTTCTTACCAGGATCAATTAGAAACCGCCTCAAAGCAATGGGGCCGCAGGCCCACAGCCATGGTGGTACCTCACTATCCGGATCAGGCTACTGAGTTTGTGTGGGGAAGGTTTTCCAATAAATCAAGCCTTTATGTCAATCCTTATACAGGAGATGTCACCGGTAGCATTACCATCAAAGAGACAGATATGTACAAGGTGCGCAAGTTGCATGGAGAGCTACTTATGGGAAGTTTTGGCACCAAGCTGGTAGAGTTGGTCGGTAGCTGGATGATCGTACTGATCTTAACGGGGCTGTTTCTGTTCTGGCCAAGGAAATGGAAGGACGTCAAAAAATTGTGGACGATCAGAATTCATGGCCCGAGAAGGACGATGTACCGGGATATGCATATGGTCTCCGGGTTTTGGTTTTCGTTTATCCTACTGGTTATTCTGGCGGGAGGACTTCCCTGGACGGATGTATTCGGAGACATGTTTAAGTGGGTACAAAAACAAACCAACACCGGTTACCCTGCTACATGGCAGGCCAGAGGTTTAACCTCGAACGTTATTGAAGACGCGCCTGTTCCGCTGGACGTGATGGTAGCGAAAGCCCGGGAACTGGACCTTCCCGGCGAGGTAACTATTACCTTGCCGCAATCAGAAAAGGGAGTATTCAGTATATCCAACATGAACAGCAAGGATTTATCTTCACAAGTCATGATACACTTCGACCAGTATTCAGGTCATCAGTTGTTGGCACATCAATGGGAAGATGTGGGCGTATTGATGCGAGGGAGAATGTGGGCCATGGCTTTCCATCAGGGTGAATTTGGGCTTTGGAACTGGTTGCTTGTGATGGTTACAGCCATAGCATTGATGTCATTAAGCCTGTTTGCCATCGTTTCTTACTTTATGCGAAAAAAGCCAGGGTCATGGGGGTTGCCCAACAGCAACAGCTACAAGGTTACCACAGGAATTTATTTCCTGGTAGTTTCGCTCGGTGTCTTGCTTCCTGTGTTTGGGATTAGCATTTTGCTTATCTGGTTATATGAGCAAATAAGACGGGTTAGGTTGCGTAGACTTCAGGAAATATAGATGTTCAGCCCCCAATACTGAGAAGAAAAAGGCACGGGCAAGGTATTGGGGGCGTTAATAACAATGTCGTCAGATTAATCTGCCTTTTTTATATCAGTTAAAGTGTAGATAACAAATTTTCTGCCCACCAAGGAAGGAGGGTTGTCACTTGGCCTTTCCAGGCTGAGGGGTTTCCAGTTCAGAAAAATCTATATTCGGTGCAATATTATTGGCTGCCCTTCGATGATTACTATCCATGGCCGTAGTTTCATCGAAGAAGCCACAGTTTTTCATAAAGAAAACGTTTCCTTCCGCCCCACCCGAATAATCCAGACGTGCTCCTTTTCTTGCCGTAGCATCAGCCGTGAAGCTGGCTTTTGTCAGTTCATGCCAGTTGCCTTGCTTATCGTATGCCCATTGATTTGAATATTTTCCTGTTCTGGAGATAAATCCGGTTTCGGTTTTGAAGTTTTCCAGAAAGGAATGCAGCCGTGTGAGATAGGTATTGGTATAAGGTCTTCTGAAGCATGCAATCAGTTGCCATTTATTTTCTTCCGGCGCATAAAAGTAAGCTGTGAAATCCGTTGAATTGTTTTCAGAGGGTTCACCCTTCAATAAAAACCTGTAAGTGGTCCCCGCTTTCCAGTTAAAAACCTTATAGCTCTGCCCTCCCGACCCCTCATTTCCAAACTCCCCGGCGGTAACCCCCTGCCCCTTGTCCAGGAGTATAATTTTGTAGTCATCCGGAATTTCGTTGGGATCCTGGGTTTCATAAGGACTCCAAACGGAAAAAAGCACCCTTCTTTCAGATTCTGAGTTTACCTGCATACCAAAATACCCTTCCGAAAAGCCATTAGCCATGAAAAATGAGCCTGTTACATCTTCGTTCTCTTCTACGGTAATTTCATTGTAGAACCAAACAATTTCCTTGTTCAGGGGCGTTTCATAACTTAGATGCACCGATGGCCCCCTTCGTCCAAAATAAAAATCATCTTTTACGCAGGTGACTTCACCCTGTGTAGCCGGCCCTCCAATGAGCACTGCTTTCACATTACCTACACTGGATGAAGATTTCTTTACCCCTTGAATTTCAATGTAATGATAACCCGGCTTTTCTATATGGAACTCCCCTATTTCAACGTTTTCATAGGCTGTGTTAATTATTTGCTTTTCCTTGCTTTCTTTGCCCACCGTCACTTTGATCACGGATTTTCCGTCAGGGGACTTCATGTTCAATCCCACAAAGATTTTTCCTGCCGCACTGGTTTTGAACCAGGTTCGGATCACACTATCGAGGTCTGTCCAGTTGTGAACGCCGTCTGCAGAGATCATGTGTTCATTTTGTGCGAGATCACTCACTACCCAACTGTTACCTCCTGACGGAATGTGATAGGAGAAATCAAGTTTTTGATTGTTATCCTGCTTCATATTTCCCCGATTTAAAAACTCACCTGAACCGCACGAAGAGGTAATACCCCCCAAAAGAAAAAAGAAAAAAACGCTTGCTATTTTTAACCGGTGAATTGGCATCATCATGATATTTTTTTTAGTAACTGACCCGGTTTTTTACGGATCGCCGATTTACTGTTCCTCAATTGATTTTCCTTGCTTCTTTTAAAATTTCAATTTTCAGTAGAGAATAATTGATGTTTATCATTGTTGTTGCCGATAAATACTTTTTTCTTCAAACCCGATTGCAGCAAAAGTGCCCCTCTCACATCCTTATCAGCATAAAACCCGGTTTTTGTGTTGTCAACATATTCAAAAGTACCTCCTGAAATACCTTTGAGAAAGATACCGGTCCCGGCATCTGACCTGGTAGTCTCTACCTCCGGCTGATGGTTATTGCCGGCCATTAACAGATCATTTATGCCATCATTATCAAAATCCTCGTACAAAATAGTGTTTACAGGGGCAAGCTGGGCATGATTCGGAAAAGGTGAAAACGCAAATCGCCCCCGGCCTTCATTTACAAAAACCCCTGATCTAAATTCCGTGGCTTCATAATGAAGGGAGGACTCGATATTGGCTCCAAAAATTCCCTTGAGATCGGCATTGGCGAAATCAGCATATTTTTCAAACTTTTCTTTCAGAAAAGGCATTTGCTGGGATGTACACGATTTACCCCTCACCGGTACCTGCCTCGCCCGGTAGTATTTAGCCAAAACAATATCTTCTATACCATTGTCATCAAAATCGTGGGTGTAGATGTGAAAAGGTTTTTCTTCCGATGCGTGAAATTTATAATTCAATCCCAGGTTGCCTGCGATGAGGTCATGATCCCCGTCGCCGTCTATATCATCGATCAATAGTGCATTCCACCATCCTTTGGCTGAGGATAAGTCCTCATAATTTCCGATACCCGATAATCTGCCATTGTTGTTTGTTAAGATTTCAATGCCCATCCATTCACCGGCTATCACCAGATCCGGGTCACCGTCATTATCCATGTCCTTCCAATGTGCGGTCGTTATCATGCCAGCCCTTTCCAACTGCGGAGCGTATGTTGCTGTCTGGTCTGCAAAATTTCCCTTTTCGTTAACCAAAAGATAGCTTTTAGGCGGATAAGGGTATTTTCCCGGAATTACCCGGCCTCCAATAAACAGATCCATGTCCCCGTCCTGGTCATAGTCAGCGGCAGTAACTACGCCACCTGCCGTCCTGAGGTCGGGGAGTTGGGATGTTGACCGGAAAAAATCCCCTTTTCCATTATTGAGATAAAGCCTGTCCTGCAGTAAGGATGAGCCTTCCTCAAACTCATAACTGCCACTTACCACATATAAATCCGGATCGCCATCCTTGTCACAATCGAAAAAGCAGGCCGCAACATCCTCAAAGGCTTTGTCTTTTTCAAAATCTTCTATCACCACAGTCCTGAAAGTGCCATCGTCCCGGGCAATAAAGAGTTGTCCCGGAAAGTTATGCGCCCCGCCAATGAAAATGTCTGCAAGTCCGTCATTGTTAATATCTGCTTTGGCCAGCGCAGGACCCGTCTGGGAAAGTTTGTGCGGCAGGAGCAGTTGTTTTTCAAAATCATTGAATGGAAGTTCTCTGTGATACATATCGATGGGTTGCTGGTTGAAAAGAACGCCCTTATTGGACTTTGCCGCTGTAAAAATCCCTGTTTGATGATCTTTATAATCAATTGTCAAAGTCTGATTGGCCTTTACATTTTTTAAAATTTGATATTTCCCGTCAGGCCATATGATTTCTATACTATCCACCGCCTCCTCAATGCCAAGGCCAAAAGTCAATTTGTTCGGAACCGAAGATAGATAACCTCTTGTATTAATAAGCTCCCTGACCTGAGTTTTGTCAATACCCTCGTAAAGTTTTACCCTGGTTCCAACCCCGAAAATGTTTTTTTCACTTCCTCTGAATTGAAGTTGAAGATAGTTTTTCCCGGTTAACTCCCTGGCATTATTCCTTAAAATTGTGGCATTTTCATCAATGTTATTAACCACCAGATCAAGATCACCATCGTTATCCAAATCGGCATAAACCGCTCCATTGGAAAATGTGGGCTTTTCACTGGCCCACTCCAGGGTGGCATTGTCAAATGTCAGATTGCCTGTATTCCTGAAAAAATAGTTGGTTAGCTTTTGTTGTGGGAGTGTTTGCGTAAAATTGAAAAAATCCTTCTCGGTCAGGGAATTTTTATGGGCTTTGATGTACGCATCGATTTTGTTATTGGCGTCCCTGTCTACTACATCCCTGTAAATACCATTGGTAACATACATGTCATTGTAGCCATCCAGATCAAAATCTGCCAGCAGAACCGCCCAGCTCCAATCGGTCTTGGCAATACCCGAAAAGTAACCTATTTCACTAAAAGTGCCATTGCCATTGTTCAATTGCAGTACATTGTGCATGTACTGATGGTGGTGATCGTTTTTTACCATGTCATAAAACCTGTCAATAGGCATCATGGCCATGGTTGTTTTTGATCTGACATAATCCTCAGGATTCATATCCAGCACTACCAGATCGTTTAAACCGTCATTATTTATATCACCGATGTCACTTCCCATGCTGTAATAGGAAATGTGTTTAAAAAGTTCATTCCGGCCCTGGGAGAAGGTACCGTCATGGTTGTTTATGTAAGCAAAGTCCGGCCCGATAAAGTCATTGGAGACATATAAGTCCGGCCAACCGTCACCATTCAGGTCACCTACCTGCGGATGCAATCCAAAGCCAAGGTCAGGTAGAATTCCGGCCTCTGTCGATACATCGGTGAAGTGGCCCTCGCCATTGTTTCGGTAGAGTTTATCACTGCCTTTAAACAAAAGCGTTTTAGGATCCTGTTGCACATTTTGTAACCGGAGCACTTTTGAAGACAATTCAAAATTAGCCGGTGCATTGGCTATGTAGAGATCGAGATCGCCATCTTTGTCATAATCAAAAAAAGTAGCAGCGATGGATCGGTTGGGATCTGCCAGACCAAATGCTGACGCTCTCTCCGAAAATGTCAGATCACCGTTATTGATATACAGCATGTTGGCCAACCTCTTATCACCTTTGAACCAACCTGCCCGGCAAATATAGATGTCCAGAAAACCATCATTGTTGACATCTGCAATAGCCACACCAGTATCAAATCCGACTCTTTTGGTGATGCCAGCCCCCAACGTAATATCCTCGAACACAAAGTTTCCCTTATTTAGAAATAACTTGTTGTGATAAATATTGGAGGTAAAGAAAAGATCAACGCGTCCATCGTTATTAAAATCTGCTGCCGCAACACCGCCTCCGATGTAGATATATAAGTATTTATAGTAATGCAATTTTTCAGATTCCGGAATCTTGTTTTCAAAAGTAACATGCGTTATATCTGCCGGAATTTCGGTAAAGAGCTTATCTGAAGGCAAATCATCTATGCTTTTGTTGCAAGACACAAGGCTTACCAGGATCAAAACCGGTATTATGCTTAGATACGGAAAGCTTTCCAATGGAAAACAAGAATTGAACCTGGTAATCACAGTGTATATTTTAATGATGAATGTGGTTGGTTTTTATAATTAAAACAAAGGGTCTCCTTGGGGAGACCCTTTAAAGTATTACTTTAATCATTTTGTTGCAAGGAAGGTTGCAAAATGATCTGTTGCTCCGGAATAAATTCAACTACTCTCGGGTGATTCGGCGGTATTTCAGAGAGCGCATTGGTGCCATTTAAATGTGTTCCCGGATACCGGCGGTCCATGGTGCGTCCATTCCTGAATACGTCGAATTTACGATGGCCTTCGTAAGCCAGCTCCAGCCTGCGTTCCTCCAGAACAATATCCAGCACCGTTTTTCCCGAGGGGATATCACCCGGGGAATAGGTTGGAATGCCTGCTCTTAGCCGTATAATATTCACATTGTCAAGTGCCTCCTGATCCATACCTTTCTTGGCAAAGGCCTCGGCTTTTATCAGATACATCTCAGCCAAACGGGAAACTGTCGGGGACCACAGGTGCAAATTGTTTTGCTGCAGGGAAGCTTTGAGTATATAGAATTTCGGATAGCCGTTACGCTTTTGCAAATCAAACCCTTTGGTAACATCCTGTCTCCCGTTGGGTCCGTTGAAGAAGTATAAGGTCCTGCCATCCACTTCTTCGGACTCCACCGTGTAGGTAACACCATTATCTTCAAACGTTGTTTCCACGCCGGTTTCCGTGATTGTTCTGAATTCGTAGCGGTAATCGTCATTGACCCAGTATACCACGGGAATAGGCTCGCCATTTTCATCAAGCAGGTAGTCGGGGTCGATAAAGTTTCTTCTGGCGTCTTCTTCATTTTTATTGATCAGTTCGAGGTACGACCGCGAAGCATGCATCTCACCCCAGCCAACACCATCTATCGTGGCATAAAATGATCCAATCGTAAACCAGTTGTCACCAGGCGCCAAAAGATCAGATTCGGAATTTAATGTCACACTGAAAATAGCCTCTTCATTTTCCGTTGGGGCCAGCGTGTTCATTACAGAAAAACGATCTGTGGACAACAAGCTGTATGCACCCGAATTGATCACAAGGTCAGCATATGTTTCAGCATTATCATTGTCTTCCATATACAAGTAAACCCTTGCCAGTAGCGCCTGCGCCGCCTCTTTTGAGGCAAAAGAAGCTCCCTTGTTGATGGTCATCAAAGACTCGGCTTTTTGTAAATCACCGATGACCTGGTCGTACACTTCCTGAACGGTGTTTCTATCCGGCCTGTCATCGGTTTCTGAGGACAGTTTTACAGGAATAGAAAGGTTTGACGCTCCCTGGTTATAAGGCCGGCCGAACACATTTCCCATCTGAAAAAATACCAATGCCCTCAGGTAGTAATTCTCTCCGAGTAACTGGTCCGTTTCGGGCGAGTCCCCTTCCCGGATCTTTTCGATCATAAGGTTGCAGCCTACGATGATTTTATAGGAATTTCTCCAAAAACGGTCCACCCTGGAGTTTGTGGTAATGGCCTGGTAATTATATAGAAAGAAAAGATTGTCGGACGTACCGCCACTTAATGCCACATTGTCGCCGGGGTACTCAGATATTCTGTGCAAATCGTCGATCCATCCGTTGAAGCCTATATCACCTTTGAGTAAAGCGTAGTTTCCCAACGTAGCAGTTTCTATGGAACCTGGATCGGAGAATAACTCATCAACTGAAATCTGGTTGTACGGATCGCGGTCCAGGTCGCATGAGACAGCCAATAAAACAACGATTGGTAATATTGTTAACAGCTTTTTCATTTTGTATGATTCATTTTTCGTTAAAATGACAGATTAATTCCCAAAACATATCTCCTTGGGATCGGATAGCTTAAATCAGCCCTTCCCGATAATCCTCCTTGTTCGTCGTTAGGATCGCCGGTGATCGCAGGATCTACGCCCGAAAAATCGGTAATGGTCAAGAGGTTGTCACCGGACAAATAGATTTTGGCATTGCTGATTCCCAGGTTATTCAAAACATTTGCCGGTAAGGTGTAGGCAAGGGTGATATTCTGCATCCTGATATAACTTGCTTCCTCCAGGTAACGGGAAGAGGGCTTGTTAGAGTTGTTATTACCGCCTTCTACTGCTCTGGGATGTGTGGCATGATCACCCGGGTTGGTCCACCTGGACCATCCGTCGGCTAAAACCTGTTGGTTAAATGTGGGGTAAAAACCATCGGAATCAAACAGTTCCCTGGAGGCATTGTAAATATACCCTCCTTTTGAAAAATTAAAACTGGCATTCAATGACAGGTTTTTGTAACTCAACCCGGTATTAAAACCTCCTATGAAATCAGGCGTCGAGCTTTCAATTATCTGCAGCGTTGCTTCATTCCAGTTGTTGGTTTGGGTGATTTCCCCTGTATCCGGATCTACTACTTCCCACAACGGGTCACCGGTTTCAGGATCTACGCCCAGCCATTTGCGTGTATACCAGGAGTTGGAATCATCACCCACACTAAATATTTTTGATCCTCTGGGTATCTCCGTTTGGCCATCAAACAACTCCGTAATCTCATTTCTGTTGATACCGATGTTAAAGCCGGCAAACCAATTAAAAGTATTGCTCCGGATGATGTCAGCATTCAGGGTAACCTCAAATCCCGTATTTTTCAAACCACCGACATTTTCCCAAAAACCACTAAAGCCGGTGATATCGGGCAAATTAACAAAATAAAGCAGATCTGAAGTATTTTTGTTATAGTATTCGAAAGTAGCATTCACCCGGTCGAAAATTCTGGTGTCTATGGCAATATTGGTTTCAAATGATTTTTCCCAGCCAAGATCCGGGTTCCCGAATTGATCTAAAACAGCGGCAGGTATGGCATCATATTGTGTGTTTAACCGGTATGTTCCCTGGTAAGGGTACAGCGATGAAGGTCTGTTACCGACAGAACCATAGCTAACCCGCAGTTTAAGTTCGTTAACAGCGCTGCTATTGAAAAAATCCTCGTGATGAATATTCCATCCGGCGCCCAGGGCAAAGAAAATTCCATACCGGCTGTCAGGCCCGAAATTGGAGGCGCCGTCCCTCCGGATGGATGCTTTGGCGAAATATTTGTTGCTGTATGAATAATCTGTTGCCAGAAAAAATGATTGCAGTGCGTAATCATTTTGAAAACCACTGATCCCACCCGGTGTTGTGGTAATATTCAGGATTTCACCGCCTGCAATAAAGCCCTGCCCGGTTGCGCCGAGGTCTTCGTATTCATAATCATTATATTCAAAGCCCGCCAGTACCGATACCTGATGCGCTCCGAATTCACGGGAGTACTGTAACATCTGTGTGGCTAACCGGGTAAGTCTTCTCGCGGTAAAATCATTTAAACTACCCCGAGTGGCCTCTCCTGAAATGGATCTCGGGTCGGTATAAATCTTCCGGTCAAAATCGTACAAGGTGAAATTGTTGATAGACCTAAAAAGCAAATCCGGCAGTAATTGATACTCGAAATCAAAATTGCCACTCATGTTAAAGGTTTTGCTGGATGTGTAATTCCACTGAAGATCGTAAAAATAGTTACGCTGGTCCCTGCCTATCCAGGTGGGAGACTCCTGTGCATTGATCGCATTTCCGTCTTCATCGAAAGGCAGATCCCAGGGCAAATTAAGATATAATTCGTACCTGGGATGCTCTGCCTGACGATCCCTTTCATCAAAACTAAATGATAGTTTCGGCATGAGCTTTAGTTTATCTGTTATTTGATAATCCAGGTTCATACGAAGCGTATAACGATCCAAATCATTTCCTTTGATGGTTCCTGACTCAGTGTAGTACCCACCATTCATAAATAAACTCAGCTTCTCGGTTCCACTGGTAAACGAAATGTTATGATCCTGGACGATACCTGTTTGGGTGCCTCCTTCTATCCAATCATAATCCCTCGCCAACAGTTCCTCACTGAACCAGGGTTGAGAGTTATTGAAAAGCTCATGGTAATCATACAGTTGCTGAGCATTCATTACCTCAAAATTACCGTCATTGAATTCATTTACCCCAAATCTTGTGCTGAACGTGATCTCGCTCTTACCTGCCGTGCCTCGTTTTGTTGTTACGATAACTACCCCATTGGCGCCTCTGGAACCATAAAGAGAAGTTGCGGATGCATCCTTTAACACCGAAATAGATGCTACGTCATTCGGATTCAAAACAGGCGTGGTGTGTTGAATGACCCCATCCACAACCCAGAGCGGAACCACACTTCCGTTCAGAGAAGCTGCCCCTCTTATCAAAATTTCGGGAACTCCTCCGGGGGCACCGCTTGTCGGTGCGATCTGCACACCTGCAGCTTTTCCCTGTAGCATGGACGAAACATCGGGAGTGGTGATGTCGGTTAGTCTTTCGGCGCTTACGGTGGCCACCGAGGAGGTAATCTCTTCCCTGGTTTGGGTACTATAGGCCACCACCACAATCTCCTCCAGTTTAGCAATATCCTCAGAGAGTAATATATTGATAACGGTTTGGCCATTAACCGGAACTTCCCGGGATACATATCCCAGCGAACGAAACACTAAAACCGAACCGCCGGTCACACTTATCGTGTATTTGCCGTCGGCATCTGTGGCTACGCCATTGGTTGTGTTTTTTTGAATTACATTTACCCCCGGAAGCGGGGCGCCTGTTTCAGCATCTGTAACTATGCCTGTTATGTTGATTTGTTGAGCCTGCAATGAGTAAGCAGTTATCAACATAAGTGAAAATAATCCTTTTGTAAATAGTTGTTTCATTGATTTAATTTAGATTAATACTAGTTTGCGGCTGAGAGGTCGATAGCCTTTTTCATGTCTTCGGCTAGTTTCCATTATATCTCAAAAACTATCTTTTATCCACTCATACTGTTTTCTTGTTATCCATTTCCCCCTTGTAAAATCAGGGAAGTACTGGGGTTCGCCGTTGTTTTCAATTGACATTTCTGACAAGGGGGTAACAGCACTCCAGGCTGCGGCATCATATGCATCCATTGGTGGGGCAATGTTCTGTTTTGCGGATTCCACAAATGCGTTAAGTACAAAGAAGTCCATACCACCGTGACCTGCTCCTGTAGCAAGCGCGCCATATCTTTGCCATAATGGGTGGTCATATTGCTGCAACCACTTATCGGCTGTATCCCATTGATGAGGTTTTGATTTTCCCTCGATGTAAATCCTGTTGCCGTCCACTTCCCATAATCCATTGACTCCCTGCACCCGGAATCCCAATGAATAGGGTCTGGGCAAATTGCAATCGAGGGTAACAATGATGGTTTCTCCATGTGTTGTTTCAATAGTGGTAGTGATAACATCACCCTGTTTCCATTTTAATTGGGCATTAGGATGATCTGCCCCACCCTTAGAGTGGTTGATGATGTAATCATGTAAACCCAACGCTTTGGAGGCATGTGAAGTCAGCGAAACAAACCTATTGCCTCTGTTGATGTCAGCCATGGCAGCAACAGGGCCTAATCCGTGCGTTGGATAAACATCGGCATTTCGCAACAAAGAATGCCTGGTACGCCATCTGGATTCGGAGATGCCTTTTTCACCAAACTCTACCCCACTGCCATAGGCACTTTTACCATCATTTAACTTGACTCCTCTCAAGTCGTGCTGATAGCCACACCTGAAATGTAAGAGTTCCCCGAAAACACCCGCCCTTACCATGTTCAGTACGGCAAGGACATCCCTTCTATAATTCACGTTCTCCAAAATCATCAGGTGCGTCCCTGTTTGTTCATGCGTATTTACCAGATCCCAACATTCTTCCAGCGTGTTGGCAGCAGATACTTCCAGGCCTGTATATTTCCCTGCCAGCATGGCATCTTTGGCCATGCGTGTGTGCCATAGCCATGGGGTGGCTATGATGACAGCATCCACATCACTCAAAGCCAGCAGGTTTCTATAGTCGTATGCTCCGGCACTGAAAACGCTGGGCTTTTTGTGTCCTGATTCAGCAATTTTTTTTAGCCCGATCGAGATTCTCCCGGGGTCTATGTCGCAAATTGCCCTGATGACGACATCATCTCTCAGTAGCAGGTTATTCAGGTGATTCGTACCTCGAAGCCCCACGCCGATAATGCCGACTCTTAACTGGTCTGGTTTTCTACTGAATCCGTAGGTAAACATAGGTGATACCGAAATACCTGCACCTGCTATGGCTGTTTGTTTTATAAAATTTCTTCTGGTAGTGTCGCTCATTGGGAATAGTCAATGGATTTAAAAATGAACATCCTGTTATTTTTCATCAGTGATTAAAAATGACACATTCACTTTAAAAGAAGGTTGACGTTTTAAGCGATTATGTGGATTTTTTAAAGGAATTTCACCCGATGACAATTTTATACCCCTTTTTGCCGAATTTACATACCTTGACCGGTATGGGATCCCGATCATTAAGAATAAATTTTATTGATATCTTTGTAACCGGGCTGTTTTTAAAAAGCAGGTTTAGTTTTATGCGGATCTTTACCCATGAAGGGGCCATTGGGGTAACGGCATACAAAGATTTTAAATGAATTCCATGAAACATTCCGTACTGGTGGGTTGCTTCTTGTTTTATCCATTGTTATTGATCGGGCAGGATTCACCCAATTTTATGCACATTGTGCCCACGTACAATGGGAAAACCATTGCCCCATTTGTTAGTGTGGAAGGATTCCTCGGACAAATCTGGATGGCGCAGAGTTCAGGAGTTTATGTATACAATGGGTACAACTTTATATTAACTCCTACACACAAGGTTTTCCCGGGAACGAAACGCGGTGATGGCATCAAAAAAATGATGCTCGACCATAACAAAAATATTTGGTTTTTATCCTACCAGGGTATGGTTTCGAGGCGCAACACAGCCGGACGGTTTGAAGAAATAATACCACCATTAAAAACCGGGATTTCTACGATCCACACCACAGCAAACGGCATATGGCTCAGTACCAACAAGGGAACGATATATAGATATGGTGAGTCAAAAATCGACAGTGTTACAACTATCGACGGTGTCGACGCCAACCTTACGGAAATACAAAGCATTGCGTTAAGTAGCTCAAATGAATTGTATGTAAGTACCAATAATGGAAAAGTCTTTGTTTATGCTTTGAATACGGGGGAAATTGGTGAAGTCCGTGGTCCATTTACAGATTATCCGGGATCACTGGTTATCACATTTGACAAAAAAGGACATCTTTGGATAGGCACTGAAAATTTTGGCCTGTATGTATATGCCCCTGAAAGCAGGCAGTTTATAGAGGACTTAATTTTTAGTAGTAACCGTTACAATATTACCAACGAATTGTTTCTCGTCTTGTATTGTGATAGCCAGGGGGTAATCTGGGGAGGTACCGATGGAGGAGGTTTGTATAAGGTTAATCCTGATGATGGACA
The DNA here is from genome assembly GCF_056858335.1 of Agaribacillus sp. DX54. Classification (NCBI taxonomy): domain Bacteria; kingdom Pseudomonadati; phylum Bacteroidota; class Cytophagia; order Cytophagales; family Splendidivirgaceae; genus Agaribacillus; species Agaribacillus sp. DX54. The sequence continues at coordinate 41,353 of NZ_JBXEQE010000013.1, forward strand.
GATTCAACTGTTTACTCACCATGCTAATAATAGATTCTCTTTGAGCAGCAACACCATCATGGACATCAATGAAGATAGCCACAACAACATGTGGATACTGACAAATTATGGAAACATAAACATTTTGCCCAACCTCGATAGTAATGTGGCCTATCATGAAGGTTCCGCCAGTAATACCCCTTCAAGGGTACTGTCCGTTCACAAAGATTTGAATGGTGAGCTGTGGATCGGTACTGACGGTTCAGGGCTCACAAGAGTCATCACCAGCGCAGATGGCACCTCTACCGAAACTCAATATTTTGATCATGATGGCTTAAATAAAGGGTTTTATGTACAATCTATCGCCGAAGATGACCGGTCAAATATATGGTTCGGCACGTATAAAAATGGGCTGTGGCATTATGATTTGCAAAAGGACAAGTTTAAACACATCCCGATATTGAATTCAAAACAACAGGTGGCTACGGATGTCAGAACTATCTTCAGGGATTCAAAGCAGCGGTTGTGGGTCGGTTCCAATATTTCACTCAATGTGTATTCAAGTGATCGAAAAATGCTGGCATCGTTTGAAAACAATACGCATGGGTTGAAGGGACCAATATTGGAAAGTATGATCGAAGATGAAAAAGGTAACCTCTGGCTCGGCTATTTCAAGGGAGGACTGTTTGAGTTCAATGAAGACCCGGGCGTCCTTCAAAATTCATCTTTTACAAGACACACTTACTGCGACGAAAAGGCAGAATACAATAAGACTTACGGAATCAAGAGTATGGCGGCAGACGGTCACGGGACTTTATGGTTAATCGATTCCCAAAGCAAACTATCGAAATTCCACATCGCTGACAAAACATATGATTTGTCAGAGCTTTTAGACAATACCGTCGCACAATCCATACTTGTTGAGAACAAATACAACATTTGGATAAGTACCAACAACGGGCTGGTCCATTTAAATGATGAGGACTCCGTTATAAAAACCTATTATAAAACCGATGGATTCCAGGACGATTTTTTTCTTCCAAGAAGTGCTTTTAAAGATCAAAAAGGGCTTTTATATTTTGGAGGGGTCAAAGGTCTCAATTATTTTGACCCAAAAAAAATACATAAAAAAGAATCCTCGGCAAGGTTACATATCAACGACATTGAAATTTTAAACCGCCCTGCGCGTTCTTTGATTCCTGACCAAATCAGTTCGGGGGTCTATAATGCTGACGACCTAAAATTAAAGTTCGATCAGTCCTCATTTTCGTTCAGGTTTTCAGCCATCGATAACATTTTAAGTTCAAATTATTTTTATGCTTACAGGTTGAAAGGGTTTAATGACGAGTGGATACCTACACAAACCACACGTGTAGCGACCTATACCAACATTCCACCGGGCAGCTATACTTTTCAGGTGAGGGCGGGCTCCAAAAAGGGCATTTGGGATATTCCGGCAAAAAGTATTGTCATTGAAATAGCACAACCCTGGTGGAACAATCCGCTGGCACACCTGTTATACCTGTTTGTTTTAGGATTACTGGCATATGCAGTAAAAAGATGGTATTCCATAAGGAAAAAGTTATTTGCCGAAAAAATAAGTCACAAAAAGGAAAATGAACTCTATGAATTAAAGATGAATTTTTTTGCAAAGATGTCTCACGAAGTCCAGACCCCGATCACCCTTATTTTGGGACCTATAGAGGATATGTTGAAACGGGCTGAAAATGATGGCAACCTGTTGCTAAAACAACGGCTGGACATCATATCGAACAACGTCAAACGTCTTTCGAAAATCGCTCGTGAGCTTACCACGATCAGAAACAGGGAGCTGGGCAGGTTGAGGTTATTGGTGACCAAAAATAATCTGTATGAAGACCTTAAAAATATCGCCCTTTCTTTTAAGGAACAGGCACGTTTTAAACATATTGACTTTTTAAGCAATTGTCCCAAAAACCTCACAGAAGCCTGGTACGACCGGGACAAAATTGAGCATGTTATCTACAACCTGCTATCTAATGCCTTTAAGTTTACCCCGGAAGAAGGGTATATTCAGTTAAATGCCGTACCAGTAAACTCAAAAAACTCCATCAAAATCTCAATTACAGATTCCGGTCCGGGGATTGCCAAAGAAGAGCTCGAAAATATCTTTACACTGTTCTACCAATCCGACACTGGCAAGAGAACCAAGGGTACCGGTATCGGCCTTGCGCTCACCAAAGAACTGATTGACCTGCACCGGGGAAAAATAGAAGTAAACTCTACCTCCGACGAAGGAACAACAATTACGGTCACACTCCCTATTGGCGAAGATGCTTATGCCGAATCCGAACGAATCATGACGGGCCACAATGCTGTAGGTATGGCGGCAGTCGAACAGCAAGCGCCTGTTCAATCCGGGGTGCAGGAAGAACATAAGAAAACAGTGCTGGTGGTTGAAGACAATTATGAATTACAGGCTTTTCTCAAAAATCTGTTAAGTGACCGATACAACGTCATACTGGCTGAAAATGGGGAGGTAGGGTTTTATTATGCCAAAAGCAACGTACCGGATCTTATCCTTAGTGACATCATGATGCCCAAAATGGATGGTGTTGAAATGTGCAAACTCCTTCAAAAAGACCATTTGACCAAACATATCCCTGTTATACTATTAACTGCAAAGAACTCTACCAATTCTAAAATCTCCGGACTTAAATCGGGTGCCATTGAATATATTAACAAGCCTTTTAACACACACGAACTCTTGCTGAAGATTTATAACATCATTGCTTCAAGGGAGCATATTATTTCCAAATACAAAAAAGAAGTCATCGGTCGTCCGGAGGTGAAAATGGAAAAATCCCAGGAAGATGTATTTCTGGAGAATCTTGTATCTGCCATCAACAGCAGAATAGAAGATGCTAATTTCAAAATGGAAGAATTGGCGGATACACTCCATATGAGCTATTCTTCATTGTATCGCAGGTGCCAAGCACTTACCGGACACAGTTTAATCGATTTCGTTCGCCTGCTACGGCTTAAAAAAGCAGCAGTGGTCATTGCCAAATACGGCTATAACATTTCAGAGGCCGCCTTCATGGTTGGGTTTAATGATCCGAAATACTTCTCCAAATGTTTTAAAAAACAATTCGGAAGAACGCCCAATAGTTTCAAAAAGGAAGCGCATGAAATAGGTACTGTCAATTATCTGAGGAAACACAACCTGGAAGGTATCATTTAATCCATCAAATCCGATTTTTCTTTGCAGAAATATCCTTGTTAACCATCATACCCCCGTATTAAACCCCGTTTCGAATGGGCTATAAAAGATAAAATTCTATCCTTCTCCGCTGAAGGAGGTATTTCTGTCTCGATATGGTTTATGGCATTGGTGTTATTGTATCCCCGTTGAAACAAAATCCTGTACACATCCTGGATTTCACTGATTTTCCCGGAAGAAAATCCTCTTCGCCTGAGTCCGATAGCATTAACCCCGAAATAGGAAACCGGTTCTCTGGCCGCCTTGATATAGGGTGGGACATCCTTTCTGACCAAAGCCCCACCGGCAATCATGGCGTGACATCCGATTTTCACAAACTGATGCACCGCAGAAGTGCCTGAAATGATGGCCCAGTCGTCGACAACCACCTCCCCTGCCAATCCCACATAGGCGCCGATAATACAATGATCACCGACTACTGAATCATGGGCTATGTGGGCACAGTTCATCAGCAAACAATTACTTCCGACAATCGTTTTTCCCGCTGCGTTCGTTCCTTTATTAATAGTTACCCCTTCCCTGACTACGGTATTATCGCCAATTTCCGTAAACGTCTCCTCCCCTTCATATTTTAAATCTTGCGGAACACCCGAAATGACCGCCCCCGGGAAAACCTGACAGTTTTTACCGATCCGGGCCCCATCCATGATCGTCGCATTTGGCCCGATCCGGGTGCCTTCTCCAATCTCCACATCCTTATAAATCACGGAAAATGGTTCAATGACCACATTTTTTGCGATTTTGGCTTCGGGATGGACAAAGTTTAAGGATTGACTCATGTTTCTGCTACAAATTTCAACACCCCACACCAAAAATCTTTTGACCTATATCAAAAAAGAAATTATGATATGAAATATATGATAACAATAACTTAGCGCTGACATCCCATGGCTGTTGCACAACGTTTTCGACAAAATTCTTCGTGTCTTGGTGCCTGCTACATTAGTAATTCATAAATTATTGAATATCAAATATTTATGAATTAGTTATATCTAATTCCGGGCCCGGATACGGCTTAGCGTTTCCTGTGATATGCCCATCAACGAAGCAATATGCCCCAGCTTGGCCCTTTTCATAATTGGTGCGGCATGATCAAATAAGTATTGATATTTTTCACCGGCACTTAAAGGATTAAACTCCAGTGCAAATTTCTCCGTACAGGCAAGCATTTCCTGCAAATGCCGGGTACTGAATTTTTGAATCGCCGGGTACTGCATCAACGCCTGACTGGCTTCCTCTGAAATGCTGATCAATTCGGAGTTTTCATATGCCTGCAAATACTCTGAGGCCGGTTCATGATAAAAAAAGCTCTGAGAGGAGGTGACCCACTGGTTTTCGTAGTATATCCAAATGGTGAGTTCCTTGTTTTTGCGGACATGATAGCGCCTTATTAATCCCGATTTTATAAACCATAGTTTGTTGCAATACTGCCGTGGCTTTAGCAGGAATTCATTTTTTTGCAAATTTTCCGGTTTGGCCATTTCACCGAGCGCTTTCTCAGCCGCTTTGTCGAGTGTAGTATATCTGTTGATAAAATGAATTAACTGCTCCATCTGCCCACTAATATACAAATAAGTCCCCTACTCTTATTAATTATAAACTGATTCACCCATAAAAAATCCATTTTATCGCTTCTGCTGTTTTTATTCTTTTTCCTGTGTGGTTTCCATGCTTTTACACAAACCAACATTTGTGTTTCAAGCAAAGTCCCGGACAAGGAAAAAGGACACCAAGAGACACAAAGGATTTTGTCGAAAACGTTGTGCAACAGCTACGGACGTTGGCGCCAGAAGGGTTTCCGTAAAAAAATTAAAAAAAGACGGTGATAATTCCTTTTTTTATGCACTATAATAATAAAAGGTCAAAAGTATATGGCTTATGCTTCCAAAATAGTTGCAGAATCACTGCGAACCAACAGGGAGGTGGCGTTTGAAAGATTGTACGAAGAAGCCTTCCCTGCGGTAGCCAGTCTTGTACATAGCCTGGGCGGTTCGCAACTCGATGCCGAAGATGTTTTCCAGGATGCTCTGATCGTCCTCTATGAAAAAGTTACAGGACAACCGGAAGGCATCAAATCGTCGGTTGACAGTTACCTGCTGGGGATTGTAAAACATCTTTGGATCCGGAAGTTCCGAGAAGATCGCAGATTTATATCCATGAACCGGATAGAAGCAGAGATAAAGATTCCGGAAGATTTCTATCAGCCTGAGGAAGCCAACGTTCGATTGGCAGATTACCTGGCTATGGCCGGAAAAAAATGTATGACCTTGTTAGAGGCATTTTACTACAAAGGCAAGTCCCTGAAAGAAATTGCGACAGCATTTGGCTTCAGTGGCATCAGGTCGGCAACAGTGCAAAAGTTCAAATGCCTGGAAAAAGTCAGAAAACAGGTAAAAGATAAAAATCTTCACTATGAGAACGTCATTGCATGATCCCCAAATCATTGAAAAATACCTGTCAGGAATTCTTTCAGGCACAGAACTAACTGCATTTAGGGCCAGGCTGTCGACCGATCCACATTTTCAATTACAGGTGGAAAGTCAGAAAGAAGCCTATCAAACCATTAAATACTATGGGAGGGCTGAATTGAGAAAGGAATTAAAAAGGGTAAGAAAGCGTTTGTTCACACATCCTGACAAAGCCCGTTTCCGACTGAAAATAAATCGCATTTTTAATTATGGACCGAGATAAAAAATTACATTCATCTTCGCAACCACATTTTTCGACTTCTGCCCAGGTAGTACCCATGGTCATAGATGGGCACAGTCATTCCGGGAGAGCGTATGATATCTACAGTTTGTTGCTTAAAGAGCGCATTGTTTTTCTGGGCTCTCAGGTTACAGATCAGTCGGCTAATTTGATTGTGGCGCAGTTGCTGTTTTTGAATCGCGAAAGCGATAAAAAACCGATAAATCTGTACATTAACAGCCCTGGAGGCAGTGTTTATGCAGGCCTGGCTATTTATGATACCATGCAAATGTTAAAGGCCCCTGTGCACACGACTGCAGTGGGGGTTACAGCCAGTATGGGAACGGCCCTTCTGGCCTCAGGAGCCTCAGGCTACCGTTTTGCCTTGCCCCATGCTACGATCCACATGCATCCCACCGGTGGTGGCGCCAAGGGTTATACCGAAGATGTGGGAATTGCCTTCCGTGAACAGGAGCGTATACAGATGCAGCTTTTTCACCTTATTGGAAAACATACGGGGCACTCGTGGAAAGACATAGAAAGGGACTTTCTCAGGGATCGCTTTATGAATACCCTCGAGGCTCAAAAGTACGGCTTGATAGATGAAATCCTGGGAGATGTGGATGACATTGTCCTCGTCAATAAAGCCAAGACAAGGGTGCAACTGGCAATGCGCTATGCGGAACCGGATGAATAAAAGCTACACTAAAGCCCCCAACCCTCCTGATTATTTCAAAAAACAGATCCGGAGGCTTGGGGGCATAATTAATGATGATTATCTCAGATTCGGATTATTGTCCAGCTCCCTTTGCGGTACGGAAAAAAGTAAACTTTCTTCCTGATAAACCGCCCCAAAAACATTGGTATAGCCAAGTAGATCGACAAATTGTGAGGTATTATCGTCCATCACCTTTCTTGTTCTTATCATGTCATACCACATTTTGTTTTCAAAACATAACTCATGGTTCCGCTCTTTCCATACCGCTTCCCTGAATGCGGCTTGTGACAGTCCCGATAATTCACCTGAGGGTCCGAAAGCCCGGTTTCTGACGGCATTTAATGCCTCATAGGCTAAGCCGTTGGGTGAACCCTCGGCCTCATTTTGTGCTTCCGCATAGATCAGCAGTACTTCCGCATAACGAAAAATAGGCCAGTTCTTCTCAGATCTTGCCGTATTTAGTATGGCCTCTTCATCGAAGAACTTATAAATATAAAAGTTGCCTAAATTGATGGAATCCGGTACTTGTCCGGCGTCCCAGTCAGAGGGATGCCCCGGTAACCAGGTATAAAAAAACTGTCTTTCTTCTTTTCTCTTATCACCGTCTTCAAAACTGTTGTAAAATGAGGGAGTGGAGAACAAGCTGCCGAATTCATCGGTATAAATAGATACGCCACGGAAATTGGGCAATAGCCAGTTTGGAACCACTGTTTCTGCAATTCCCAGTGCATATTGAGTCATAAAGATATGTTCTACGGTATTATCCGAACCCGGATCTCTAAATTCATCATAGCCGGAGAAGAGGTCATAAACATTCAGATCGATGACCTCTTTGGCCTTGGCTGCAGCTAAGGCGTATTTATCTGACTCCTGTAAAGGATAACCAGCCATAGTCAGGTATACCTTGGCTAGCATGGCTTTAATAGCTCCGGCAGATACCCTTCCTTCAGGACTCATGGCGGGTAAGCCACTTCTTTCGGCTTCCAGCAAGTCCGGAACAATAACTTCATCATAAATGGATTTTACCGGGCTGGGCGCTGCCAAAATATCATCCAGCGACTCCGTGGGTTCGGTTACCATCGGAACATCACCGAAAATCCTTACCAAATGAAAATAATAGAAGGCTCTGAGAAACCGGGCTTCTCCCAGCAAAAGCTGTTTTCTGCTTTCATCCATATTGATATCCGGTATATACTTTATGGCCAGGTTAGCGGATCCAATGCCTCTGTAGCATGATCTCCACCAAACATTGCCATATTCCAGGTTGGAATCATGAGTAAGTTCCTGCAGATTGAAGTTGAAAATGTTCTGTCCGACTTCCGTCTCTGCCTTCCCGGTAATAAATTCAAGCATCATAAACGGGCTTGCCCCAAAGGTTCCGGATCCATCGGTAAACGAACGCATCCATGGGTAAATAGCATTAACAGCGGTTTCTGCATGTTCCGGCCTTGTGTAATAATTATCAGGGGAAAAATCAGTAAGCAATTCCTCCTCAAGAAAATCACCACATCCGGTTAAAAAGATGGTGGCGATATATAAAATCAATATTCTTTTCATTATCGGCTAATTTTGGATGTGTTAAAAAGTAACATTAAGACCTACCGTGAAGGTTCTGGGCTTGGGGTACTGGAAAAATTCTATGCCCTGTGAGAAAGCTTGTCCATAAGTGGAAAACTCCGGATCATAGCCTGTAAACTCAGTGATGACAAACAGGTTCTGGCCACTGAGGTACACTTGAAGGTTTTGCAAGCCTAATTTTTCGATCTTAGGAAGGGGGAAATTATAGAGTAATCTCACGTTTCTACCCCTTATAAATGAACCGTCTTCCAACCAGTGGGTATCGGAGTTGGTGTCATAACCGGCCCCTGGCCTCCTGACCTGGGCGATAGGCGTATTTTGGTTTTCCGGCGTCCAGGCATTCAGTACGGTGGCATAACTGTTGGCCAGAGTTTGGCGATCCTCTACAGAATGTTTAGTCATAAGAAAAACATCCACGCCCTGCACAAATTGCAGATCAAACATCAATTCAAATCCCTTGTAACGAAAAGTATTGGCGATGTTCATGGTCCATTCGGGATTATTATTACCAATAATGGTATGGTCATCCCCATTGATAACACCATCGTTATTTAAGTCTAGATACTTAAGATCACCTGGTAACTGGCCAAATTCAGCAGCCTGGGCCGCTTCATCAGTACCCCAGGTTCCCAGTCTTATTGGCCCCCAGAAAGAGCCAACCGGTTCACCCACTCGAAGTACATTTGTCTGACCTAAGAACCATGGCCCCGGAAAGATATCATCGTTTTGCTCTCCGAGTGCCAGTATTTCATTGCGGTTAAGGTAAAAGTTAGTGGCTGTTTCCCAATAAAATTCCCCGGTAAGATTTCTGGTGATCAATGAAAATTCAAATCCCCTGTTTTCTACCGATCCTATGTTTCTAAACACTGAAGAAAAACCTGTCGACCATGGCACCGGTGCAGACAATAATAAGTCTTTGGTCGTTTTAATATAATAATCAGCGGTAAGATCGACCCTGCCGTCAAATAATCCAAGGTCTATCCCAATGTCAAATTGTTCCGTTCTTTCCCATTTCAAGTCAGGGTTAGCCAAAGAGCTCTGAGGAGTGCCGGGAAACCGCTCTCCTCCAAAGATGGCAGTATTGGCACCTAACCGGGCAATTGATTCAAATTCGCCAATTTCTGTGTTTCCGACAATACCGTAGCTTGTCCTTAACTTAAGGTTGCTAATAGCACGCAAATTATCGAAAAAACCTTCATCGGAAATCCGCCAGGCAAATGCGCCGGAAGGAAAAAAGGAATACCTGTTGTTCCTACCAAACCTGGAAGAACCGTCATACCGGCCGGTTAAAGTAAAAAGATAACGCTCGTTAAAAGTATAATTGATTCGGGCAAAATAAGAATTCAAATTCCATTGTGAGACATCAGATGCGGGCGGTCTGGGATTAAATCCTATACCGAGGTTATTGAATTGATAAAAATCGTCAGTAAAACCTTCGGCACCTGCAAAAGAAAACTCTCTTTTAAATTCCTGCCAGCTCAAACCGGCCATAACCGTAATACTGTTCTTTTCATTAATCTCCTTATCGTAAGTCAGATAATTCTCATTTTGCCAGTACGTTGTTCGCCAGTTCCGGATCGATGCGATGCCTTGCTGGTTGGCAGAAAGTGAATTCAGCTCACGACCTGAATAAAAACGGCGTTTGTTATGCCATGAGTCAATACCGATACTTGTTCTCAAAGAAAGGTCATCGGTGAAATCGATCTGAAAATAGGCGTTACCTAAAACCTGCATCCTGGTCCACCGGTCTTCCTGGTTCATAAGAATGTTTACCGGGTTCTCCCCACCTTCGGTGCCCGGGAAATCTGCGTTACTTCCCCATGTACCGTCAGGATATCTCACGGGTATAATGGGTAAGGCCTCCGAGATCATTCGTAACGCAGAGAGACCTCCTACATTGGCGTCTATCCTGTTTTCTTCAAAAGAATTGAAACTCAGGTTTCCACCTATTTTCAACCATTCTTTAGTATTTGAGTCCAGTGTAAGCCTGCCGTTAAACCTTTCCAGGAAAGAAGTTTTGATAATGCCTTCTTGATTCATATAACCCAGAAACACACCGTAGGTATTGTTTTCACTACCACCCCTGATGCTCAGTTGGTGGTTATGGGTGATGGCTGTCCGGGTAGCTTCTTCCTGCCAGTCCGTGTCATACAAAGGGTTACCCTCTGCGTCAAATAGATTTGAAAGCGAAGGATCAGTAGGATCATTTTCCTGGTATTTTCCCTGTGCCCAGCCCTGAGGATCAAATTTTTCACTGTTTTCAAAGGCCATCCGGTCTATCAGCATGTATTCCTCCGCATTGAGTAAATCCATTTTCCCGGCTAACCTCCCAACACTCATGAAACCATTGTAACTGATCGTGGCGGCTTCTGCCCTCCCTCTTTTAGTGGTAACAAGAATAACTCCATTGGCTCCTCTGGCACCATAAATCGCAGTAGCCGATGCATCTTTAAGCACTTCGATAGACTCGATGTCATTTGGATTAAGAAACTCAATACCCCCTACACCAATGATTCCATCCACCACATATAAAGGATCATTGCTGGAGTTAATAGAATTATTACCCCTGATTCGAACCCTGGTGGCACTGCCCGGCCTTCCTGAATTCATGGCGACATCCACACCGGCCACTCTTCCGGCCAAAGCTTCGGTCACACTAGCCGCTGGTCTGTCAACCAAAACATCCGATTTCACAGAGCCTACCGAACCTGTTAAGTCACTCTTTTTCTGTGTTCCGTAACCGATCACCACCACCTCTGCCAGGCTGGTGATATCCGGCATCATGACAACATCGATTTGTGTTCTGCTGTCGATTTCAATTTCTTCGGTAAGATATCCAACAAAAGAAAAAACCAATGTAGTCACATCATCCGGGACCTCTAATTTATACTCGCCGTTGACGTCTGTCACTGTTCCAGTTGTTGTCCCTTTTACAAGTACACTCACGCCTGGCAATGCCTCTCCCACATCGGAGGTGACTTTACCGGAAATACTCCTCTCAATCAGACTCGGTAATTTGTCTTTTATGGCTGGTTCCTGCCCCGTTCCGGGGAGAAAATCTTTCTGCACATCATCCTGTAAAGGCGATGACTGAATCTTTTTTACGGTATCATCTGACGCCCCGGCCTTTTGAATAACATAGTATCCCTCTTTGATTTTCTTATAGCTCAGATTGAAAGCTTTAAGTACCTTTCTCAAGGTCTCATCAAGATCATCTCCTACTTCTACCTTTTGGTGGGTTGCTACCACTTTGTCTCTGACAAGCTTTTCCTCATAAGCAAACCTTACATCGAATTTCGTTGAAATCCTTTGCAGAATCAGTTGAAGCGACCTTTGATCCACTTCCTTTTGTTCCTGGCTAAATATCTTGCTGGAGGCCAAGATGTTCTGTCCATTACCCTGGAATAGTACAAGACAGAAAATTACGCTTAGCAAATTTCTACCGCATGTCGGTAACATTTTCATCATATTTTGTAATTTTAAGGTTGAACATTTTATATTATCCCGACAACTTAAAGGGCCGAATCTTTGATTGTCGGGTTTTTTATTTATTTGCAATTACAAGTGTGTCATTAATCATGGTCATTTTCAAATCCAAAGACTCAGATAGTAATGTCAGTAAAAAATCCGCATCCTCAACCGGTACTTCCGCTGTAAATGCCCGGTCATTTATTTCCGGATCTTTGACAACGACATTTAAACCATGATAATCCTTGAAAATTTGAACAATTTCCGAAACAGGTGTTCCTTTAAATACCAAAATCCGATCCTTCCAGGACGTATATTTTTTGGTATCATTTAATGATTTCTGTACCGTTTTCTTAGTGGACGGAGAGTATTTTACAATTTCTCCGGGTTGCATAAGAATTTCGGTAGTTTCATCCTGGTAGGGAATCCTTAAATTAACCTGCCCGTTTTCCAGTACCACTTTCACTTCCTCTCCGCGATCGTTTACATTAAAATCTGTTCCAAGCACCTCTACCTCGATATCATTTGTGTAAACAATAAATTTCCGATGGTTATTAAGATGTTTCACGGAGAAAAAAGCCTCACCCTTCAGCCATAACTCCCTTTCTTGCTCGCTATTCCAGTTCAACGAATAAGAAATCTTTGAATTAGGGCTCAAGGTTACATAAGAACCATCAGAAAGTTGTATGGTTTTAACTTCACTGTAAGTTGTTTCGAACTTGTTTTTACCCGTGTAAAGAGAAAACATGGAAAAGAATAGTACCGAAAGGGATACAACCACCATACTTATGACAGCCGCAGCAGTCCAATACTGGAATTTACGGCTAGGCCGCGGCAGAGCATGTTTCCGAACGGGTTCTTTGTACCGGTGATAAGACTTTTGCAATCTATCCCAAACTTCCTGATAGTCTTCCTGGGAAGAATGTCCAACTTTAAAGTTTAAGTCTTCCAGCATTTGCCGGGCCAATTTTGTCTCGGCGGCTTTTTCAGGGTGCATGGCAAGCCAATTTTTCCAGAACAGATCCGTATCCGGATCGGGATTTTTGACCCACCTTACAAAAAAGTCATCCATCATAAAGTCACTGGCCAAGTAATTTTGATATTTCATCAAGTATTTGTCAAGTACATTTTACCTTCACTTATTAAAAGAAAAGAGTTTTTAGAAAACTCCTTTTCTTGTGAAAAAATTACAATACACTCAAGTTATTATGATTTTTTTTGCGATTTATTCACTTATTATCCTAAAAAAATACAGATTTGACAATGTTTTTGGGGTTCTCCTATATGCCCAAAAACAGTAACCTATAAAAGACAAAAGACAAGCGCGGAAATATGTATTTCTAAGTGTTTTCGCAAGTTATCCAGGGCCTTGTAGATAAGGCTGCGTGTTGATTTAATGTTGTTGGAACCCATTAACTCAGCAATCTGTTGAAAAGAGTATCCCTCATAAAATCTTAAGTACACAGCTTCTTTCTGTCGCGATGGGAGTTTTTTCAGGGATTTGTTCAACTGATTAATACGCCAGTTGCGGGATTCTGATATGATTAGATTTTCTTCAAAAGATATGGTTACCTGGAAATGATAGTTATCAGGGATATCGCCAGTTAACAAAGCAGGATGAGATTCGGATAATTTACCAGCAAGAATGCGACGAAAGGAACGATACAGGTAAAATTTAACAGGATCGGCATTACTTTCATCCGGCGTGAATGAAGTGAGCGTGCTACGATATTTTCTGAGATTTATGAATAAGTCATGAATACTATCTTTCACCAACTCTTTGTCTACGGTAAACTTGGTACCATAATTATAAAGAGAATGGAAATATTCCTTATACAAATAAGCAAATGCCTTGTCATCTCCACCTTTGAATTGAATCCAGTTTGCAAGGTTATTTGAAGCCTTCTTTTTACTATTTTGATCCGAATTGATACCCACTTTTTGACGATTCAAATAAAAGTATTAAACTGATTACCTTTGAATTTTTTCAAATTAGGTTTTGATATTTTAAAATTCAAAATGTATGGCAGGTTTTCGGTATAAAAAGTTAAGATATACAATTATAAAATCAACCGGAAAAATCAAAAACACCAGCAAAAGACAATGCAAGGCAACTTTTACAAAAAAATCATAATTATACACTGGCATCACCTGTTTTCTGTGGTAAACCGCTTTATTCTTCAGACTGTATCAATCCGCAGTATTGTAGTATAAAATGTTCATTACGAGCGTATTTTAAAAATCGATCACATTTTTTAATGGTGCTAAAATTTTGATTTTTTATCCATTGTTTACCTCTTGTATACTTGATAATCCATCCTCTCCCTGTTGCCGGCCGTATCAATGACAAGAAATTTTACCCATTACGGGCAGCCAACAAAGTCAATGAATACCAACTTAACCCTAAAACCCCGCATAGCTTCGGTCGATATGCTGCGCGGCCTGGTAATGATCATCATGGCCCTGGACCATGTGCGTCATTTTTTTGGTCCTGAGGTTTACGAACCGGAAAATCTGGCGTTCACTTCAGGGCCTTTGTTTTTTACCCGCTGGATCACACACTATTGTGCGCCAGTGTTTCTGTTCCTGGCCGGAACAAGCGCATTTCTGTACCGTCAAAACACAAAGTGCGCTACCGGGCATCTAAGTAAGTTCCTGTTTACCAGAGGCGTTTGGATCATATTCATTGAAATTTTAGGATGGAACCTGATCGTGCAATGGATTCCCTACCAGGCGCTGTTTTTGCAGGTATAATGGGCCATTGGCTGGTCGATGGTTATATTGTCTGCGCTGGTATACCTCCCCACCCGCTGGATATTGGCCATTGGGTTGTTGCTTATTTTCGGTCATAACGCACTAGATGGCATCAGAGCAGAAAACCTGGGGTTTTGGGAACCTTTCTGGGCCTTCTTGCACCAGTTTCACAGCGTGATGCTCCTGGATGTCCCTGTTGTATTTTTTTATCCGATCATCCCCTGGGCAGCATGGCGATGGGACAAACACAAAAAGCTGCACATTATAATCTTTCAGGTGAGCAGGTGGCCATCTCAGGTTATGACGCGGTGAGTTACTTTAAGGGAAAGCCGGCAAAGGGCAAATCACAGCACGAATTTGTCTACAATGGTGTTACCTACCAGTTTGCCAATGAAAGTAATTTAAAATTATTTGAGACAGATCCTGAAAAGTATGGACCGCAGTATGGCGGCTGGTGTGCTTATGCTATGGGGAAAACCGGAGAGAAAGTAGAAATCAACCCCAAAACCTACAAAATTGTCGATGAGAAGCTTTATCTGTTTTACAATAAATTTCTGACCAATACCCTGGAAACCTGGAATGAAGACGAAAAAAATCTAAAAGAAAAAGCCGATAAAAACTGGGCTCAACTCATCCAATAGGTGTATGACAGGGAAATTAGGGGGCAGGTTCATATCAGAAATTACATTAGGATACTCATTAATCAATTTTGATAACAAAATTGAGGAAATACAAACCGCCCCCTCCCAAACAAAATACAGATGGTCAATCTACAAACTACGGGACCTGCCAGAAATCAGTTAGTGGGTCATCTAATTGATCCCGTAACCATCTTTATAGTATCATTCCGGCAAAATGTTTTCAAAACCCATACCACTCACCGGTCAGATACTTGTTTTTATAAACAGATTCACTTTAAACCATCAGGTTATTGAGATCAAATATACCCGCTAGCTCACCTTGCTTAAAAAAAATTATACCAACACATCGATTTAAGCGACAGGGTATCTCCATGAACATATCAATGTGTTGTGTCTATTAACCAGCGGATTTGGTCTATGGAAACAGGGTGGTCGGTTGAATTGATTTCTTTCCGAGACTAATTGTTGCCTCCTTTTTAAAATAACCCAAACCATAGCTGACCCTAAGGGTATCATGCTTTTTAACTTGCAAAACATCATCGTCTGATTCATTTCTGCCCTTTTTCACTTTGATGCTCCCTGTAAAATACTGAGAATATTCGCCCTCCTCATCAAGTATTACCGGGGTTGTGTCTCCGGATGCAGCAACTATTTCTAATTTGATCTGATCCCGCTTTTTTTCATCAAAATTAAGGGGAGCTTTCAGGCGCACAGTGATTGTTTTTTTATCATTTCTCACAAGTGTGATCTCTGTATCTTGGTGAGCTAAATAGGCCATACTAGTGTTGAAAGCTGTATTGAATTGCACCCATCCTTCTGTCCAGCCCAAATTGCCAATTTCCGGATGATTAGGATAATGATTTGTTTTGGGAGCTCCGTCAAATACAAATCTTACGTCTTCAAGCAGTCCTACACCTCCGTGGTGGTATGAATACCAACCCAAATCCACGCCTTCAATTTCTGAAGGGCCATCATAGGAAAAATGCCTGCCGGTGGGATTTCTGCCAAATGCATTATCAAAATGTGACCAGACCAGTCTGTTAAGCGCATTGTTTATGTTGGTGTCTTTAATAACAGTCATTGCCGCCAGAGCGCAAGCAGGAAAACCCAGCACATTCCCCGGTTCATTCCACCCTGCAGGCGCCCAATCGCCATCATCGGTGTATTTTCTGAAATCCCACAGATTATCTGAACGTGCAATCATCACAGCCGCCCAGTCTTTCACTTTTTGATACAGTCCCTCAGGGGCCCGGAGCAGATATTGTCGGTAGAAATAGGCAAATGCCCTCATGGTAATATGCTCTGACATTCTTTGTCCTTTCGTAGTCATGGGATCGTTCCAATCAAGGTTGGCGATCATCCACTCCATCTGGCGGCAGGCAGCATCAAAGTATTTGTCTGCATCTGCTTCATTTTGTTTTTTTGCCACTTCATACATCATCAGATTGGGCATGATAGTATGCCCCGGTGGCAATTCTCCTTTCGTAGTTCCCAGCTTGGTCTTTAAAGATAACAGGTTGTGTTCCGGACTTTTATCATACTGGCTGGTCGACCATCCGGCTACGTCAGCTTTAGCCCATTTTTTTTTAAGATAGGCATAGACCATGTCAAAGTTTTGCTGGGGTAGCCATTGCTGCAAGTAAGGATACGCATATAAAAAATGTGCAAGTTCCGCCTTTTGATGCTCATGTTCGAGTTGTTGCGTTATTTTTACATCTACATCCCAATGAATCAGCTTGACAATGTCCGGTGCATTGTCATCATACGGTTCCAGGATCCCCCATTTGCCTTTATATTTATTTGAAAAAGAATCATTGCTTTGGTAGGATAGCTTTCTTTCCATGCGTATAAACGCTTCCGGGTTGGACAGGAATTGGGCAATTAAACTTTGCAGGGCCCAGTTAAAAAAATCGCCGTCTCTCCATGCCCATGATAATTGTCTGATTTTGTCTGTGGTTCCTGTGTAGTGCCTAGCGCCTGCCATGAAGTCGATCATGTTTCTGTAGGTGACACGTTCCAGCCAAAAAGGACCAATCCTGAATGGATAGGAAGAAAAGGTATCGATTAACACCACATACTCATCACTGGATAAAGGATTGAAATCTGTAAAGTCTCCGGCTTCCTGGTGCACCTTGCCAAAATGAACCGCTTTTCCGGTAGTTTGATTCCTTATTAAAAAAGGGGTATTATCCGGCACTCCCGGCGTTGTAAATCTTTTTGGTTTGTTGAGGTTGTAGCCACTTTGATTCACCAGTATTTTTTTTACCTCAATAGCAGTACTGTCAATATACTGATCACCAAAGATTTCCAATTCCCTTACTGCAACGGCCCCTTTCCCCTCCAAAGCCAACCTTATGCGGTCCGTTAACAGGGTCCTTTCAAAGGTTACAACCACCTCTGTTTGTTGATTATCCGGATTTTGGAATTGATTTTCCCACCGGCCGTTAAGAAATGTTTGAACGGCCAGATGCTGAACGGGCTGTGTGTCACCACCTTCCATAAAAATCCTGACTTCCCTGATTTCCGTAGCACCCGGTAGCACAACGGTTAGCCATTTCAGGGGCTCTGGGCTTTCGTTGAACCAAACCGTTTCCCTATTTCCATCAATTGCCCGGCCGGCAAAATCATTGCTCTGATTACCACTCGAAGAAGCCACGCCTGTGAGCGCCAGGTTATTTTGACCGGATAAAGACTGGCTGCATAGCAGCATAATTCCCATGACAGGCACCCGGATAAATTTCCTTCTAATTGACCCGGTGATAATTTGAAGTATTAACATCATAGCACTAATTGATTATATAATTATGTCCTTCAACTATATCAAACTGATAGGCATGCCGTACCATTGAAAAAGAAACTTCACTGTTGCTAGTAGTATCTGTAATCTCAGGGCTATTCCAGTCCGGATTATTTATGCGGATAATACTCAGTTTTTCTCCATCTTTTCCATAAAGCGTGGTCTCTATATTGGTATTGACCGGGTAAATCCTGGCCTTCAACCGATGATCGGTTTCCTCCATGACAATCCCGGTTCCACCGACAAAAAGCGGAATTTTATACATTGGAATTTCAAAGCTTTCCAATGTAAGAGGGCCTGTATATTTCTTGCCAGTGTCATAGTCAATCCATGTTCCTGTCGGTAAATAGACATCCCGGGTATTAGTTATTGCGTAATCATCACCACACAATGGACAAGCCATCAGCGCATCACCGATCAACCATTGGTAACTCCGACGTGTTGTGTCAGCCAGACCGTAGACTATACTATCTTCGGGATAAGCCAGCGGCAAGGGTGTCATGGTATATGGAAAACCGGTATGATAAGTTTTTATGGCATTCATTAATCTTCAGATCCGTGTTAAAGCGGCCATTGTATCGTTTGAAATTGAAATTTGGAATATTGCCATCCTGATCCATGTAGGATATGGAGGCGGAGATTTGCGCCTTTTCGGATCCTCCTGTGACAGCGAGACGGTGATATTGTTGAAATCCGTCTTCAGAGAATACCTCGTCTACCCAGTCGGTATCCGGACTTTCATCAGAACCGCGGGTAGCGATGTAATTGGCAATGAATGCACCGTCGTAAGTGTCCGGAATTGCTTTGTTGAGATTTTCAATGTAACCAGGCCCATCGAGAAATTCAAGATTCTGAGTAATCCGCTGCACACCAAAATAGTTATTGTAGTTTAACTTCAAATCGCCGGTTTTACCCCTTTTGGTGGTCATGATGATAACACCATTAGCCCCCCTGGATCCATAGATAGCGGCAGCGTCTTTGAGGATGGAGATGCTCTCAATATCATTAGGGTCGACCCCATTCATGTTATCGGGAATACCATCTACCAAAATCAGCGGATCCCTCTTACTGGCAGACCCCAAAGTTGTCATCCCACGAATTCGAATGGCGGCACCGTCATCACCTGGCTGGCCACTGGTTTGGGTTGCCACTAAACCGGGAGCAAGTCCCGCAAGCGCCTGGGAAGTTTGAAAGACAGGCTGACGCGCAATTTCCTGCCCGTCTATTTCCTCTACGGAGCCGGTTACATTAATTTTTTGCTGGGTTCCGTAACCTATAACTACTACCTCCTGGAGCGTTTCCAGGTCAGGCTGCAACTGAACAGTCACGTTAGATTGGAGGGTTACATCCAATTCCTCGGTCAGATAGCCTGCATAAGAGAAAACGAGCACGGTTTCGTCCGGCGCCATTTCAATTTTGAAATTACCATTTACATCTGTAATGGTCCCGTTGGTTGTTCCTTTTGCAAGCACATTAACGCCCGGAAGGCCTTCATTCGTTTCGCTTTTAACAGTACCACTGACTGTTCTGTTTTGTGCAGAGAGGCCGGTGGACACCAAAATGAATAATACCAGGGGGTGAACTTTTTTCATCTCATAGTCTTTAAGTTTATTAATTAAATGCCAGCCAACAAACTGGACTAATCTAATCTAGTATGGTCTAGTATTATATAGTCTGTTCTGATTTGGTTTGTAAATATGAGTATTATAATTTATTATTGCAAATAAAAAGTGCGGACTATGGAACCATACCTATTTGACTTCGATATAGAAAAGCACCCTTCAAGACCAAAATACCTGCAGTTGGCAGACGGTTTGCTGGCCGATATAGAAACAGGCAAGTTAAAGCTGAACCAGCCTTTACCTTCAGTCAACAAGCTTTCTAAAGAGTTGAGCATCAGCAGGGAAACTGTGTTCAAGGCATTAAATTTTTTAAGTGAAAGAGGCGTCATCAAATCCGCCAACCGTCAGGGCTATTTTGTTATCAACACCGATGTAAAACGCAAGGCCAGGATCTTTTTCCTGTTAGATAAGTTTACAACGTTTAAAGAAAAAATGTATCTGAGTTTTCAAAAAGCCATTGGTGATCAGGGCGACGTGGAGATTTTTTTTCATCATCATAATCTCAGCGTTTTCCGCTCATTGATTATTGACAATCTTCCCCATTACACTCATTTTGTTGTACTGACTTTTTTAAGGGAAGATGTCAAAGACATTCTGAACCTAATCCCTGCCAACAAAAGGTTGATTATAGACAGCTATGAGCCCAATCTTAACGGTGATTATCCCATGATTTATCAGGATTTCTCCAGGGATATCTACAATGCGATGGAAAAAGCGGGTGATCGACTTAAAAAATATAAAAGGTTGATATTGGTGGCTCCCGGTACCCTTTTTCATTCGGCATTGGTGGTTCAGGGGTTCCAAAAGTTTGCAAGGGATAGTGGCTTTCCCACCAAAGTGGTGCAAAATGTGAATGACGACGATTTTCATGTGGGGGATGTTTATCTGACATTATCAGGGTATGACCAGGAGTTAGTGGAAGTGATCAAGTTAAGCCGTTCCAAGGCCTATACCATAGGCAAGGACATAGGTATCATTTCATACAACGATACACCAGTGAAGGAAGTCCTGGAAGGTGGCATTACCGTTATCAATACAAGCTGGGAGTACATGGGCAGTAAAGCTGCCGAAATGCTTCTCAATCAGGAAACAAAAACCATGGCTAACCCGACACAGCTCATTTTCAGAAACTCATTGTAATGCTAAAAAATCCGAATCATGGTCCCCGTACGTCAAAACTTGAAAAATTAGACAGCGATCTTGTCGTTATTGGAGGGGGCATTGCAGGGGTATGCTGTGCCATCACGGCAGCCCGCAGGGGTATTCAAGTTATACTGGTTCAGGACCGGCCGGTGCTGGGTGGAAACGCCTCCAGTGAGGTGAGGTTATGGATTCTTGGCGCTACTTCCCATATGGGCAATAACAACCGTTGGGCCCGTGAAGGGGGTGTTATCGACGAGCTATTGGTTGAAAACATGTACCGGAACCCTGAAGGCAATACCTTGATTTTTGATACAATACTTTTGGAGAAAGTATGGCAGGAGCCAAAAATTACGCTGTTGCTTAACACTGCGGTATATAACACGATCAAATCGGGACCAACGCGCATTGCCGGCATTAATGCATTTTGCAGTCAAAACTCCACAGAATATGAGATAACCGCCCCTTTGTTTTGTGACGCTTCAGGAGACGGCATTGTTGCCTTTCAGGCCGGCGCAGCTTTTCGTATGGGCGCAGAATCCTCCGGCGAGTTCAACGAAGCCTTTGCACCGACTGAAGACTACGGTGAGTTGCTGGGTCACACCATGTACTTTATGACCAAAGACGTGGGTAAACCGGTAAGCTTCACCCCGCCTGCTTATGCCCTTCGTGATATTACCGAAATTCCGAGATACAGGCAATTTTCCACCCATGAGCATGGCTGCCAGCTATGGTGGATAGAATACGGCGGAAGGCTGGACACGGTACATGACACAGAAACAATAAAATGGGAACTCTGGAAGGTAATTTATGGTGTATGGGACTATATAAAGAACTCCGGTAAATTCCCTGAGGCAAATACTATGACCTTGGAATGGGTTGGGCAAATTCCTGGAAAAAGGGAAAGCCGCAGGTTTGAAGGTCACTATATTATTACCCAATCTGACATTGTCGAACAAAAACATTTTGAAGATGCTGTAAGTTTTGGTGGATGGGCCATAGATCTGCATCCTGCCGACGGGGTTTTCAGTGAAAAACCGGGTTGTAATCAATGGCATAGCAAAGGAGTTTATGAAATACCCTATCGTTCTATGATTATCAAAGAGATTGACAACTTATTTCTTGCCGGCAGGATATTAAGTGCCAGCCACGTAGCCTTTGGCTCCACCAGGGTAATGGCAACCAGTGGGCATAACGCACAGGCTGTCGGCATGGCAGCCGCCCTGGCTATTCAAAACAATTGGTTGCCTGCTGACTTGCTTGAATCCCGTAGGACAAAAATTTTGCAACAAGCACTGCTGAGTACCGGTCAGTATATTCCACATGTAGCTTATCACAATACATCGGATTTGTTAAACGAACCCTGCACCATCCTGGCTACCGATTGCCTGATTCTTTCCGAACTTCCGTTTGACGGGGTGTGGCTTCCATTGAAATACAGTGCCGCGCAGTTGCTTCCACTCAGCAAGGGGGCTGTACCTGAGTTTGAAATCGCCATCAATGCATTGGAAGAAACCGGTTTTGAGGTAAGTTTAAGAAAAAGCAGTAAACCGTTTAACTACACCCCGGATGTCATCCTTTCCACTAAAGACTACAAAATTAAACCCGGCGAGCAAAGACTAACATTACATTTCGATACTATTATGGAGGAAGATTGTTATGTGTTCCTTTGTTTTCACCAAAACCCCGATATCTCCATTCAGACAAGCCAGAGCCGGGTTACCGGAATAGTAAGTGTTTTCAACAAGCAAAACAAGGCTGTGTCAAATTTTGGCCGTCAGGCACCTGACCCGGAACTGGGCTTTGAAAGTTTTGAATTCTGGACCCCTGAACGCAGGCCCGGTGGTTTTAATTTTGCGATGAAAATTGCTCCCGGGCTGGATTGTTTCGGCGAAAATCAATTAACCAATGGATTTTTCAGACCCTACCTGCGCCCTAACGCCTGGGTAGCGGGGCTGCAGCGCCAAAAATCAGAAATCCTGGTCAGGTGGGATATGCCCCAACAGCTACAAACCATCGTATTAAGCTTTGATACAGACTGGGATCATCCCATGGAATCTTCACTGCTGGGCCATGAAGAAAATGTGATGCCATTTGTTATAAATAATTATCAGATCTTTGACGAAAAGGGTAACATGATCCACGATCAACTTAACAATCACCAAACCCGCAATGAAATCATATTCGAGAACGTAATTACTACTCATACACTGAAATTCCGGTTCCAAAGACCATCCAAAAATGTGCCCGTTTCACTTTTTGGTTTAAACATTTACAAATAAGTTCGAATCTCAATCTATGTCTACCCTGGATTATATGGTTATTGTCCTTTTCACCACGATGATTCTTGTAGTGGGTGTGGCTTTTTCCGGCTCAGGCAAAAACATGAAATCTTACTTTGCTGCCGGCGGCTCCCTGCCCTGGTGGCTCAGTGGCCTGTCATTGTTTATGAGTTTTTTCTCAGCCGGTACTTTTGTGGTGTGGGGTTCCATCGCTTATGAACACGGATGGGTAAGCATCACCCTCCAATGGATGATGGCGCTGAGCGGTTTCATCATAGGGTATTTTATTGCGCCCAAATGGCGGCAAACCAATAGCCTGACAGTGGGTGAATTTCTGGGAAGAAAATTCAATCCCTCCCTAAAAAAGCTCTATGGTTACATTTTCCTCGTATTGAGTTTTGTTACTACAGGTGCATTCTTATATCCTGTTGCTAAAATATTTAATGTTTCTACGGGTTTTTCAATTGAGTGGTCCATCTTGATATTAGGACTCTTAATCATCATTTATACTGCGGCCGGTGGTCTTTGGGCAGTAATAATTACTGATGTGTTACAGTTTGTAATTCTCTTTGCGGCAGTAGTCATCGTTGTACCTCTTGCCCTCCAAAAGATCGGTGGCTTTGCCTTTTTGATTAACCAGTCGCCGGAAGGTTTTTTTGCCATCACCAGTGGCGAATACTCATTTGGGTTTTTGGTGGCTTTTACATTTTACAATACATTTTTTATTGGTGGCAACTGGGCATACGTTCAGCGTTACACCAGTGTCGCTACGCCGGGTGAAGCCAGAAAAGTGGGTTTGTTGTTTGGCAGCTTGTATCTGATAAGTCCGGTATTGTGGATGCTGCCACCGATGATTTTCAGGGTGGCAGACGGAAGTTTAACCGGCCTGGAAAATGAAGGTGCATTTTTGTTGATGTGTAAAGCTGTTTTACCTGAAGGTTTACTTGGCCTAATGTTAGGCGGAATGATCTTTGCCACAGCCAGTTCAGTCAATACGACACTGAATATGTCTGCGGCCGTGTTTACCAACGATATATACAGGAAAATCCAAAAACAGGCAAAACAATCAACCATTATGAAGATCGCGAGGCTTTCAACAGTGGTATTCGGCGTTATCACAATTGGTGTAGCCCTCGCCGTTCCGCACCTCGGGGGTATTGTGGAAGTAGTATTAACCGTGGGAGCTATCACAGGTGCCCCGTTATTCGGACCACCTATCTGGGCGTTATTCTCTGATCGCCAGACCCCGTTTTCGATCATTGCCACAACTTTGTTCAGCCTGGCAATCAATCTGTTTTTAAAATTCATCGCACCTCAACTGTTGAATTTATCCTTGAACAGGGCCTGGGAAATGCTGACAGGTGTTTTTATTCCGGTCATTATTTTAATGGCTTTCGAAGCATATTACCGCGCTTTCAAATCCCGGATGCATCCTTTTCCTGCCGTTGGTGAGATTCAGGATACACGACTGACAGAAACGGTTAAAGCTGATACACGAAATCAAAACATGTTTGCCATTAGGGTGTTGGCGGCTGGCCTTTTGTCGACGGGATTTTTAATAGGCGTGCTAGGGATATTGGGTACATCCGGACGTGTTTTCGTATTGGTAGTGGGAATGGCGATATTCCTGGCCGGAGGCTTTCTGATAGCCAAGGTAACTGACCATAGTACCTAGTATTTTCCGGAGAAATTCAAGGGCCAAGACATAGACAAAATTTGCTGCCTAACGCCTGAGAAAATTTCTGATCAACTCCATTTGCAGTTGGCAAACATCCGGTTGTCCGATGCACCATTGATAAGCACAAGTGTATAGGCCAGCTTTGAAAGCTTCCAGTCCCGGATCACCGTATGGCGCTCATCGTCTGCTACGTAAATGGTTCTGAAGTGTTCACGAATTGGCAGCCCGTTCATATCACAAATTTTCATAGCCCGCTCGACAGCAAGGTATATTTCTTCATCGCGTTGAAAGCCCATGTCGTACAATGAGGTAGCCGTAAGGTATAATTCATGATCGATGAGCGCTTCCTCAAAAGCTTGTATCAACCGGCTCTTGTCGTACCGGGAGAATTCTGTTATCTGGTTAATCATCATGGTATGATCCTGGCTAAATCTTTCAAAATTTACATTTTTACACATTTTTACGGACGGCCACACAGTTTTAACGCGTAACCGGTGGTCTTTCCGAAGGTCATTCTACTTCAATCCAATAGGAGGTTTTCCAGTTCTTATATTTCTTTTTAAGACTTTTGTACCGGAATGCCAGCACCACCATCAACAGTCCGTTAAACAGAAGAAATCCTGCCACCAAAAAGGCCAGCAACTCCGGATAGATAATTATCAGAATGGCCAACAAAATAAAATTAAGTCCCATGAGCAAAAACATCCACCATGGGGTTGTGAAAAAATTAGTAAATCTATCGTAGTAATCGGTTGTAGTAAACATGTGCTAATTATTTTTAAAGTTATCCCGCATATTGTTTTTGAAAGCTGTCCCTCAGCCTTTTTACCAGTTCTTTTTGCCGGTCGCTCAGTCGTTCCGGCATCTTTACATCCAGTTTTACGTAAAGGTCGCCGTAAACAGATTTGCCATACACCGGCATTCCCTTACCTCTCAACCTTAATTGCTTACCGTTTTGGGTGCCTTCGGGAATTGTAACGATCAACTTGCCTGAAAGCGTAACAATCTCCTGTTTTCCACCTAAAAGGGCCTTAAACATATCAACAGGAACAGACATGTAAAGATCGTCCCCTTTTCTTTCATAAGCCTGACTGGGTTGTACACTTATATTCAGATAAAGGTTACCGGATTTACCTGAAGTACCCTTGTGGCCCTTGCCTTTGACACGTAGCTTCAATCCTTCGTAAGCGCCTGATTTAACCTTTACCCGGATCTTTTCATCACCAAGATCAATGATGCGTTCGGTACCTTTGTAAGCCTCTTGCAACGAAATGGTGATGTCACCTGACAGGTCTTGTCCCGGAACATCACCACCGAAGCTATCGAAGCCCTGTCCAAATCCTCCTGATGACCGTCTTCCTCCACCTCCAAAAAATGCTTCGAAAAAGTCTGAAAACCCACTTCCTCCAAAAAACTCCGAAGGATCGCCTTCAAACTCATAATGGTACTGACCGCCTTCCGGCCTACCCCTGTAAAACCCTCCCCGTGATCCACCAAATGGTCCGCCTTGGTGCTGCGAGGGATCAAAACCTGCGTCTTTATATTGTTTCCAGTTAGCGCCTAACTGGTCATACAACTTCCTGTTTTCAGGTTTACTTAACACTTCGTATGCCTCGCTTATCTCTTTAAACTTCTCCTCTGCCGTTTTATCATCGGGGTTTTTGTCAGGATGATATTTCACCGCCAGCTTCCTGTAAGCCTTTTTTATATCCTCCTGGCTCGCCTTTTTATCGACTCCTAAAATTTGATAATAATCCTTATAGTCCATTACTGACCCACATTTGAAAAAATGTCAAATACACTTTTTCATTAAAAAATAATCATTCACCGTATCTACCAATCACCCCCTCAGACAGGCGTTTATCTCTACAAGCTACTTACCCGCTTGAAACGCATTTATAAAAGCCTTATAAATTACAACTGGTCAAACAACAATAGCTCATATCTTCCCATCTTTTTCCCCGGGTATATAATTGAAAGTAACTTTAACCTCTTGGCAACCTTTAAAACCTTACTTAAATGGTGAAAAGATTAATGAGAAGGGCCTCAATGCAGCCCTTCCCCAGCTTAATTGATGCTGATTTTCTTTACCGGTTTTGGTATTGCCTCATCTCTTTTGGGAATAGAAAGTGTCAAAATACCATTGTCATATTTTGCACTGATTTGTTCACCATTCGCTGATTCCGGCAAGGTAAAAGACCGTTGAAATGAGTGATAGGCAAACTCTCTTTTTGTGTACTTTTCGGCTTCCTCACTTTTTTCAGTCTTTTTTTCTGAAGATATGGTTAACTGATTATGATCCAGTTGCACATTGAAATCTTCTTTTTCCATACCCGGAGCTGCCACCTCGATCGTAAATCCATG
Organism: Agaribacillus sp. DX54; assembly: GCF_056858335.1. Taxonomy (NCBI): domain Bacteria; kingdom Pseudomonadati; phylum Bacteroidota; class Cytophagia; order Cytophagales; family Splendidivirgaceae; genus Agaribacillus; species Agaribacillus sp. DX54. The sequence goes on from NZ_JBXEQE010000013.1 coordinate 68,324, forward strand.
CTCGTCTTCCTTTACATTTACCTTCGGAAGTGTAGAGTTGGTCGATGAATAATTGTTTCGCCTCCAATCGCCTAACTCAGTATTGAAGAAATCGTCAAACAGACTGCTGAATGACGGAAAAAAATTCGAATTTGCTCTGATAAGCGTCATAGTTTTAGCTGTTTAATCAGTGAAACATAAGTTAATTTTTCTCTCGATGTAATAGCATCAAATAACATTCCACTCACTTTTTGGGGGATTAAAGGCGACATTTTGTCAAAAAAATCCAGTTGGCCTTGCCAGAATGACACAATCAATAGGTTGTCTGTCACCCGCTAAATACCCCCGCCCCTGACAAACCATTAGCATAACAATTATTTTCTTGTTAAGTTAAGATCTCATCCAAAAAAGTCGGGCAATTACCAGCAAGCAGCCTGTGCTGGCTTGAGTAATTAAGTAATAAGAGACACCAAGAATTTTGTCCAAAACGTTGTGCAACACCCATGGGACGCTTGCGCCATGCTTGCTATAAACAAGCTGTGCAATAGCCACTGAACGCCAGCGCTATCAGAATAGACGAATCAGGTATGATCTCAGGAACTTTAGAACAATTATTTACCTATGACTATTTCCCATACAATTAATTCACCTTTATAATCCAGTACGCCATAGTTTGCTTTATCATCATCCGAAATAATCCCATCCCCGTTCAAATCCCCCAATCTGAAATCGCCCGGCTTTGGGTTGCCTGGCTGAAACGGGGCCCCGTCTATTTCCCCCTGATTTTGGAACACCCCCACTATAACAAAGTTGTCTTTGATATTGCTTAAACCATCTTTGGTGACCACCATAAAGTACTGATTGGTCTCCAAATCATTGAACACCACCTTACCATTTTCATCACTTGTAACCGTAAAATCCGGTTTTCCACCATCAAACGAGCTTTGACTGCTGTATAGATCGACCTTGGCACCTTCGACTACTGCCAGGGTTGAGTTTTCCTGTGTCCAGCTTGTACCATCAACGATAGTAAGTTCTGCTGACTTTACCACGGGCTCAACGGTGATGGTTTCTGTAGCGGCATCTACCACATCATCGGTCGTCAAATCTCCATCCGTATTTGTATCACTTCCCGAAAGTAGCGTAACGGTGTAGCTCCCGCCTTCCGTGTAGGTATGTACCGGTTCCGTCTCAGTAGAGAAGGTGCCATCGCCGAAACTCCATGCATAGATAGCAGCATTTTTGGAGCAGTTTGTAAAGGTTACAAGGTTTAGAGATTGAGTACAAATACTCGATTGGCTGAAATTAATAGATATTGTTATGGGGTATGATCCGCAAATTGTTATCAATCTTACTGATGTAATATTTCCGGTGCCAGAACATTTCCCGTGCCCGGCAATTTTTTTTATGTTATGCTCATGATGGAAACCAGTCCCTCCCCCCTTATTGTTTTCTTTTTCGCATAAGGCCATCTTATGATTGTGGAAAGACCGGAAGAATTTTCACACTGTCCTTTGGGAGAAGGGGTCTCATGGATCACTCATCTTTCAGACAGTCAGTGGGGTTGATCCTGGCAGCTTTTACCGTTTGCAATCCTACTGTAAACCAGGCGATCAGCAATGCAATCGATCCTGCACCCATAAAAAACCACCATTTCAGACCTATTCGGTAAGCAAAGCTTTCCAACCACCATGTAGCGATGAAATAGCTGAGAGGTAAGGCAATCAAGATCGCTAAAAGTACCATTTTGGTAAAGTCGCCGGATAAAAGATGAACAATTCTAAACTCACTGGAGCCTAAAATTTTTCTGATTCCTATCTCCTTGAGCCTTCTTTCAGTAGTGAAAGCTGCAAGGCCAAACAGGCCAAGACAAGAGATAAGAATGGCGATTCCAGTAAAATATTCAGCTAAAGTTGAGACACGTTGTTCAACAACATACAGCGCTTGATAGTCATCATCGAGGAAACGATAATCGAAGATGAATCCCTGATTATAGGTTTCATAAAAATTTCGAAGTCCCTCGAGTGTTTCTTTCTCCTTGCCTGCTTCTATTTTGACCATTATTTTATTTATGCCATGGGGTAATAGCACGAAAAACAGTGGCTTTAATTCCTCATGAAAGGACTCAAAATGAAAGTTTTTTGCTACACCTATAATTTCCTTCTTACCCATAAAAAGATTGACAGTGCTGCCAATAGGATTCTTAAGCCCCATAGCTTCTATAGCTGCTTCGTTAAAAATAATCTTTTCACTTTCGGCCCCAAAATCTCTTGAAAAAGATCGCCCTTCCTTGATCTCCACCCCAATCATTTCAATAAAATCATAACCTACACCGGCAATTTGAAAAGTGGTTTTATCGTCAGGGCTTCTGCCCTCCCATTCCATCCCTTGCATGGACCAATTGTGTTTAATCATACTATGCGAAGTCGCGGCGGCATTGATAACGCCTGGGATCTTTTTAGCTTCAGATAAAAAGGTATCGGTATTCGCTTTTAGCCTTCCTTCAATATCAAACCAGATTACATTTTCTCTATCATATCCAAAACTTTGTCGCTGGACGAACTCAATTTGTCTATGTACAACCCAAACACTGACAATAAGTATGATAGAAATCGTAAATTGAAAAACTACCAGTCCTTGTCTCGTCCAGAATTCCCAAACAGACGCATTTAATTTCCCTTTCAATATCCCGAGCGGTTTAAAACCCGACAGATACAATGCGGGGTAACTGCCGGCGATTACCCCCGAGCAAAATGCGATGAGAAGGGCTGATACAATCAGCTTTTGTTCCAAACCAAAGGTCAACTCCTTCCCTGTAATTTGATTAAAATGTGGCAAAAAAAGGATGACAACCAACATTGCCAAAATCAATGAGAAAAAAGCCATTAATATGGATTCTCCCATGTATTGAAAAATAAGAGTTTTTCGACCTGCTCCGACAACCTTTTTTATGCCAATTTCTTTTAATCTTCGTGATGCCCTTGCAGTAGATAAATTCATGAAATTGATACAAGCAATCAGCAAGATGGAAATAGCAATAAAAGAAAACAATCTAACGTATTCAATCCTTCCCCCGGTTTGAACACCATTTTCGTAGGTGCCGTGCAGATAATGATGCGAATAACGTTGTAGAAATGGCATACGACTGTTATTTTCGTCATGCTTGACCTTTTTTATAAAACCCCTGAGTTTATCGTTGAACTGCTGAATATCGGTTCCTTCTTTCAAGACCAGATAGACAAGTGGCCCTGCACTTCCCCAACTTGTGACCCAAGGTCTGGTTTCCTTTAAAATCTCAAATGATAAGACAAAATCAAATTGTGTAGAGGAATAGTGGGGTATTCCTTTAAAGACACCTGAAACCATGAATTCCTGCTCATGTTGAAATGCTACTACCTTGCCTATGATACCTTCTATGGTGTTAAATAGTTTCATTGCCAACTTCTCTGATATAACGATGGAATTTTTATCAGATAAAACTTCATTTTTATTGCCATAAATAAGTGGATAAGAAAAGATGTTGAAATAGTCTTTACCGACGTACTGTCCGGCCGCTTTTATATTTTTCTCTCCAACCGAAAGACTGAGTCTGCTAAACCCATACCAGGAAGACGGAGCAACGGCAGTGGAATATTCAACCTCGGGCATTTCTTCAATTAAGGCTTCGGCCATTGGGCCAGAAGTGGCAAATTCGGTACGAATACCTCCATCTGCCTCCCAATTTTCCATCACCTGATATAGCCATGCATCCTTTTCATGAAACTTATCGACATGAAGTTCGTGGTTAACCCATAAATAAATCAATAAAGCACAGGCTATTCCACAAGATAGCCCAACAAGGTTAATGAAAAATGAAGTTTTGTAACGTTTAAAGGTTCGGTAAGTCAGCAGGAAGTTATGACGAAACATAGCTGTAGGGCTGATGTATTGATCTCTGTTAAATGATTTAATAAACTCTGGTCTGAAATACAGAATGACATTCCAGGTAAACTTCCATTTGGCCCTGGCCGGAGATTGCTTATAGTACTTATCATAAAGCTCCATAAGATCCCCTTCGACCTCTTCGAGGTAGTCCTCGCGACAAAACCAGCGCAGGAATTCCAGGGCATATTTTGGTGGATGGGGTTTCATCAGCCAAAAGAAATTTTGGGAATTTGCTGGTAAATGCTGGTCCGAAGTGCATATTGGTGATCAAGCACTCTTTTTCCCAAAGCAGTGATGACGTAAAACTTCTTTCTCCTTCCCCCCCGCTCTTTGGTGATGCCACCATATCCGGACGTGACAAAACCTTTATGCTCCATGCGCTTGAGTGCCACATGAATCGCGCTGATATTGATCTTTTTGCCTAATTTCTCTTCCAGGTTTTCGAGTATCAAAACCCCATAGGCTTTGTCATGAAATGCGGCTACCATGAGTAGCACCAGTTCCTCAAATTCTCCCAATGAATGTTTAATCATGAGCTAGTAATTTATTTAACAATCGTGAATATAATTTATTTATTTCACTTTTGCTAAGTAAATTAAAATTTTTGCCGGTTAAAGGTAACCGGTAGCCTTCCTACCTATACAACCTGCGCAGAGTTCCTGATATTTTCCCGCCAAAAGACTGAATGCGAAGATCGCCCGAACCAGCACTTCCAACATGCACATTTTTAGCAACGTAGTCAAGCGTATACGCCCCCGGAATTATCCTGCATGGTTAGGTTACCCCTGACAGCATCTGCCCGGATGTCACAGTGAAGGATGCGAGGTCATCTGCCGGCAATCGAAAGGTAGTGTTGCCATTGCAGCCTCTGTAAAAAAGAAATTTGTAGTCTTTGGTACCTGTTTCAGTAAGCAGCAGTTCTTTGGACTAGCCATAAGACTGGTGTGGTGTGTATGTAAAGGTGTGTTTTATCTACTTATCTCCGTAAACAAAAATTACACGCAATAGGCGTCAGAATAGTTATTAGCTCCTTGGTAAATCAAATTGGTGGATAATGCTGGGGTTTTATAATAATGACGTCACGGCTTCAAAGATTTGTCTATAAAATTTCATGAAATGTGTTTATTTTCGTGGAAACCGTTACTACTGCAACTTTTATAACCGTACCGATGGTTAATTTTCAATCCTCATGAGTGACTATCCAAAATCCCTTAGGCATGTAGTGGCATGCATAAGTACAAAAAACTGAATACTGCTTTTGTGATAGTAACTCATCAACCCTGTAAATACATTGAGTTATGAGCTTAATGCCCTTAGTCTTTGCATAAACAGGTCAGCCTGCTTTTTGGTTTTTATGGCTTCACTTAAGGACGTGGTGGTACTTGTAGTTTTAACATTTAACTTACCACTACCGGAAAAACGGGCTTTGATCTCTTCAATCTTTTTTAACACATTTTTGTTCATAATCATCTATTTTTTGAACCAATTAAGCTGGTATTATTTTAAAAGTATATACAAATATAAGTTTTTAATTTTATTTTTTAACTTAAATATAAAATAATGATAGAGTTCACTGAGATTTATTTTTTCTCCCTTATTGATGGCGCGAGGAATTGTCGTGATATCAATTACCGTTTTTTAAATCACTGACAAATTGGCTTAGCGTCAAGTCGCTGGAAACATTGTTAAATTCATAACAGTTTTCAAGATTTATCCGAATATTCAGGGCCATTATGTAAATACAGCATTAAATAGTTATTTCATCTATGCTGGGGGAACTAAAATCTGGGAAGTAAGTATGGAGGAGTGACAAATATGCAAATATTTTGGATTTACTTCTTATCTACCGGCAACTTTCTTTAAATGCTTGGGGAGTTGAAAAATTCTTTATCAAAATTTTACATGAAAAACACAAATAGTAATTGATTATTTGCTTTTTTTGGGGAAAAATTTAATATGAAGTACCGGGCCCACTTATCCGGGTGATATTATTGAATCCATATGTTCAATATTTTTTCGTCCTTCTGTAAATTGTTATTGCCTCAATCCATATGTCATTGATAAACCAGGAAAAAATTATCCAATTATTTCTACTGCTCAAAAAAACAATTGTAAAGTCCAATCTCTGGCTTTTAGGTCTACTGATCATTAACGCCATTGTATTTGTTTGCATAGAATTCCTGGCAACCAGGCATGCAGGCAAGCTGCTGGATTTTGTAATTATAATAATTGCTGCAGGTGCGGCATTATATTTAGTATTCTCCAAAAACAGGCCCATAAAAATTAACAAAAAGTGGCCAAAATACATATTTCTGGGTGGTTTGGTGGTGAGGTTATTTCTTACGGTTCACGGTTTTTTTGACCGGCCCGAACCAACATCAGATTACAGAAGAAATGAAATATTAGCGAAGCAAATCTACTATGATCAGGACTATCTGGAAGTTTATGACCATATTGAATTCAGATCTTTCCGTCCTCCGGGTGCCCCACTGATCATTGCAACTTCCTATTTTTTCTTTGAGTCCGGGCACAACGCACATATCATGTATTCTATCATGTCCTTTTTGTTGTTGTACGTGACATTTTTAATCATGGCAAAGTCCTGGAATATTTTTTCTTTGCTTTATTTTGGTTTCATCGCTTTGTGTCCATCCATTGTATTTTTAGGCACTTTTGCCTCTTCACAATTACCCTTTTTTCTGGTGCTGAGTTTGACGATCCTCATCCTCGTCAATTTCAGGAACAGCTTCGTTCAACTTTTATTTTTAGGAATTCTGATGGGATTAGGATCACTCATCAGGCTTAATATGATCCTTTTTATGCCGGCGGTGTTTTTGTTTATTTTTGAAACGATGAACCATCAATTGTCCACAACGATTAAGCGTTTTGGGATGGTTTTACTATTTTGGGCGATGACTGTTGCACCGTGGACGATCAGAAACTACATAGTCCAAGGCGATTTCGTGCTGATTTCGACCAATGGTGGGGCTAATATGTTTGTGGCCAACGTCAGGCAGGATTATACAAGGGCGGGAGCCTATCAAGGTTACCCCGAGGGTATTAGTAAGGAATTTGCCAATGAAATTGAGTTTACGGACGGATTAAAGGCCAAAACATTTAATTTTATCAAAGAATATCCCATGGTCTATCTGAAAGGGTTCCCGTATAAGATGAAAAGGCTTTTAGGTATGGGCAATTGGTCAGTGGATTATTTCTTTGGATATTTGAAACACCCACCGCATGATATTTTTGCTAGTTTTATTAGAAAACTGGACTTTCTTCTCTCCTGGTTCATCTACTTGATTGGTTTCGTGTTTTTGTTCAAAGTGAAAGCCATGAAACCTACTGCCTTTTTTATACTTACCGGTTATCTGATATATGTATTGCTCGATCTGGCGCTTTTTGAGACGGGGCAGCGTTATCATTTTCCTTATCTCCTGTTTCCATGTTTTAGTGTGGTGTTGCACAAAATTCAGGAGTCCAATGCAGATGGAGTATGATTATATATTCCACCAGTAAGTCAGCTTAAGCACCAATGCCCTGTTTCTGACTTGTAGTGATTGAGGAAGATAATTATCTGTGTAGACGACAAACAGGTCGGAAGCAGGTTTGTAGCGCCACTGGAATCTTGCATTGATGTTCAGGTTATCTTGTTGCTCATTATATTGCACAAAGGTGGTCAGGAAAATTTTATTGGTAAAAGTCATGTCTATTCTTGGACCTACCAGCCAGAAATCCGCATTCTCATAGGGATCCGGCAGGCGAATGCTGTTGTAGGAAAAATCCAGGGTGAGATTACCAAAGGGCTGGATACGGTAGCCGGCTGCCCCACTAGCATTAAAACGGCTACCGTCAAAATATCCGCCCTGTGTAATCTCTAAAGAATAAGTAAATAAGTTACCTGGTGTGGACTCGTAAGCAAGACCTGCTGTATGCCACTGATAGGAGGTACCGGCAGGCAACTCCTCTCCTCCGGAGTTGGTCGGGTCGAAATCATCAATGAGTGTAATGAAATCATCTCTTATCCAAAAAGTTGCCTCACTCCGGTTAATAAAATTTATATTGTATTCTAAAAAGGACGTTCTGTCCAGAAAGTCGAAGGATTGATCGAAGAATAAAGTCGACCGGATGGCAGGCCCGTGGGTAATAACCCTGCGCGAGTCCGGAAAAAACCTGTAAGCTACCTCCGGATTTAACTTAATGTACCCTCTTCGGGGCACAAACCCCACTTCAGGGTTAAAATTTTCCCCCACCATCTCATGCTGCCATTCTACGTTGATATTTCTGGAGTTGTACTCCAGATTAACTCCATGGGCAAAATCATCCGATCTGGTATCTTCGCTGAATGTCTTATGCAGCAAAAATTTCCCTTTCCAAAGATTATCCGGAGAAGCAAGGTTGTATTCCAATGCTGCGAGGCGGTTGTACCTGGAAAAGGCGGTTGTATCGTTTTCAGGATCGTAATTTACCGCCTGCTTGTTGATGATCATAGCAGAGATGTTTGACCTTGAAAACACCTGTCTTTGCAAGGATATGACTGAAAAATTCTGTGCTGGTAAAGCCACACTATCTACTTTACCGGTTTGAATATCCATGACCCCGATGCGCCAATCCTTGTTGATTTTACCGCTCAGGCGCACTCCGGCATGTATGGGGCTTTCCAATCCTATTCTTCGGCTGAAAAAAGGGCGCATGGAGGTAAAGCCAAAATTGGCGAAAAGGTCACTATTCTCTATAAAAAACTGCCTTCTTTCGGGAAAAAACAGCTCAAAACGGCTCAAATTGGTAACCTGCCGGTCAACTTCAACCTGCGAGAAATCAGGATTGACTGTGAGGTCGAGGTTTAAACTGGTGGTAACGGCCAGTTTAGCATCCAGGCCCATATCGAAATCATGGGCTGTGCCCGATTGTGACTCAAAATCCTTTTGCGCTCCTGCTGAGAGGTAAGGTATTACTGACACGTTGGAGTTGACTTCAGGAGGCGGCTCATCCCACTGAAGAATTCCTGTGTAGGCCAATTGGGCGGTGGGAAACTGCCTGGGCACCGGTGCCCAACTGGACTTTTCATTTAATTTCAGGTCCAGCCTGCTGAAATTGATGCCCCATTGTGTTATGCCTTTTTTATACCGGATGGTTTTGAATGGTATGCTTGCCTCGAACACCCAGCGGTCATCATAATTCCTGACCATTGAAACCCATTTGTTATCCCAACTCAAATCAACCCTGCTGCCGTCATACATCAAACCATCCCACTGGGCCCCGGCAGCGTTTGAACCAAAGCTAAACCCATTGGTCTGATCATCGAATGGATCCATAAACAGCAGGAAATTGTCATTTTTCCCAAAGCTAAAATCCCTGCGCATAGACTCTACGGTAACCCTGCCTGAAAGGGTGTCAAAACAAATAACTCCAAGATAGATGTTAGTTGCATCGTAGGTCATTCTTACCTCTGTACGGCTCACCGACCGGCTTGTGTCCATCGGCAGTACCATGAAAAAATCCTTCGCTGCCTGCGCAGTTTGCCAGTCGGGCTCGTTTAGCTGTCCGTCTATCATGATGGGTTCCTTCGCTTTTTTGATATGAATAACATACGATCCATTGATTTTTTGCCCATACAGGGTCCAGCTAAACAGCCCAAAAGCCAATATCAATCCTGTTTTTTTCAAATTCTAATTTTTCCAGCGAACACTAAAGACAAAAGATAATTGGCTGCTATCTTTCACCCCCTGATGTAACGAACGAGGTCAACTAAGCAACAAAGTGAGCATTCCGGTTGTGCCTTAAATCGCCTTTGTAGCACAAGCAGCCGGTAGCTGTCGCAACGCAAGTAGGCACCTGAATGATCTTCTCATCGCATAGGACCTTCATGACTCTTCATGACTCTTCATGACTCTTTGTGCCTCCGTGCCTTTGTGGTGAAAAATGGTCAACCACAAAGGCACGGAGGCACAAAGAAGGTCTCCATTTTAATCCAATCTTTCAACCTTTATGTTCCTCCAATAGACTTTGATTCCTCCTCCGTCATGAATTTGCAGGGCAATGCTCCCTTCCGCCCTGCCTATTTTTTCATCGGTCAGGGAAACCATTTCGGTGCCGTTTAACCAGGTGGTGATTTTATCGTCCACCACCCTGATTTTCATTTTATTCCACTTGCCATATTTGAGGGCCTTATCCTTTTCCGGATCAGGTTTGATCAGCCAACCCCTGCCATAGGATTCGTAAATACCTCCGGTATTTTTACCTGGTGGGGCCACCTCGGCCTGCCAACCGGTAACCTTGGTACCTTCGATAGATGACCTGATAAATACACCGCTATTGCCATCTTTTTCTTGTTTAAACTCTACAGTCAGCTCAAAGTTTTTGAAGGACGCTTTGGTTCCAAGATATCCATAACCTGCGTCAGGGCCGCTTTCTGAGACCAGCAGTCCCTTTTTGACATACCATTTTTCAGTTCCATATATTTCCCAGCCTGTCAGGTCTTTGCCATTGAACAGATCTGTGGTTTGTGCAAATGATCCTGCAATGGTAAAAAGCCCTGCCAAAACCATTGCCAATAATTTTAATTTACCGGTCATCGACTAAAGGGGTTTGATTTTTATATTTTTATACCATATAAAACTTCCATGGTCCTGAATACCTATTAATCCCGTGCGGGCAAGTCCATAATCCGGATAATCGTCCCACTTGCCATCATTCCTCCTGGCATGCCAGTCTTCACTCCAGGGTACAAACTCAACTATTTTTTCCCCATTCAGCCAATGTTCCACCTTTTCAGGCGTAAAAAGGATGCGCGTGGTATTCCATTCTCCTGCGGGTTTAACAATTTTCTTTTCAGGGTCGGCCGGGTGCATGGCATAGTTCGCGCCCACCATTTGCCAGTCTTTGAGGGGCTGGGTAAAGCCGATATCATCTAAAACCTGGTACTCCGGGGCCGTTTCATAAGGAGCTTTGTATTTCTCACCCTCCTGCACATGGTAAAAAATGCCGCTATTGCCGCCTTCGCCAATCTTCCATTCCAGCCTTAACTCGAAGTTATCAAACTCCCTGGCACCATACACAATATCTCCCCCTATATCGCCCCCTGTGCCCAAAGACTTCAGGGCACCATCTTCTATGATCCAGTTTTCAGGCAACGTCTTCTGGTTGAAACCCCTCCAACCTTCAGTGGAAGTTCCGTCAAAAAGAGTTATCCACTCATGGTTGACAGGACTTGCAGGCTCTTCTTGCGTTCCGGCACTGGCATTTTCCTGCTGTGCCTGCTGTTTTCCACCGCAATTGGCGACCAGTACAGACAAAATGCCCCAGGCCAGTATTTGTAAGGAATTGATGATTTTTCTTTTCATGATATTTGGTGCGTTATTTTACTACTTTCATGTTTTGAGGATCCCAGTTAATAAAGCTGTTTTGACGATAGCTATCATTGCACAGCAAAGCCGGGGCAGCCGCTCTGAAACCAAATTCAGGATCTTCAACCACCTTGCCACCGGTTCGGATGGCCCTGAAAAAATTACCAAAGTGATCATAATGGGCCCCTTTATAATCGGTTTCGGCTTTATACACGATTTCTTCGGGTGGAAGCATTTGTTTTCTATCCGTGTAGCCTGTTTCGCTTTCAGCGGCTTTAGCCTTGGCGAAAGGGTCATCAGAAGATATGCTTTTATTTCTGTGAAGCACTACCTCACGCCATTTTATATCCATAGATCCTTCACTGCCCACCAGTTTGAGATAGGTAGAACCACTGGTGCCATCCACAAAATTACATCGCAGCGAAAGGTTGAATCCCGGATGGGCATCGGATTGCGGGTATTGGAAGATGCCAAGCAATACATCGGGCACTTCCCGGCCGTCTTTCCAGTAACGAAGCCCTCCCATGGCACTTACCTGATTGGGGCCCAGGGAATCGGTGACGAAATGCAGGCTGGAAAAGAGATGCACAAACAAGTCACCAGACATCCCTGTTCCGTAATCGGTATAATTTCTCCATCTGAAAAATCTCATGGCATCAAATGGACGTTTAGTAGTATTGGAAATATACTTTTTCCAATTAACTGTCTTCTCCGAAGCGTCTTCGGGAATGTGATACTGCCAAGCTCCGGTAGGAGAATGTCTGGCCCAGAAGCCTTCGACATAATTAAGGTCCCCGATGGCCCCCTCGGCTAACAGGGCTTTAGCTTTTTCATTACCCAGCGACGAGAGCCCCTGGCTACCGACCTGAAACACTTTTTCTGATTTTCGCCATGCCTGTATCAGTTCCAAACCCTCATCCACGGAATGTACCATGGGTTTTTCACAGTATACATGTTTGCCAGCATTCAGCGCATCAATAGAAATCTGCTTATGCCAATGATCGGGCGTGGCAATGATGACCGCATCAATATCTTTTCTTTTTAAAATCTCTTTGTAATCATCAGTGGTAAAAAGGTCCTGTCCCCACTTTTGCTTCGCTTGCCCAAGCCTTCCTTTATACAGGTCACAAACAGCCACTAATTTGATGCCTTCATGTCTTAACGCTGTATTGGTATCCTCCCCTCCCATGCCACCGGCACCAATTAAGGCTAAATTAAGCACTTCAGAGGTGTTGGTCACTTTGCCCCTTTTAAGGTAGCTGATGGTGGACTTTCCGGCAGCAAAGGAGCTGCCTACTGTAGAAGCAACGGCTGTAGAAATGCCAAGCTTTCTGATAAATTGTCTTCTGTTCGTACTTTTCACGATTTCCTGGAAATTAAAGATTATGAAAGGGTAATATCAGGGTGAAGGGTGCAACAAGTAGGGTAACAACAGGGGTATTAAGATATTTTTTTTCACAAATGTCGCAGTTGAGCGGATCCTGAAATATATTCGGTGAAATTTTTGGAGAAGGATTCATTGTAAAAATTAAAATAGGTCTTCCGGTAAGATTCGAAAGTGTGCCTCGCGAGGGCATGTTTTCCTTCTTTTAAATAGACATTGAGTTGATAATTCAGGGCCTGCTCATTTAAAGGATCCAGGGTAGTGAACGCCTTTGTTAACCTCAACATCAGCTTTTGATTGCTCAGGCACTCATCACTGTAAAAACATGGCGTCAACATTTCCAGAATTTCGTTACTGATTTCGCCTTTAAACAGGTCGAGCCATTCATAGTCCAGTTTGGGAAGCAAGGAACCGTTACCCACCATTTTCAGCAACTCAACCAGACGAGGTTCCGCCAAAGTATGAGGGGGCAACTGATTTTTGAAAGCCTGGTAAGAGGCAAGGTCACAAGAAGCGGCTGATTCGAACCGGATTTTCCATAGCTTATCTTCATAAACCAGGGTGACACCTGTGTCTTTTGCCAGAATCTCCCTTAGCCGTACCATCTGGGTACTTCGATTGTTTTTGGCACTTTCTGCGGAATAACCTGCCCATAGAATATCAGTCATCTCCCTCGTTTCAATACCTCCTTTTCTGACAGTGTAAATCAAAATAAGTAAAAACAGCTCTTTCCGCTGGGGGGAAAGCTGATTGGTAAGATCTACATCACGCTGATTTTTTAGTTGAAAATGATCAAATACCCTGATAAAATACGAAGGATCGCCTGATTTTTGTAAAACGGGCATTTTTGAATTGACTGCCTGTCCGGAAGCCTTAGCCTTTTTACCGTTTAGCTTCCACCATACCAATAGCAAAGGAAAAATGAATATGGCCATAGCGAATAGCCAATAATTATTGGTACTTTCAGCCTGTACATCCCCTCCCTCTTCGAAAACCAATCGGATTTCATCGTCACTCAGCGCCCTGGTCCATATTTTGAGGTTATCCATTCTCCCGACAAAAAATTCGTCCCAAAGATTGGTCCCGATAATCAGGGATTGTGAAGTGGGCCTGATACCTGACGCCGGAAGTGTGTTGGTACGTTGACCATTTACATAAAAATAAACAAACTGGTTGGTATCGTAAACAAACGAAATATGTGACCAGCTATCTTTTGGTATGGAATCGGATTCATTGATATGGTCCCGGATATCAGGTGTTGTAAATACAAGGTTACCGTTGAGAATTTTCGCTGAAAATGACTCCCCCACTCCTACAATGCTTTTATTATAAGAAAGTTCATAGGGGTATACCCAAACTGAAATGGTAACTTCGCTTTCTATATTGCCCAGTACGCTTCCAAAATCGATGTACTTTTCCTTTCCGGAGAATTCCCCGACCCAACCCCGCTCCGGGTCTTTAACATATGTGATGTTCGCATACCTGTAGGGCAGGGACTGCTCAGTGCTATTATCCGGATTTTGTTCGAAATTCAAATTCAGTCTCAATGCATCATCAAGCCTTCTTTTATGGGCCCTGAAAACTTTAATAGATGAGGCATTCTGCTCATTAAAATTAATCACATCGGGTGAAAACATGTAACCACGCTTGTAAGGCCTCACCCTGGTTACCTGGGTATGGATTTTTCCACTGCTTGTGAGTTGCGTGGTATCCCAGGATACCTGCGAAAGTTTTACGCCATCTTCAATGACTATGGCATTATAATAGACCTGGCTGTTAATGGAATCAATGATGGGTTTAACCGTTTCAGGGCGATGTGAAACAAAAATGTTCGGCAGGTTGCCGGTATTGTGGTACAGGTTTCGTAACTGATCTTTTAAATCCCGGACAGAAAGCCCGGGATCATCTTTAAACATTGTCAGATTGTTAGTACAGTGTCTATCACCACTTACAGGTTCTTTCAGATATTTGCTGGCGTTAAGAAAATTACCATCATAACTAAATATATAGAGTCGCCCTTTATGAAACTCAGGCCCAAATACCCGATCATCGGGTGGTCCTTCATAGATATAATTGCTCAATCTGCTGAGGTTATCCGGGTCAACACTGTTAAATATCAGAATCAACGGGTCGCTTTTGGAATCCAGAAAATGCGCAATCCAATCAATTTCTTTAGCGGAAAGCCTTGATTTGTTTAAAAAAAGTACCCTGTATCCTGTAAGAAGCTTTTGCCTGAGACTTCCTGGGGTTGAATCAGCCAGGAAACACTTTTCATCCAGATACTGCTGGCCGTAAGAATTCCATACGCAAAAGGTTAGTATCGCGGCCAGGGTAGTTTTCAACAAAGCGCTAATTCTGATCACCAACATTATGCTTAACTAAGTTACCTTTTTAAAGATACCGATTTGTCTTTGAAAATACAGTAACTTGCTTACTTATCTATGCTACTATACGACTTAATTCTTAATCTGGTAGCGTCTGTGGGTGTTGCACAACGTTTTCGACAAAATTCTTTGTGCCTCGGTGCTCTCATATAACTAAAGTTCCGTTATTTTCTGCGGATGGGAGTAACGCTGTCGGGAAACTACTTATATAAGTAATTTGTAAATTATTGAATATCAAATATTTATGAATTAGTTATTTTTGTTAGATGTTTGGTCAATTGTCTGACCCTGGGGAACTTTGTGGTGAAAAATGGTTAACCACCAAGGCACTAAGACACAAAGAGACACAGCCGTTTTCATCCGGTGTGTGGAAACCGAAGGTAGTATACCTAATTTCCAAGACAACCTCCGGTTCTGTTATTTTATTTCTTCCTTATAATTACATCTCCGCGATAGGTGTTAAACAGGTATTCTGCCCCCCCTGCACCTAAGTTACCAGTCAGCCATCCGCCCACCTGAATTTTTGTTCCTTTCGACGTTCCCGACTCAACAAGGGCCGACTGTGGCTTCATATCCATGTCGAAGTCTGTATAGATTTCTCCCTTCGTGGTTTTAATTTTGGCAAAGGCATTCACATGAGCCGGAAAGGTGATGTCTATATCTCCATGATAGGTACTGAAAGCCATGGGAGTATCGCTCGATACGCTTTGAAAGGTAACTTTGATCTCTCCATGGTGGGTGTTTGCCGTTACTGAACCTCCTATTCTGTTAAGCACAATGTCATCATGGTGGGCCTGCACCTCAATTTCACCAATTACATCATTTACTTCAACATATCCGTCATGGTGTGCGCTCAGGGAAAGTGAAAAACGATTGGGAACCTTTATCTCAAAATTACTTTCCTTGTTATCCACGTCCTGTATCCTTACGAAGTTATCCCTTTCCGTAATGTTAAATTCGGCCGCTGTATTAGGAATCCGTCTCAGTCCATCACGGGATTTCCTGTTTTTTTCATCTTCCTCCTTATCCTCATCTATGTTATGTATAACTGTAACGACCACTTCATTTCCGTTGTATCCATCAATCTTAATCGATCCTCGATGCAGGCCAACTTTCAGCTTACCAGGCTTTCCCGAATCACTTAATGGAATTTTAAACTCCTGTTTATCAATATTTTGTGATATTGCATTTAAATGAGCACTTCCTGTCAGGAGTACAGCTAGGATTGTTATATATATGCGCTTCATGATTTACTTTTCGCTTAAAATGTTATTGTTTCGCTTTTAGA
This sequence comes from Agaribacillus sp. DX54, assembly GCF_056858335.1. Taxonomy (NCBI): domain Bacteria; kingdom Pseudomonadati; phylum Bacteroidota; class Cytophagia; order Cytophagales; family Splendidivirgaceae; genus Agaribacillus; species Agaribacillus sp. DX54. The sequence continues at coordinate 84,629 of NZ_JBXEQE010000013.1, forward strand.
AGATAAATATCGCCATGCCAGGTCTTGAACTTCTGTTCAGGTCCACCGCCACCAATTTGAATGGCAGTTCTGGCATTAACAACATATTTGGTACCTTTTTCAACATCATTTTTGACAAGGGCCATCGGTTGTGGGGTCCAGTCAAAATCCGTAAAAAATTCTCCATGGTGGCTTTTTAAGTACACGTTAGCTGCTAGTGCCGGCCGGAATTCAATGGTAATATCGCCATGATGTGTGGCATAAGAGCAGGCATCCGAGGGGTTTTGAACAAACGATGCCTTGATATCACCATGATGGGTTTTCAGTGCTGCCTTCCCACCTAAATTCTCAGCCAACAGATCGTTATGGTGGTTTTTTGCCATCAGGTTGCCATCAATATCTTTGATTTTTAATGGTTTTCTGTGCGTGGAAACCTGAAGATCCAATTGCTTCGGGAGTTGGAGCTCGATTTCGAACTCGTATTTGACTTTGACATGTTTGCGATCATGGTTGCCATTACAGCAGGAATTATAATGACCAAAACCATTTTCGTCGATCTCAAAATTGATATCAGGATGTTTCATGAAAAAATACATCTTATCTTCCACGGTGACGGAGTCAAAGGTTATGGAACCTTTTGCTTCCTCAAGCCGGTCATTGGAAATCGATTCCAGGCTACGCTTGATTTTGAGTGAAGCCACCTTGCCTTCCACACCTTTTACACTAACAGGACCATTCATGTTGTGCAGGTGTAAAGATTGCAAGGTGGATGTGTTGACGGTAAATATCTGTTCGTCAATGGCCTTTTGCCCACTTGCATGGAGGGCAAAGCAGGCCAACATTAATAATAGGAGTGGTGATTTCATTTACTTTGAGTTTTATATTTGACTTAGGGTTTCTTTTAAATGCATTTTTACTTCCAGATCCAACTGATCTGATTCGAGTAATTTTCTGATTTCCTCATCCGGTCCATTTTCCTGAAGTTTGATGATGACCTCTGCCAATGAAAGTTGAACAATGGCAGACTCCTGGTAGGTCAGGGCCTTAATGAGTAACATTCTTACTTTGGGCTTATCAGAAAAATGAAGCATCGCCTCAATAGCGCTCAGCCGGACATTGACATTAGGGTCACCGAGGATGGTCATGTAAAGGGCTTCATATACATATTCCTCCGGATCTGCCTCGGACTTGACAGTTTGCAGTACTTTCAGCTTTTCCGATGCAGGTTTTCCGGCTTCGAGGGAGGTAAAGAGCTCATTGGAGGCAGAGGGGCTATCGTTCTGGTTGCCCGATCCACCGCGATTAGCAACGAAGACCCCAGCCGCAAGACCAATGATAAATACAGCCGCCCATTTTAATATGGTAAACGAAATACCAAAAGTTCTGGCTTTACCGGAGGGCTGTTCGTCATTAAATTTATCGAGCATGGTAAAAAACCTGGTTCTTGCACCATCCGGTACCGGCGGCACCTCCAATTGTCCTAGTTCCATCCATACCTGGTATGCCTCCCTCAACGGTTGTTTACATCCCGGATTCTGAAAAACCAACGCTTCCAGATCTTTTGTCTCAAAGTCGCCGGTCCCCAGGCGCTCATTTAGCTTATCCAGCGCTTCCACACAATTTGTATCAATATGCTGATCTTTATCTTTCATATCATTTCAATTCTGCTCTCTTTATGATGTTTTGTAATTCCAATAATCCCCTCCTCACCCTTGCTTTTACCGCATTTTCGGAGACATTGGAGATCTTGGCAATTTCCTTGTACTTAAAGCCCCGGAACCTGCTGAGTACGATGGCTTCCCGCTGTTCCGGCACCAGTTTTTGCAGCGCTTTTTCAAGTAATAATTTGCGCTCTGCCAGTTGAATATGCTCTTCCTCGTTCATCCCATCGGTAAATGTTGTCTCCACACCGGTCAGGTCCTGCGCCTGTTTCATCGGATCGTTTTTCCTGTACCAATCTTTCAGTACATTTCTCGCAATGGCATACATCCAATAGATAAATTTTCCTTCATTTCTGAATGTATTTCGATATTTTAGCAACCTGTAAAAAACTGATTGTACCATATCTTCACTTTGTGCCGGATGATTGGTCATTCTGTAAAAAAAACCAAAAAGTCCCTTATGATGGCGATCAAACAGCAATCCCATCTGGCGAAAATCGCCGTTTTGAACCTGTTCCATTAAATAATTATCTTCCGGATTTTCCAATAGTTCTGACTATTCAACAGGGCAAACTTCAAGATCTTGAAATAGTTGCAGAAGATCGTAAATTTTTCTGTAAATGTTTTTCGATACAATGTAGTATGTAATTGACAGTTGACAATGGACAATTGTCAATTCAAATTATTCGTATCTCAGCGTATCAACCGGATCTTTCCTCGCGGCTTTGAAGGTTTGAAAACTCAATGAGAGTAGGGCGATAAAAAAGACCAGCACCACCGGTATGGCAAAGAACCACCAGCCAAGGGGCGCCTTGAAAGCATAATTATCAAGCCAGCTATTCAGTGATAGGTAAGCCGCAGGCAAGGCAAAAATGTTAGCGATAAGGATAAGCTTTAAAAAATCACCGGAGAGTAATGTCATCAGGCTTGTCACACTGGCGCCAAGTATTTTTCTGATACCGATTTCCTTGGTACGCTGCATGGCCATGAAGGCGGATAAACCAAACAGTCCCAGACATGCAATAAAGATCATCAAATAGGCACCAATCGTTAAAGTAGCACTCATTTTTATGTCTGCGTCATAGAGCCTTTGGAAACGGTCGTCGAGAAAGCTGTATTCAAAGGCTGTGCCTGGAAACAGGTCCCGGTAAGCTTTTTCAATAAATGAGACAGACTCATCTGTGGTTTCGCCATCGATTTTAATATACATCGACTCACCCCAATAAAACTTTTTACCGGAATACCCCATGACAACCGGGGCCACAGGACTGCGCAATGAAAACAAGAACGCATCTTTGACAACCCCGATGACCTTACCGGATTTGCCATAGTTAAACCCATTGATTCTTTTTCCGATGGGACCGTCTTCCGTTTTGTCCCAGCCAAAAGCCTTCACGGCGGTTTCGTTGACCAGATAAGCACCGTTGAAATCCGCAGCACTTCCGGAGTTGAACGACCTTCCTTTTACCACCTTTAAATCCAGCAGGTCAATGAAATCCTCATCAAAGTGTAACCTGGCTACAGTTCTGGATCGCATTTCTCCGTTTTCCCTTTCAATTTTATGCTCATCTATCATTGAATATCCAGGTATATAATCACAAGTGGCCGTACCATGGATGTGAGGGTTTTGACGGAGCCGGTTTTCAAAAGCACTAAAATTTTGGGCCATATTTCCGGGTATGGAAACAATGACCACATTTTCTTTATTGAATCCCAGCTCTTTGTTGTTAATAAATCGCATTTGCGCTGTTACCAGTAATGTAGCAAATACCATAACCACAGCAATGGAAAACTGCAATACAATCAAGGTCTTCCGGAAAATTACGTTTCCTGCCTTTGTACCCAATTTGGTCTTAAAAATATAAACCGGATTAAACCGGGATAAATAAAATGCCGGGTAAAACCCGGATAGTAATATCAGCAAAATGAATGATCCTGCTCCTATTAACAGAAAGCCTGGCTGCAAGAGGTTGCTTACGGTAAGCCGGTAGTCCATCAACTGGTTAAAAAAAGGGATCGCCAGCAACATCAATATAATTCCTGCAATGGAAGCCACTATGACCAGCAGTGTAGCCTCGGTAAGAAATTGTTTTTGCACCTGTCCGCTTTTGGCTCCCAATACTTTTCTTACACCAATTTCCTTGTACCGGTAAGATGAGGCTGCCATGGCAAGATTGGTGTAGTTGATACCCGAGCTAATCAGAAAAAAAAGGCCAATGACGAAAAAAGCATACAGATAAGAAGGGTTACCCCCTGATTTGATTTCATATTGCTTTTTGGAGTCGAAATGAATTTTTAATAGTGGCTGTAAGATCAACCCTGCCTTTGCACCGAATCTTTCCTGTACACTGATGATGTTTGCGTTGTTGTTAAAAAATTCTTCGGCCTTTACTATAAATTCAGGATAATCATGATTTTCGGGAAGTAGTGCGTAAGTGTAGGCATGGGAATCATCCCAAATATCATCACCGCCACCCGTGTGCCATGAGATCAGGGCATTGGGTTGCAGGTGATCATTAAAAGGCAGATCTTTCATGATGGCAGTCACTGTAAATTCATGATCATTGATTTTCACTGTTTTGCCAACGGGATTGCTGGCCCGGGATGCGGGTTTGCCAAATATTTTAGTGGATAATGTTTCAGAAAGCACGATGCTGAAACGTTTTTCCAGGGGATTTTTGTCCCCGGCGACCAATGGGTAAGTAAAGATTTTAAAAATATTCGAATCTGCCATGAATACCTGTTTTTCTTTAAAAACATTGTCCCCCGACTTGATGACGATAAATGGATAACCCATAAACTTCAATCTGGCCATTTCAATAATAGCTGCAAGATCGTGCGCCATTGCCAGTCCCAATGCGGGGGGACTGGCGGCAAACTCTGTATAGTCACCATCAATCTCCGTACTGACACTAATGCGATAAATCCGGTCCGCAAACTGATGATGACGGTCAAACGTCAGTTCACTGAAGTTGTAGGAAAACAAAATGAGTGAACTGCCTATGCCCAGGGCAAGCCCTAATACATTGACGATAAAATAGCGGGGCTCGCGCTGAATGTACCGGTAGGTGGTCTTGAAATAGTTGTTAAACATCATGCGATAATTGGTTTTTCGATATGAGGCGTGCTTTGTTTTAATTATGTAGGGCCTCATGAATGACAAGACATCCAAAATGTAGTAAAGACGGGCTACTGCAACTCCCCGATGGTCTTTGTGGCGGGCAAACAATTCATGCAAATCCCCCTGTAAATCTTCCAGTGCTTCGGGGCGGCAATACCAGCTTAGTAATCGGTCGGCCCACCGAGGTGGTTCAACGTTTTCAGATTCACGCATCTTCATGGATCAAATATTTTTGAATGCGGTTTCAGGTACAAGTTTCCAAAGCGCGGCCCGCTGGTCCCTTGCTTTCAACAAGGCCGCCTTACCCGCTGCGGAAATGGTAAACAACCTCTTTCTCCTGCCTCCCCTGACGCGCGTACTTGCCCCCATCCTGGAATCAGCCAATCCCTTTTTTTCCAACCTGTCAAGCGCAGAATGCACTACGCCAAATGCAACTTTTCTTCCGGTTATCCGGTTGATTTCATCAGTGATGGCAATGCTATAAGCCTCCTCCTGCAGCACTACGACAGTGAGCAGCACAAGCTCTTCAAACTCACCCAGATTGGTTCCTTTCATGTGAATAATTTTATTTCTTCACTAAATGTATTACATATAAAATGAAAAAAACAAGAATTTATTATATTTCTTAAGCAAATAAGTAAGATATTATTCCTTTCGCAGCTTTAGATGGCTTCCCCGGCAGGAAACTTAAAACTTTTCCGTTATCTTTATCACTCCTTATCTTTGTCATCCGGGATAGTGACCCATCACAAAACAAACATGGTAAGAGCAGTTAAACCACAAGATATTGAAGCAATAAGAACGATCTACAACTACTATGTAATGAATACCATCATTACTTTTAAAGAAACTCCGGTGACCACGGAAGAAATGGATAAAAGGATAAAATCTGTTAATTCAGGTTTTCCATGACTTGTCTATGAAAGGGATGGAGAGGTTTTAGGATATACCCACGCAAGCAATTGGAAATCGAGGTGCGCATACAAACTTTCGGTAGAAAGTACAGTATATCTTAAAGCTGGTGAATTGAAGAAAGGGTTAGGTTTTCAACTGTATTCTATGCTAATAAAGCAGCTTTCAACCCTGGGCTTTCACGCAGTGATAGCTGGTATTGCCCTCCCAAATGAAGCCAGTATTGCCCTCTTTGAGTCTGACTCCCAAGGCCTCCAGGTAATTATAACCAACTTCTATCTCATCGACTTCATGTTTTTTCCATCAAGGCCAATCACAGAAGTAGTAGATGACCTCCCAATATGATTGCGGGAACCTGCCACGCTTACAACATTTGGGTTTTGCAGAAATTCATTTTTTAACGCAGTGTAGATCTTTTCGTCATCCAGGGGCACGACCAGGGTTTGGGACTGGTTATACCCCCAATCACGTTGCTGGTGGTAATCGGCATTTTGAACGAAGGTAATACCAAAAACAATGGTAATAATGGAAAGAATAAACTGGAATACCAGAAAAACTTTTGTGAATTTGTTCTTTTTACCAAATTGCTGCTTTCCCCTGAAAATACTCACTGCATTGAATGATGAGATGTAAAACGCCGGTTAGGCACCGGAACCCAGTCCCGTAATGATGACCAACACCAGAAAAAACAGCCATGCATCGAGGTTATTATATTTATTAATTTTTTTTCTCCAAAACCAAATTGTAAACTAACTGCCCACGTATAAAAGGCCCGCCATTAAAGCTGATGTTTTGTTGCACACGATCATCACCGAAGTTAATAAGCGGCAGGGCAAAATCTACCCGGTCATTCCCGGCGTATTGCCTGTAGTCTCTGCCTAAAGCAATACCTGTGCGGATTTCGGCATGGAGGTTTCCAGCTATCCGGTAACGGCCAAAGAAACTTAAATCAATACTTCGTCTTTCGATATAGTCCTCTGCAAAGATGTCATTTCCCAAACGATACGTTGTCACCAAGCCAAAATAATGAAGGCCGGCCGTCAGGTCATCGTTTACCCGGTAGTTCACTTTGCCATAAATGGGTAACAAGCCTGCAATATTCCATTTTTCCGAAAGTTGCCAGTTCAGGTAAACCAGCGGCACCACAAACGGGCCAAAAAGTTCCTGGTTATAAGATACTCCAAATCGCATGGTAAGCGCTTTATGAAAACGTTTTTCATAAAGTGCCATTCCGCCGTACTGAAAATTTTCTCCATTCAAATTTTCAAAATCTCCCATCAGCCTGGGTACAAACAGCAAAATGAGCGCCTTATCTTCATTGAGGCGGTGGATTAGACCGGTTTGCATTATCACGCCATGCAGGTTAACCGATTGCGCCCTGTCTACAGGGACATTTTCATTGCCGTTTACCCTGAAATTCAAATAGCTGATCTCGCTGTACCAGGTATTGACGCCAGATAGTACCAGGGGTAATTTCATGTTCATATGCCAGATGTGCTCTTTACCCTTCTCAGTCAGATCACTTTCATATTCCCTGGGGAAGCTGTAATGCCCGGCGATGGTTAAAAGGTCGATACTGTTCTGGGCAAAATTTTGGATAAAGGGGAAAAGTGAAATTAGAAAAAAAACTAACCGTTTCATAGGTGTTTACTAAAAATAAAAGCGAAAATAAGTATAGATTGTTACTTTCCACTTTAATTTTCCCTTTATTTTCATTTTAATTCTTATTTTAATTTTCATTAAAATGATCAAAACCATCAATCCTGCTACCGAAGAGGTAATTAAAGAATACCACTTTCTCGATCATCGTCAAGTAACGCAACAGATAGAAAAAACACATGCAGCGCAATTGACCTGGCAAAAGACCGGGTTTGAAATACGCGCCGAAAAAATACGCAAAGCCGCAGAAGTACTGAAGCGCAATAAAGCCATTTACGCCAGATTGATGGCAGATGAGATGGGAAAGCCACTCGCTGACGGTGAAAGTGAAGTAGAAAAATGTGCGTGGGTGTGTGATTATTATGCCGAAAATGCCATGGAGTTTCTGAAAAATGAGATCATTTCGTCAGATGCTTTAAAAAGCATGGTGGTTTTTCAGCCCTTAGGAATAGTCTTAGCCATTATGCCCTGGAACTTTCCATTCTGGCAGGTTTTCCGTTTTGCCGCTCCTTCGTTGATGGCAGGAAATGGCGCGTTGCTGAAACATGCACCCAACGTGTTTGGCTGCGCAGAAGCGATAGCCCGAATATTTATCGAAGCAGGCTTCCCTGAGGGTCTTTTCCAAAATCTGATCATCGATACGGATATGGCTGCCCGTGTAATAGAAAATGACCATGTCAAGGCAGTTACACTAACTGGAAGTACCCGGGCGGGCCAGGCAGTGGCAGCAAAGGCCGGTGCCTGCCTCAAGAAAACGGTGCTGGAACTGGGTGGAAGTGATCCTTACATCGTTTTAGAAGATGCCAATATCGGGGAAGCAGCTAAAATATGTACTGCCAGTCGCCTCATCAATAATGGACAAAGTTGTATCAGCGCCAAAAGGTTTATCATACAAAAGGCTATCGGAGAACGATTCTTAAACATGCTTGTGACCGAAATGGAAGCCGCCAGTTATGGCAATCCGCTTGCTCCGGGTACGCAACTGGGCCCGATGGCAAGGGCAGATTTGAGGGATGCACTTCATCAACAGGTACAAAAGAGTATCGACATGGGCGCCAGGTGCCTTACAGGAGGAAAGATTCCGGAGGGAAAAGGTTATTTCTATCCGCCCACCGTACTGACAAATGTCCGGGAGGGTATGCCGGCCTACCACGAAGAAGTGTTCGGGCCGGTGGCCTGTGTTATTGAAGTGGACACTGAAGCGGAAGCCATTGCTATCGCCAATGACAGCAACTTTGGATTGGGGGCGGCCATCTTCACCAGTGATTTGGCTAAGGCCGAAAAGATGGCTTCTGAAAGCCTGGAAGCTGGCAGTTGCTTTGTAAATGCATTGGTCAAATCTGACCCAAGGCTTCCTTTCGGGGGAATTAAGGAAAGCGGATATGGCAGGGAGCTTTCTCACTTCGGGATCAGGGAATTTGTCAATATTAAAACTGTTTATATTGCATAAAACTTAGTAGTCCGAACTCGGTACCCTTTGTGTCTTTGTGCCTCCGTGGTTAACCATTTTTCACCACGGAGGCACAAAGACACAAAGAGGCACAGAGGTTTTAGTTGATGAGATGCTTCAAAGCACTCTGCAACAGTTATTAGATAGCCTTTAGACTCCCAATATCCTATTAAAGGGAAAAAAGTAGTGAAAAAATTTGTTTTTCACGAAATGAGTACATAAATTTGTACATAAGGAAAAAGGTTATGAAAACAACAAACGTGGCAGAATTGAGAAAAAACTTTAAAAGTAAGATGGATCAAATATATGAAGATCATGACATATTGATCATAAACAGACAAAACGATAAAGACATGGTGATGCTTTCATTAAGGGATTTTAATGCTTTAAAAGAGACTGCTTATCTTCTGTCCACCACTGAAAATGCAAAAAGATTGTTCGAATCTTTGGATCAACTAAAGAACAAAAACGTTGTTCAAAAGCATATTAACGACATATGAACATTCTTTTCACCCAGCACGCTTGGGAGGAATTTCACTACTGGCAGAAAACTGATAAAAAAACAATCCATAAAATAAATGAATTGATAAAGGCTATTTCCAGAACTCCATTTGAAGGCGTAGGGAAACCAGAACCCCTCAGAGGAAACCTACAAGGATTTTGGAGCAGGAGAATCAGCCAGGAGCACCGACTGGTGTATCGGATTGAAGATGGTGTGATTACTATCGTTCAGTGCAGGTTTCATTATTAAGTAAGCGGGATATTTGAGAGTAATTAAAGACTAAACCATTCATCGCATAGCTATGAGCCATGTGATGACTATAAGGGAACCATACTATGACTTCAGGTAGTTGATTACTTTTTACCGGCCCAAACAATCGCTCTCTTTAACATTTCCAGGTGCTCGCTTTCCTCAAAATAAGCACCGGCGTGGCCTAATGCAGAATAGAAAGTCCTTCCCCCACCGGGCAACTCTTTGTACCAGACGATAGGATGGAAATCCCCCATCCCAAAGTCCTTGTCTTCTGCTAAGAACCTGATGTAGCCACTAGGGTTAAAAGTCTTTTCATCGACTGTATACAGTACCTCAAACCCCTTGTCGGACGGATTATTGTAAAACGCATACCATTCATCAGTACGCTGCCAGGTTGCAGTCAGGCCATTGCATAGGTGAGCGTTAACAGAATCGCAATGCAGGTGCATTGTCGCCTCCTGAAGTTGGGGGTTCATAGTATGATGTGAAAAATCGGCACCCAGCAGCGTATTTTCATACCATGGCCAATGATGGGAATTATCTCCCGCGCCATGGATTCCCAGGAATCCGCCACCATTGTCCATGTATTGTTTGAAAGCATCCTTTTGCTCCTCCTTCAGCACCCTTCCGGTAACATTGTTCCAGATCACCAGATCAAATTTTTCCAGTTGTTCCCTGTTAAACACTGCGCCGTTCTCTGTAACAAAAATGGACCAATCATTATTCTTTGCCATTACCCGAAAGGCTTCCGTAGATGCCTCAATAGCCTCTCCATGGCGGAAACCATTGGTTTTATTGAACAGCAGGATTGAAAAGTCAGCCATTTCAGCGGGTAATTCCGGTGGCTTTGATTCGTAAAAGGGAAACCCATAAGTCACTTTGTAGATGAAAACACCCATGGCACCGGCTAAGACAATGATAATTCCCAGTAAGCTGAGCAGGAAAATCTTAAAAAATCTTTTCATAGGGAGCTTTATTTTCTTTTCAATCAAAAAAGTATCTCATCGGCAGCATGATAGGATAGTCCAAAACCGAATGGGAATAGCGGATTTTCAGAATCAAAGGGAACGTCTTCATGCTGCGCCTCCACTTCAGCCATGGCTGAAGGCAACTCAAATGGCAGTTTAGCGGTAGGATTAAACCTGCCGAAAACAATATCCAGGACGGCGTCATCATGGGCGCCAAATTCACCTAGTAAGCCAACCACACCGTCAGCAATTTCGGGAATAACGGCGGGTCTTTCGAGGTACATACAAATAACAGTTGGCTTTTTGCGGGTTATTTCCAATATGCGGCTCAGCTCAGGTTCCTGGAAATCCAGGTAGCCCTGGTGAAGAAAAGTCTCCATCATGCTCCCATCCCGGGGCTCCCAGGGAGTTTGCAATCGCAGGATCGCAAAGTCGGCATCATCCAGGCTGTCTACGACCTGAGCATATTGACCCGCTATTTCCTTACTCATGTTTTCAATGTAAACCTTAATGTTTTTTGAGAGTGGGAGCATCATGCTACTATCGGGCTTCATTTGATTTTTTAGCAATACGATCGACTTCCGCTGCGCCTCTTTGCCTTTATCCATAAACTCCCGGTTACCTACGATTCTTTCAGCCGCATCTACATCCACATAGGGGTTATCAAAAAGTCCCATTTGAAATTTAACCCTTAGCAGCCTTCTCACCGATTGATCGATACGCTCTTCTGAAATGCTGCCCGCTCGAACCAGTGCAATCAACTCCTCAACATTGCTGTTTCCGCCAAACTGGTCAATACCCGCATCAATAGCTTTTTTGATCCTTTCTTTCGGTGAAAGGTCATCCACCCCCCAACCCGGGCTTTCAAACATTTCAATGCCAAAAAAACCGAATCCTTCAATGATACCCCAATCAGAGCAAACCACGCCATTATACCCATATTCCTCTCTCAGTAAGTCATTGATGATTTCTTTATTAAAACTCATACCCACATTTTCGCTTGTCTGATCTACAGGAACTCCATAGTAAGGCATAATCATGGCCGTTCCGGCGTCAAAAGCGGCTTTGAACGGGATTAGGTGGTAGTCAAAGTTATCGCCCGGATAAGCCTGATCCATGCCATACCGGAAGTGGGCGTCGAGGCCACCGGCCTGGGGACCACCACCCGGCCAGTGCTTGGTCATGCAAGCCACAGACTGAGGGCCAAGTTGTGATCCCTGGAATCCGTAGATATAGGCGGCTGTCATTTTTGCCGATAGCGACGCATCCTCACCAAAGGTGCCGTTGATTCTGGCCCACCTCGGCTCAGTAGCCAGGTCAGCCATAGGATGCAAAGCCGTACGGATGCCAACTGCTGCTAACTCCTCTGCCGCAATCCTTCCAAATTCCGCTACCAGCAGTGAATCATCCGTTGCCGCCAGTCCGATGGGTTCAGGCCATTCTGAAAAACCACCACCCAATAGATCATCCCCAATAAAATTATTAATGCCATGTCTGGGATCCGAAGCAATCGTGATGGGAATCCCAAGCCTGTCTTGTTCGGCGATCTTCTGGATTTCGTTGTACCATTGTGCCAGATGTCTGGTGCCGGGTGTCCTGAAAAGGTTAAAGTGCCGCAGTTTTTTACGAATAATTAGATCATAGGTGGAAGCCATGTTAAATAGTGCAGGATTTGGTTTTCCGAGTATTTCCCCTTTGTTACCAATGCCAAGGGGTGGGTGCCACAGTAAACCCGTCTTTTCTTCCAGGGTCATTTGTGCAAGAAGGTCTTCCACCCGCTCTTCAAGAGGTTTACGGAAGTCTTCGTATGGATCTAACCGGCCATTGCCATTCAGATCCCGCATTTCCTCATGCCCGGCTTTCAAAGTTTGTTTCTCTGCCAGGGAAGTCTTCGCCCTGGAATTAATGATTGCATACCTGGTCTCAAAACCTGCCCACAAAATCAAAAACAACGCAATGATGCCGCCCAGTGAGAAACCCAGGATTTTTAGCGTCTTTTTCATCACAAAGTTTTTTGTTATTTTCAACAATATAAGTATTTTTTCTATTTTGTCAAAAAGACACATTAGGATATTATTGGATGATTGAAAAACAAATATCGGAGTACCTGAAAGATGCGGAGGAATTATATTTACCGGGAATATCCCTGGATGTAGTCATACTCGGCTACGCCGAAAATACGATCAGGGTATTGCTTTTAAAACTTAAAGAGTTGGATTACTGGGCATTGCCAGGTGGATTCATTTGCAAAGATGAGGATGTGGATTCGGCAACTCACAGGATTGTCAAGGCCAGAACCGGTCTTAACAAGCTGTATTTTAATCAATTCCACCTGTTTGGAAAAACCGGAAGAAACACCAGTATCCTGCTTGATTCGGATCATACTTCAAAGCTTAGCTCCGAAGCGGTAAGATGGTTGAAGCGGAGGTTTCTCACGGTAGGTTACTTTGCACTGGTTAAAACTGACAAAGTGGTGCCACAGCCGGATATTTTATCGGAAAGATGCGACTGGTTTCCCGTAGAACGGTTACCTGCCACTATTCTGGATCACACTGAGATCATCAGCACCGCCGTCGAACATGTGAGACGGCAGCTTAACTATTTTCCTGTGGGGCTTAATTTGCTTCCGGAAAAATTTACCATGTCGGAATTGCAAAAATTATACGAATGCATTTTGAATGAGAAGATGGACAGGGGCAATTTTCAGCGGAAAATTCTGAAGCTGGATATTCTTGTACGCCAGGAAAAACTTAAAACCGGGGGTGCTCATAAGGCGCCCTACCTTTACCGGTTTGACGTTGACAAATACAGGCATAAAGTCAAACATGGCATTGGATTTATCTGACCTGGTTGTAAACTTAAAAATTCCTTAACATTTTCAAGTTGCGTTTTTTATTGCTTATTCGCTTAATTATGGGCTAAAATTAACCCGCAAGAAAGCCATGCCTTCATTTAACGAACGCATTGTGGGTACTAACTTTCCAAATGACCAGGTCACCTATAACAATTCCGCAGCAACCATTTTAGGTGTCTCCGAAGGGTCTGGGTCTACACGTTCGGATTACAGGTTTAACTCTTTTTTGGCCGGTTGAATTATAATTTGAAATATCTTTTGAGTTTTACATTCAGAAGATATGGTTCCAGCTGGTTTGGAGAGAACTTCCGGTATGGCAACTTCTGGGCGATAGAGGCAGGTTGGAATATTGCTAACGAGCCATTTATGGATCATTTGGATTGGCTCAGTTTGGGCAAACTACGTGTCAGCTATGGAATTACGGGGAGCGACAATGTAGGTAATTTTCTCTACATAGGGGCCTGGGAAGGAATTTGGCATTCATGTAAAATGGGCGCAGGTTTCAGCAAAGTAAAGGTACTTACCGATCAAAATCTATAGCAATGAAGCCGGCATTGAAGCCAAAAGATTTTACCAACCAAAAATTAATTTCATCGTCGGCTTTTTAAGCTTTGTTTTTCTCCAGGTGCGGCTGCAATACCCCAAAAAATCAAATATGTTTTCAAAATGAAAACATATTTAGTACATTCGCGTTGTTATATATGAGAAATATTGTAGCAAAAAAAAAATTAAGAGAATTTTGGGAAAAGCATCCTGACAGTGAGGAAACTCTAAAAACCTGGTATAAGGTGGTAATGGCTGCACACTGGGAAAACAGTAATAGTGCAAAAAGACAATATGGTAACGCAAGTATCGTTGGCAACAATCGAATTGTATTTAACATATGCGGAAACAAGTACAGATTAATAGTTAAGTTCAACTATGAAATGCAATGGGGATGGATTCGTTTTATTGGGACCCATTCTGAGTATGACAAAACAGATGCATTAACGATATGAATATAGAAATTAAACCGATCAGGACAGAAAAGGATTACCGAGTGGCATTAGAAAAGCTGGAAGCTGTGTTCGATGCTCCTAAGGGTACTGCTGATAATGATTTGGCCGAGGTGCTTATTACTCTAATCGATAAGTATGAATCAGAAAAATATCCAATCGAAGCCCCCGATCCTATTGAGGCAATAAAAATCAGGATGGCCGAAATGGATTTGCACCAGAAAGATCTGATGGATATGATTGGAACCAAAAGCCGCGGTACCATTTCCAATATTTTAAATAAAAGACGGCCATTGACACTTCCGGTCATAAGGATTTTAGGGCCCAAGCTGGGTTTATCATTTGATATATTGGTAAAAGACTACCGGCTTAACTATTAGCGTCGCTCATTGTTGAAAACAAACAAAGAAAATTCTTAGTTTGGGCTCCTCCTGGTCATGTAGGTCGCCTATGGTACCTCTTATCAAGTAATTGGCACCTTCCGGTGAAATAGCCGGATTTTTTCTAATCCAATACAGGGAGGTAAACGCTCACCGCTCCGGCTTTCATATCAATCTGATCCAAATGCCCCATTTTACTTCTATCAGCATTGATAATATGGGCGTGAATAAAAGAATCATGATGTGTGAATATACCGGTATGATTTTGTGAATAAAATCCCAGGATGTCTGTACGTTCTTCAGTGATGGGATAAAATACCTTCGATTTTTTATGAATTTCAGGGGAGTGTTCTTTTATCTTTCCAGATTACGTGATATTTGGCCTTGGCGTGTTTTTATTTCAATGATATTATCGGCTTGGCAATAGCCTGAATTCTTTTTTTTGAGGTAATAACAGCAGTAGTTTCATCAATAACTTAACTGATTTTTATGCGACGTAAGATTTTTTACCTGCTGTTTTTAACACATATTTTCTATCTATCCTGCAGCACACCTCATACTGAAAGTTTACCCGATCCACAACCGGTTTACAGGGATACCACCTACCTGCAGGATCTCAGTATTAAATTTTATAAGCAAAACGATGACCTCGAATTATCGAGAGTTTTTATGGACCGCAATGGTGTCATCCAGGTGATGTCATCGGAAGGATTGCTGAGAACACATGCAGGCCGGTTTCTCCACCCGGGAGAATTGATTGCAGACCGGACCTACCGTCCTATCACGGACAAGGCGATAAAAAATATTTTGATATGCGAGGATCAATTTGTCTATCTGGATGACGAGGCTGTGTTGAGCAATGCCTGGGCGGGTAAACTGTTCGTCAAACATGGGTTGCGTGATGCCCGGCATTTTGCAGTGGGAAAAAGGTTTGACTTCCTGGTTAGCGATGGTCAATCATTGGAATACCTCTCAGACAATGAGGTCATATGGCGTGGTTCGATGTCCAGCGATAAGGTCTTAAATGTAAAGTGTGATTCGAATTCAGGAAATTTTTGGGTTTTGGGCTCAAAATCTTTATCCGTCTTCAGCCCTGAAGAGAAAAATCTCAGACGGGTTTTTGAAGGGGCCGGTTTCACAGCATTTACCATAACAAATGGTCAGGTTGTTATTGGAACTGGAAATGGCTATCAGACGGTTGATAAAACCTCAGGCAAACCAACAGGAGAAACTTTCACCCGCCTTCCATGGACGGAAATCACCGCTGTTGAGGAAATAAACGGGAATCTCTGGTTTGGTTCCTCCAAAGGTGCATTTATGCTGAAGCCCGATGGAAATTTTGACTACTATTTTGGAGAAAGATGGCTGCCTGGAAATCAGGTCAAACATATATCCCCGGGAACAGACGGCTCGGTGCTGATCCTCACTGACCAAGGGCTGGGTAAAATCATTTTTGAAGCAATGACTTTGTATGAAAAAGCGATGTATTTTGAAAAGCAGGTAAGGGACAGGCATATCAGACATGGATTCAATTCCGGCCTGACAGCGATGGAAAAGGGAAATGTTAACTCCGGGCGCTTGAAAGATTCTGACAATGACGGGCTGTGGACTTCCATGTATCTGGCCGGCCAGGTATTTCGGTACGCTGTGACCGGTTCGGCTGAGGCATTGCAAAACTGCAGGGAATCTCTGGACGCCATGGAAAGGCTGTACAGTATTAACCCTGTCCCTGGATTTCCTTCCAGGTCGTTTGAGCGCAGTGGGTACATTGAAAGGCTGTCAGACCCTGAACGATGGCAACACTCCAGTGACCCTGAGTGGGACTGGAAGGCAACCACGAGTAGCGATGAGGCCATTGGACATTTTTTCGCGTTCGGTGTGATCGCCGATCTGATAGATGATGCGGAACTTAAGAGCCGGGCTATAACACTGATCGATACCCTCGCCAATCATATTATCAGCCATGGTATGTACCTGGTTGATTATGATGGAAAACCTACCACCTGGGGCCGGTGGAATCCGGAATACGTCAATGCCAGACCGGTTATGGTAGGTGATCGCAAGCTCAATTCTTCCAATATCGTTGGGATGCTTCAGACCGCCTACCATTTCACAGGAAAAGAAAAATATAAGGAGCAAGCTTATGAGTTAATGACAAAACATGGTTACCTTGAAAACCTCATGAGACCTATGAGTGAAATTGGGACTGCTCCGGATGATGCCGACGACTGGAGCAAAATGTTATCGGCTTCGTGGAACCATTCGGATGACGAAATGTACTATGTGGGATATTGGGGGTTATACAATCACGCGTTTGATGATTCCCTGAAAAGCATGTATAAAGAAGCCATAATCGATCACTGGCAATATGAACGCCCTGAAAAAGAAGGGCTTTGGAACATCATGACCGCCATGACGGGCACCCCCGAATTTGATCTTGAGGAAGCCATCTGGTATTTGAAAGAGCATCCAATGGACCTGATCGACTGGGCTATTGCAAACAGTCACAGAAAAGATATCGAATTCATGGAGTCAAACTTCCGCCGGCAAACCATCAAAGAGGTGCTTCCACCTGATGAAAGACCGGTCCAACGCCATAACGGAAACATGTTTAACCTGGACAGGTTACATAGCAATGGCCTTTCGGAGCATAGCGCCGGGGATATTTGGTTATTGCCTTATTGGATGGGCAGGTATCTCGGTGTCATAAGTCCGCCTGTGGTGGATTAACTACAATTTAATGATATATCTTTCGGTAAAGGTATTAGGTTATTTATTCTGCTTAAATAGTCATAGTATGACTCGAAGTCATACTATGACTAGATATGTTTATAGCCCAAGACATTCATAATTTATTCTGCGGGTTTAATCAAATCCAGGTATCGCCCCATCCAATAGGGTAAAAGCCAATAAACCGGTTCGCGTTCCTGTGAAGGGAATCCTCCCACAGTAACATAGGGATTTCTGTCCCAGCGCATTGTTCTGTATTCACTGGGTGGACGCAGTTCGTGCACCTGTAAAACCTCCAGAACAGGCTCGCGTACCACACGGAGGTCCTCGCGCTTTCCATTATCGATTTGCCAGTCCACCAAATCCAACGGCGCGTCTTGGAGAAAGAAAATGGAGTGACCGAGCTCATCATACCCACCGGTGAGATAGTTGTAGGTGAAATTGACCAACGGACTTTTTACCTTCTTATACTGTTCAAACCATAGATCCAAATGCCTCCTGAAAGCGTATTTCAAATCAGGGTCTTGTTCATAGTTCAGCAGCGGAGGATAGATGTATAGGGCCAGATATATATCAAAGTATGTTTTCCAGGCCGGGTCGGTGTGGTGAAGCATATTGGCATTTTCCAGGTATCCCTCCTCCCGGATTAACTTTAAGAATGCTTCCTGATATCTTTCAAAACCTGTAATTTGATAAGCAAATTTCAAAAAAGACAATATCTCCAGTGAATTCAAGGCCTTTTCGGGTGACCATTCGGGGTCATGGTTCAAGCTTTGCGGAGACCATACGCCCCACTTGGTATGTTTTCCATCGACCCCTGTAAGGTAAAAATCATGGCGTAGCAGATGGTCCATTATCTGGCTGAAATGATGGGCAATCCGTTGTTTTTCTAAATCATCGGCTACGAGGGTATAGTACCAGTAATATCCAAATAAATGTCCGCAAAGTTCGTCGCTGCTGGTATCTCCTTTCCATAGCCACTCTCCGCTTTTTGACAAATGCCATCTTACTTCCACAGGCTTGTGACGGGGATTTTTGATCAGTTCTTCGGCTAATTCCTGTGGTGTATAGGTTTTATTGGGATCATGCATGCGGGACCAATGGGCCGGTATAATGGTGCGGGCGAAGAATCCATCCATTTCTGTCACTTCCCTGAGAAAATGGAGGAAATCAAAGGCCTTTTTTGCGCGTTCTTTTGCCTTTTTATCTTTTGTGACTGCATACCGCAGCGACTCCATGGCGAGATACATAGCGGTGTATTCCCCATCGTTGTCATCGTCATCGGGTACCAGGGTGGTTGTATCACCAGGCACCTCCAAACGAAACCTTCCTACAATCCAGGGCTCACGGACATGCCGTTGGATCAACCTCGTATAAAAATAATCCGCTTTTTGCTCAAGGGTCATTTTCCTTTGCTTGATAGCACTTACGCCGGCTGCGGTAGCAATCCATGCATTGCCCTTACTATCGAATGCGATATCCCGCACTTCGTCTGACATGAGCCACCGTTTGCTAAGCCTCACTGAATAATCCCGCGAACCAGGGATAAACCTGGTGATTCCGTATGCCGTTCCGACCCACATTTTACCTCCCGGAGCCTTTTTTATGACGTTCACATGGGCATTGGGAATACCGTCACCCGGCAATTTTTCATCGATCTTTTGATTTTTATTTCTGATGGCCACACCACCGAGCCCTCCTGCCCAAAGATTTCCATCTCGGTCGAAATCCAGGGCCCTGACATAGGCACTTATTAAATGTTCCTTGCCACGATAAACCGTTGATTTGTCGACTGTACAATGATAAAGCCCCACATCTGTACCAATCCACAACCCTCCGGCACCATCCGCAACTGCTGCCCTTATGCTCCTGGCAGTTTCAAAGTTCTGCTTTTCCCATAAATCTCCCCGGCGTAGCCATATGCCTTTTGGTCCCAAAACAAATACAACCTCACCGGAGACTACTATTTTCGCCACGGGTGGAACAGGTCCTTCTGTTTGGGCAACACCCCGGCTATTTCCTTTATAAACCCCATTCCATGTGGCTATCCAGATATTACCGTTTTCATCTTGCCTGATATCATAGGCCGGCCCCTGTTCAGCACCCTCAATCATCAACTTCCAGGCATGACTGTCATGTTTTTTAATATATACTCCATGCTTTGTAGCAAGCCATATGTTGTTCTCTTTGTCAGGACAAATGCTCCTGACGTCGTTGGCATCCGTGTTTACTGTATCTATAAGAAAACCTTCGTGATATTCCTGAACAAATGGCTCGTCGGAATACCCGTTTACATGGTCAGGAATTTTTCCGGCATCATGTGTGCATGATGTCGATAATGCCATTAGCAACAATGGCAGCAGTAGTTTTGTCATGTTCGTATTACTATTGTTGTTTCACCCAACTTACAGGGAAAGACTTATATTAATGGTTTTATGTGGCCCGCCGACACGATCTTTATGATGGTAACTGTAAATGGTATGTATGATGCCGATGGCAACACTTAAATTATACCGGCCATCGTCCTGATCATTAAAAACAATCAATGGTCTTTTTCATCCTTGCATCGTTGTTAGTCTTACGTAATCATCTCTTTTGATTCCGGTCTTCGCTTCACCGCCATAGAACAGCATATTCCTTTTGTTTTATTATTGACAGATACCGGTCATTTTTCATGGTTAAAAATGGTTCCGTAAAAGGCCTGGTCATTATTCCATTGCTTTGAATCTTTTCATGATCTCCTTCCAATTGGTAAAAATTATTCCTTCATCTTTAAAAAACCGAATCATATCTTCGTCTGCGAACATCTGAGCTTCCCAGACCCGTTGCTGCCAGGAACCGGTAATGCTTTTTAACTGGTCGGATTCAACAGATGGATGAAAAATAATTTCGGTGAGCCCCGGCTTCAAGGATCTTATAAGCTTTTTGAATACTTCCTTCTTTTCCTCATAAGTACTTGCTTTCGGAGCACTGGTAAAAAAATCAAGCTTAGGTAATGTATAGGTATCCATAAAGCTGATCATTTCTTCATTGATAGGATAGCCCTGCTGCCTGAAAGTCGCAACTACCATAGGGTCTGAAAGATCTATCGCATTGGCCGGAATACCATATTCCATGGCTATCTGCAAATAAACTTTAGCAAAATCAGGACGTGCATAAAGTGTTCCCATATGGGTATCGATGTGGTCGGGCCGGTATCCCATGGCGATGGATTTTTCAATTTGAGCCCTTACTTCTTTTTCGACCTCTTCTACTGTTGCATTTTGAGCCACATCGATCACCTTGCGCCATAACATGCCTTCCTCATCAATCAGGCCGGGCACTTCATCGGGAGGTGAAACTGATGTCCAGCGATAGGTTTTCCACTCACTGGTTAGAGTCAGGTGCAATCCTACATCCATATCAGGATGTACTTTAGCCCATTCGATCATGTCTTCAAACCACGGGCATGGGGGCATAGCGGCAGCGGATTGGATATGACCTTCTTCCAGATACTTTTTCGTGGCAATATTTGCTTCCTCGCACATGCCGGCATCATCAGCATGTAGCATGATGACCTTTTTGCCAGCAGGATATCCTAACCTTTCAGCCCAGTTTCCGGGTTCGCGTTTTATTTCGCCTGCCACCTGATTTTCTTCCAGGCGTTGTTTCCGGCTACAGTTAAACAGCAAACCCGGGATAGTGAGCCATATCCATAAGGTGAGTCTTAAATTCATAGTTTTTTTAGTTAATATACCCCAAAATCCTGGTTTTAGACTACTTATAGCTAAAAAAAATAAAGGCAAAAAACAATAATTTTAACGCGCCCGGGACCGGCAAAGAAAAGGCCACCCGGATTTAAAAGGTGGCCTTGTTAAGTTTAACACAAAAAAATGGGTACCCTTCTAGCTTACCACGGATATCCGGTTCCTTGTAACAGCCAGGTTTTTGACCATTGACTGTCATTTTCTCTGGGTCCTGAATAAGGAGTAATCTCCAGACTATTTAAAGCCTCACGATAATTGGCTTCGTTATTGTTAATCTCATCACTTCCATAATTAAACCGCACCGGGAGCACCGGTTGAATAGATGCCGGCCCGGGAGCGAGCGAGGGAAGCCCGGTTCTTCTCCAGTCGAACCATGCCTCGCTGGCAGAAGTCCAGCTAGCTACCCACTTTTGTTCCATAATTTGCTCCAGGGTACCATCAAAAGCTACGCCACCTTCTGCCATAAATGTATCATACTGATCTTCTACCCCCCAGTTTTCAAGAGAAAACCGAATGGCGGACTCATAATGGGCCTGCGCATCGCCAACAGACCATCCATTGAGTGCCGCCTCGGCCAGTGTGAAACTGATTTCTGCTGCCGAAATCAACCTCGCTTTTAGCAGGTCACCTCCACCCTGTCTGTAAATACCGGCAAGCTGGGATACATGTTGATTTTCAAGTACCTGCCCTGGTGTTGGGTTGAGGTTATATGATGAGGGCTGCATTAAACCCGGAGGAAGTCCAACAATTTCGTTATTATCTATTGTACTGCCAAAGGTATTGGGGTTATAGTGCCTGGTAAATACATGGCCGGCGGCTATTTCTTCGACATAGTTCAAATCCGTGAGGGAAGTAACCCCGGTCTGAATCTCTCCGTCTTTCCGGATGAATTCATCGACCTCCGTAGTAAGCGTAGGATCTGCCACCCACTGGCAATGTACAGTGGCAAACCAAACAGACATTCTTGGGTCGTTGGTTGCTCTGAGCTGATCAACAAGTGTCTGACATGGTTTTAGATTCCTGAAACTGGTACCATTATCTCCGGCGTATTCCGATGGCCAGATATCACTGCCTCCTCCGGTATATTCAAGGGTGGCGTCATCGGCCGGATTTTTAATGTATACACCGGAAGAAACTACCGCTTCCAGTCCTGACCTTGCAACAGCGGGATTCTTTTCTGAAATGCGCATATAGTACCTTATCAGTAATGAGTTGGCAAACTGTCTCCAGCTTTCGATGTTTCCCCCATAATAAAGATCACTTGCTTCCGAAATACCGTTGTCATCAGCTTCTGCAAATAAAGAAACCGCTTCCCGGAGATCATCTATCACACCCTCGTAAATTACCTCTTGATTGTCAAACTCGGGAAATTCATAATTAAGCCCCCCCTCATCTCCTTTCAAGGCATCTGTGTATGGGGCATTTCCCCAGAAATCCGTAATTGTACCGAAAATAAAGCCTTTCATGGTCATGGCAACCCCCTGGTGAAACTTCCAATCCAATGCTACCGCTCTGTCATACATGAGCGTATTATTTCTAAGCAAACCATACCAATCCGTCCATTCCTGTGCATTCCAATCATAGTTATTGTGTCCTTCGAACCAGCCATCCTTTTGAGTATGCTGCATGATCCCGGCTATATTTCCAAAGCCTAGATTTAAATAATTTTGTGCTGCGGGTCCTAAAACCGCAGGCATAATCATATTGGGGTTTGCAGTTTCCGGGTCGAGCCCATTGGGGTTCTGGTTGAGTTCGGTAAGCTGTTCATCACAAGCAGCCAGGGTCAATATCCCGAAGCATATTGTCAATATTTTTTTGATTCTCAATACAGTTTTCATGTTATATGCATTTAAGATTTCAACTAAAACTCAAAGTTCAATTTGAAGCCAACGGGCACAGTCCACGGCATGATGTTCTGACGTTCGAGCCCTTGCCTGAATTGCATCCTGGTATTTCCCTGTTCTCTTTGGTTGGCCTCAAAGGCCCTTTCAGGATCAATGCCAATTTTTGCCGCATTCCAAATCATAATGTTCCGGGTATATATGGCAAAAGTTGCATTTTGAAGTCCTGCAAATTTAGGCAGGCGATAAGCCAGGGAAAGCTCCCGTAATTTCACGAAAGAAGCATCAAACGTTATAACCTGGTTAAAATCCCAGGGAAACGTACTAGTGATAGGATAAATCGTAGCATCGCTGGGAGAAAGGTGCTCTGTATACACATCATCAGAAAAGTCATCCGGAGTATCGGCTCCGGCAACCTGAATGACGCCGGGAATATAGGCGCCGTCGTAGCCGGCTACCGCATTACCTTCGTCATCGTAAAAAAACCCTCCCGTCTCCTGTGTGTACCCGCCAACTCTTGGGAAGTTACCGTTCCTTGGAATAATATATTTTTCAGGATCCGATTTCAACAGATCCACCAGTTCTCCTTCTCCATACAAACCGCCAGGAATCAGATTATCGATTTGACGCTGTGATTTCCAGTCTGACTCGCCATAGCGATACGTGTAAGATTGAAATTCACCGCCCTGGCGCCAGTCAATGCTAGCGCTGAGTATGAAGTTCTTATAGTTAAATGAAGTCTGCACTCCCAAAATAAAGTCAGGGTTAAAGTTCCCTACTTTAATCCTGTTTTCCCTGTCGTTGGGCAATTCTTGCCAGCCTCCGTTGTTGCTCAAAACAGGCCAGCGGTAATAAGGGGAATTTGGATCCATTACCCTGGCATAACCTGCACTATAAAGATCCCCTATTTCATCACCGACAAAGGTAAATGCTCCCCCGTTATTGTCCTGCCACAGATCGATAAAATCCAATCCCTCCGTTAACTCTTTCAAAACAGTCTTGTTGTCGGTGTAGTTTAGGATCACATCCCATACGATCCCCCCCTCCTGCCGGATTGGTGTACCCCCCAACGATATCTCCCAACCGCTGCTTTCAATTAACCCCGCGTTAATGTCTTTACTATCAAACCCCGAAGACTCGGGAAGTGGAATTGAAACAATCTGGTTTTTATTTTCCATTCTATAATAGGTGCCGTTAAAACGAAGCCTGTTATTAAACATAGCATAGTCAATGCCGAACTCAACCGAAGTTGCAATTTCAGGCTTCAACCTCTGGCTCAATAAGCCTGGTGGAAGTGTGGTGGTGACCAGGTCATTATAATTACCGGTCTGAAGTGTCGGATCTATTCGATAGGGGTCGGTATCATTACCTACCTGGGCCCAACCCGCCCTGAATTTCAGCATAGAGATCAAAGCAGGCATGTCAAAGGTATAGTTGGCCAGCCAGCTAAGTGATGCAGACGGATAGAAATAGGAATTATTTTCTGACGGAAGTGTGCTCGACCAGTCATTTCTTCCTGTAATATCAAGGTAAAGCATGTCGTTATAGCCAATGGATGCCAGCCCATACAGGCTGTAAATTGCCCTTTCTTCAATATTATTGTCGACGCCAAGGTTTTCCCTGTTAATGTTTCCAACATTAAACAATCCCGGGACAACAAGGCCCACTCTCCGGTTCGTAGAGCCAATCCAGTTAGAGGATATATCCTGTGCCATATAGTTTCCACCAAAGGAAACATTGACATCAAACTTGTCGAACTTGTTGTTGTAGGTCACTAAAAAGTCGGAGTTGATCTCCTGGAAAATCTGATCGCTCAGGTAGTAACCACCGTTGGGCTGCCTGCTGTAGTCAAAGGGGATTTTAGTTTCCCTGTTTTCATTACTGCGATCAAGGTTAGTTCTGAGCATAACAGACCAGTTTGGAGTTATTTCCCAGTTTAATTTCAGGTTACCATATATACGGTCACGAGTGAATGCATTGGTAATCCCGTAAGCGATAAAGTAGGGGTTGTTACCCTCATTACTTGGCCGGTTTTGCTCAATATTTTCCTGACCCGGTACCCAGTAATCCCTCATATCCAAGACATTTACATGTGGCCAGATGTAAACGGCCTGCAGGGCATTGGCTCCACGGTTGCCAGTGTTCGGCCTGTCGTTAGAAAATGTTCTCCCAACATTTACATTCGAGCTAAAAGTTAAGCCTTTTATAATCTCATAATTCACCCGTGAAGAAAGGGTATGTCTGAACAGATCTGAATTAGGAATCATTCCTCTGTGTAACATGTTCGAGTATGAAACACGAAAATCTACTTTTTCTCCGCCTCCGGTAAGTGCAATGTTGTTGTTGGAAGTTATCCCGGTCTGCAGGAAATTCTTCATATTATCCGGATACGATCTCAGTTCTGTTGGTATAGGTGCGCCATTTTCATCCAGCGGGCTGTTCCACTGCACCGCCGTGTTACCTACATCCAATCTCGGTCCACCCCAATAGGCAGAACCTTCATCCAGCACCGGGTTGCGCTCTCCTGAGGCATACAGGTAATGAAAATCCAGGTATTTAACGGGCCTTTCAAACACATTGTTAGTGGAGATCGCCACACCTAATTTTCTTTTTCCGGAACCTGATTTGGTGGTAATAAGGATCACCCCGTTACCGGCCCTGGAACCATATAGTGCTGCGGCACTGGGGCCTTTGAGGACAGAGATACTTTCAATGTCATCAGGATTGATGTCTGAAATAGCATTGCCATAATCAACCTGATTTCGCGAACCGTTTTCCTGAATGTTGTTCATGGAGTTTGACATAGGAACACCATCCACCACAAATAATGGCTGGTTGTCGGTAGTCAATGAAGTCATTCCCCTGATAACAACAGATACCGTTGATCCCGGTCCGCTGGTTTGGTTAATGGTGACGCCCGGCACCCTCCCTGCGAGGGAATTCAGCACATTTTCCTGCGAGACCTCTGTCAGTTCCTTACCTTTCACCTGGCCCACGGCGTAACCGAGAGAACGTTGATCCCGCTCAATGCCCAGCGCAGTTACCACCACTTCTTCAAGCGAAGTAACGTCTGACACCATCTGAATATTAATAACGGTTTGGGTACCTATAGTGACCTCTTCCCTCAAATATCCAATAGAACTGAATACCAGAATACTCTTCTCACCCTGCACGTCCAAAGCGTAGTTACCTTCCGCATCGCTCACGGTACCATTGGTTGTTCCCTTTTCCAGGATACTCACACCAGGAATGCCTGAGTTGTCATCGGAAGAGGTAACCGTACCGGTAATCCGGATACTCCGGAAGCTTTTCATGTTGTCGATTCCGGATGGGTTGCCGGTCCTTTTTCTAACGATAACGTTATTGTTAACCGTTCTGAATTCCAGTGCTGACTGCTTTGAAATTTCAGTTAATACATCTTGTAAGTTTTTCCCATGCTCAATTTTAATTTTTTTGTTTAACTCTTTTTTTACTTCATCCTCGTAAATAAATACATATGGTGTGTTGTTTGAGATCTCGTCCATGATCTCAATGATCTTACCTTCTTTGGCGCCAATAAATAATTTAGGGCTTTCAAGGTCTGCCTGGCCAGACGATCCGGCGTACACCGCACCACTAACCATCAAAGCGGCCAAGACAATGGTTTGTCTCAACAATCGCTGAATTCTCGTTTTCGGTTTCATAATTTGCTACCTATTGGTTTTTCATAAAATTGTTTGTGAACCTGTATTTGATTTTTACTGTTTCAATTTCAAAACAACCGCAGAATCCCCCCTGACTACATATTTTGTCCCTGTGGCATAGGCTAACGCTTCAAGCACGGACTCCAGGTTTTCGTTATGATGCAGACCGGTCAGGGTCTTTTTGTAGATTTCGCTGTTGCTGATCACTAAATCAATTCCATACCAACGTTCAAGCATTTTTTCAACTTTGTTCATAGGGGTAGCGTCAAAGTGCAAAATTCCCTTTCTCCAGTTCAGCTCCCGGGCCGACTCTACTTCTAATATTTTAAAGACCTTTGTTTTCGGATTGTAAATGAGTTTCTGGTTTTTTCGAAGTGTTGCTGAGTTTTTACCGGTTTGATCGATTACCACCTTCACGCTTCCCGATTCAACTATCACCGAAAAGTCATCTTCGTCTTCGTAAGCCTGTACGTTGAACGATGTACCTAACACCTGAACCCGATAGTCCTTTACTTTTATCTTAAAAGGCCGGGTTTCATCCCGCTCAACATCAAAGTAAGCCTCTCCGGATATTTCAACTTCCCGCTTTTTTTCTCCAAATTGCTGCGGATAGGTGATACGGCTGACCGCATTCATATGTATAAAACTTCCGTCTTCCAGATTCATGCGAAACATTCTTCCCGTGGGTGTTGACCTGGTAATTAATTCCGAATCTTCGTATGCTCCGGCTATGTTACCACCTCTGCCAAGCCATGTTGTCTGAAAGACTACAAACCAACCTGCCACGATAAGCAGGGCCAACGAGGCCGCTATGGCCATAACACGGAAGCCGGCTCTGCGACGGGTGACTTTTTTATCAGAGGAAGTAAGCGGTTTTATTACCTTTGGCAGTGGTTCGTCGTCAGTCTGCAAGGCCTCACTTTCAGAGCGTTGTTTGGCAACTTCATTTTCAAACTGAGCCTGTAAATAAACTTCGTACCTGGCAAGGATACTTTCGTCATCCAACCCTTCCAATAATCTCTCAAATTCTTCCCTTGAAATTTGATTATTGATCAACTTCTCAAATAATTCTTCCGGATCCATGGCAATCAATTTGGTAAACAATCACCTTTATTACTGGCGGTTTTTAAAATAGGACTACCGGAGAAGTAATTTAATTTTCAAAAAATTATGGCACAGCCATCAATATAAAATACTGATTATCAGAAATTTAAATATTGAATAATTTTCAGTTCACAAATAATTAACAAGGGATTCAAAGCATCAGGGCAATTTCAAGTTGCTTGCGGATGATTTGTTTGGCTTTTACCAACTGGTTTTTAACGGTGTTTTTAGAGATTTTTAACTGAGAAGCAATTTCCTCGTATGACTTTCCTTCTTCGTAGTTGAGTCTGATAATTTCCTTTCTTTTATCGGAGAGTTGCTCAATGGCTCTTTTCACTTTAAACAATCGTTCCTCCTGTACATCCTCGCCCGATACTTTGTATTTCTCAAGGTTTTGCCAGTATCTTTCTTTTAGCAGTGAATTTTTTTTGATTTCTTTCAAATGATCAAATACACGATTTTTGATGATGGTAAAGAGATAGGAGGTGAAATTTAACTCGGGGTTTATACCGTGTCTTTTATTCCATACTTTAATAAATACGTCCTGAATAATATTTTCGGACTCAACGGAATCTTTCAGAATTGAATGGCAAAAACGGACAGCAGGCTCCCTGTAAATATGATACAATTCATTGAACGCCTCTCTGTCGCCGGCAGAAAGTCTTGTAAGTAATTCCTTGTTAAACTTTTGCATTTTTGTTCTGAAAGCGGTTCTGCGGAATAAGTTAATTCAAAAAAATCCGGAAACGATTATCTGAATATTATGCAATTATTAATTCTGTTCATCCCTAATAGACCGATAATATAAAAAAAAATATTCACTTAAATATTACAAATACAAGAGAAATTAATTACATAAAAAAGTAGATAACATGAAAACAGTTGATACTATTCCCCGGCCAAATCAACGAGTTTGTTAATGGTATTCCAGTTTCTGGTGGTGGCTGCTACCTTTAGTTTTTGTTCAAAGAAATTGTTGTTCATTTTGGTTTTACCATACCCCAGGGGAGAGAAAAAGTATATGTCCTTTCCATCCAATATAAACTCCTCGGGGCTGTAATTGATCTCCTCCAGCTTTTTAAGGCATTCCCGACTGGGGTGCTTCGCCAGGAATGTGACATATAACCTGGAAGTGTCTTCCTGGCGATCTTTGAGAAATGGATTATTCTCCAGCACCTGCACTAGTTCCTGACGCATTTTTACCAGAGTAACTACATCAAAGCCATATTTTTCCTGTATCTTTTTTTCTACCATTGCCGCCACACCAACCGGGCTGGATTCCATGCTTTCAAAAATGACATTGCCACTCTGGACGTAGGTGCGGATATTTTGAAAATGAAGTTCCTGAAGATGTGCCCTTAAATCGGCCATTTTAATTTTCTTCCGGCCACTCACGTTAATGCCTCTTAATAATGCTATATAGGTTTTCATCAGGCTTTGGTTTTGTTTTCGTTTTGAATATCGAACAAACTCCTGATTTTTAAAAGAAGAAACCATATTTTGGATATTTCCAGTTGGGTGTCAGGTGACACATTCCTGTGGTTTGGCTTATGAAATCACAGATTGCTCTTGATGAATCGTTTTGCTATCAGTATTTTGTCTTTTGGGATAAAAAGGGGTATTCTTTGGAAGATAATTATAAAAAAACAGATGATGAATAAATTGTAATTCTTCTATATTTGCCGTGTGGCAAAAATCTATGGTTTAGATCAGGCAGTTAAAATTATCATTCAAGATGTTGAATATTATCAATCTTTGGATCAAAAAGACAGAAGCAATATGAGGGTTTACAGGCAAAGGTTTCTAGATGGTAAATTAAATTTTGAAACCAAAATCAAAATGGTTAAAAAATACGGCGGGGAGGTATCAGGCTTCCAAGTATGCGGCAAGCCATTAAATTCTTGTTAAACAACCAGTTATAAACTGAACATTTTGCTACTACTATTTTGTCCTTTCGCGACATCTTTTGAGGCTGTCATAGCTAAAAGTCAATTCTAAACATAAAATTTGGGGTAACCCCCAGGGAGAATTGTTCAACCAGATCAGGTTGGCTGTTACGGTTCATGCGGTAGTAGGCGTTGACAATGTTTTTGCGGTTAAACAGATTCCACAGGGACGCCCCCAACTGGGCCTTCACATCGCGGGTAAGGGTGAAATTATATCTGGCAGAAAGGTCAACACGCAGGTAATCCCTGAGCCGCGTACTGTTGGGAAATTCATAATTAATATTGTTATCAACAATGCTATTTTCCTCATCAGGCTCGGTAAACGGCCTTCCGGTATGCCAGTTGAGCCCTGCGGATACATGCAGGTGCCGGTTCTGATAGCTGGTTCCGATGGTCAAGGTATGATTGATCTCGAGGTTGTTTGGAAAAGACGGAGGAATGAATTCATCAAATTGAAAGGTATTGTCTGCGAGTGAATAGCTGAGCCATGAATTAAACCTGTCAAACTTTTTGTTTATTAAAAAGTCTATCCCGGATGCCTCATAACTGCCGGGCGCCCTTAAAAATTGAAACTGGTTCTGAAAGCCCTGGCTGGAAGAGGTAATCCCCTCTACCTGTTTGACATAACCTTCTATGGTCAGTAACAGATCATTTTTGTTATAATGAATCCCGGCGGAAAGCTGCTTGCTTTCAATAACCGGGATATCGTCATCATTTGAAAGTACCCAGCGCCTTTTTTCCACGCCTAAAAAATCGGTTTGAAAATCAATGATCTGGGTGGTGGTCTGGCTTTTCATTTCCCCCAAAACCTCCAGTGAAAAATAGTCCAGAAATTTTTGGCTGATGGTCAACCGGGGTTCAATGATAACTTTCCCAAACTTCTGCCAAATGTTCCCGCGAATGCCCATACGAATATTGGTGGCACCGGAGGCAGAACTGTAATTGCTTTCGGCAAAAACTGCCTGCGTTCTCAGTACATTTTTTATTGATCTGCGAAAGGTGGGGTTGTTGATATCTTCCAGGTTGCTAATGCCTACTTCAAAAAACTGGTATCCTCCGGAAAGGCTGATGTTACGATGCAGGTCTAACGATGCGCTTAATTTTAGTCCGGTATCCAGCACCTCATTTTCCTGGATCAGGCGCTGGTTATTAGGGATATCGAAATTGATGGCACTCAATTCATACCAGGAAAGGTATAGTTGCGCCTGCGTACTGAGTTTATCATTCCATAGCCGCCGGTAGTTGATACCCGTCGCAAGGTTATGTTGTTCCAAACCACTGGTTCTGGATTCGGCAACATTGTTGATCAATTCATTCTCCTGGTATTCTATGTCATTGAAGACATTCAAAAAGCTGATCCTGAGTTTATCCCTGGGCGTGATATCATACAGAAACTTGAAACTCATATCGTAGAAATAAAAGTTTTCATCCACAGTCACCACCGTATCTGTCCCACTCGCAAACCCTGTTACCTCGGTGCCGATGAAAGCGCGTTCAAAATACTGGTCATAGGTAGGGGTTTCCAGTGCATCGGCGATAGATCTACGGCCTGATACATGAATGGCTGCTTTTTCAGATAAGGGTATCCGGGCAAAGGCATCTCCATTGATCAGGTTAACCCCGGCTCCTCCCGAGAATCCGGTTGTCAACTGATTCTCCGGGCGGATATCAATTGTACTCGATACGCCATCGCCCAGGAATGCTGTGGTACCGTTTTTGATAAGGGCTACTTTTTCGGTTAAATAAGGATTGAATGCAGAAATCAATCCAAAAAAATGACCCGACAGATACATTCTGATACCATCCCACAGCACAAGGTTCTGGTCGTTGGTTCCACCCCTGACATTGATATCAGATACGGTTTCATTAATACTTTGAATGCCCGGTAAAGCCTGAATGGTGTATAACACATCGGGATCGGTTAATCCGGGCAATATACCAACGGTTGCTGTATTGATATCAAATGAACCATCTGTTCTTTTATTGATCCCTTCCGTAATATAGTTCGTTACTACCACTTCCCGCAAAGCAGTTATATTTTGTGTCAGATAAACTGCTTTGCAGGGTACATCCACCAGTTCAGAGACCTGCATACCGGTGATTTCATAACCGAGAAATCGAATGATCACCGAATCGCCCTGCGATAGGTTGCTGATTTTAAAATAGCCCTTGTCATCGCTGACTGTCATTTCCCAGGTTGACATGATGGCAGCACCGGTTATGGCTTCGCCTGTTTCGCTGTCCCTGACAAATCCACATATCTCCCACACTGCTGAAACGGGTTTGCTAATGGCTACAAACCTGTTGTCTAATTGTTGGAAAAGTAAATCCGTGTTTTCCTGCAGGTATTGAAGTGAACTTTCAAGATCGAAGCCTGCAGATGGTGCAATAAGTGTGATACCTTCCACATTTTCATCAATGTAGGTGAAAGTAATTTCAAAGCGTTCCTCCAACAATTGCAGAATGTGTTCTAGGGGTTGCTTCTGGTTATCTTTTTGTGCTAAACCATTTAAACTTATCAGCATAAAAAAGCAAAGACCCGTCAGGGATCGATGCTTTAGCCCGGTACGGTCAACCGTTTTTATTGCGGCCTTAGTCAACCTGTTATTTACCTGATAAGATGACCTGTTTATTTTCTTCAAGCTGATAGTCGATGTTAACAGGAAGCGAAATAGCCTTCAATGCCAGTGTTATGTCGTTATGAATAAATGCACCCGTAAAACGTTGATCGATATCCACGTTTTTAATAATAACGGAAACATCATATTGCCTTTCAAATTCCTGTATGACATACTTAAGTGGCACACTTGAAAAGGAACTTTCCCCGGCCAGCCAGGAGGGTGAAACCTGCAAAGACAATGCTTCCGTAGTGACTTCCCCATTAATGATCCTGAGCATCTGATTGGGATTGAGCTTCACTACCTGCTGTGCGCTTTGCACCTGAACCAGGCCCTCATAGCAAATCACTTCGAAATAATTTTCCCGGTTTTTTACATTAAATTCAGTACCTAAAACACGCACCACACCTGATGATGTTTCCACATCAAACCTCGACCCTTTCGCCACTTTGAAAAAGCCTTCCCCATCCAAAGTCACTTTCCGCTTATCGTTCCACTTTTTCGTCGGGTACATTAACCGTGAATGGGCATTTAAAGTGACCAAGGAGGAATCCGGTAATACGATTTCTGTTTTTTCTGCCACCAGTGTTTCTATCGTTGTTAAAGCATCTCGTGTTAAAAATACATAAACTACTGATAGTAAAACAAATACTGCCGCAACTCTCAACAAGGGCTTCATCCATTTCATAGGTACAACCCTTCCTTCTTCAGCTTTTGAAGTCCTGGCCTGCTCCAGGCGGGATAACTCAGCGGCTACATCATACTCCGGCGCCTTAAATGCTGGCAGGGCCCTGGAAAGTCTGTCCAGTGATTTTTGTTGTTCAGACCCCTTAAAAGCGCGCTCATCCTCTTCTGTTAAAGTCCCTTCAAGCCATTTTTTAATGTAGTCTTCGTCTTTCATGTTTTCCGCATTTCAAATATATAACCGGTAAAATCCCGTTTTTCCTACCTTCATAAAAATTTAATCATATATCCCCGACCTTTTTTCTTAAAATATCCAATGCTGTGTATATTCTTTTTTCTACTGCCTTCCGTGATATACCCAGCATTTCAGCAATTTCTTTGTGTTTTTTCCCTTCAATCCGGTTGAGTAAAAAAGTTACCCGTTGTTGCTCAGTCAACGACTCCAATGCGTTTTGCAATTTATCCATGTATTCCTTTTCCTCCATCACATATTCAGGAGACTCACTGGTCTGACTTTTAGGTTTTTCCTGGCTGTATCTTAAAACTGTTTGCTTCTTCGACAGCTCGTTCAACATTTTATTATTGGCCACAGTGAATAAAAAAGAGCGTGCTTTTTCCTCCTCCACCTTATGGCAATTGTCCCAAAGTTTTAAAAAGGCTTCCTGCACCAGGTCGCCCGGATTGTTTTCAGCACCATATTTATAGTGCAGAAAGTTATGTAGGTCTTTTGCATGCCTTTTAAAAAGCTCATTGTATAACTTTTCATCACAGACACCTCCCTGAGTTTTTATTGCCATTCAATTACAAAAATTTCCACTAAAAATAAAAATAAATTCCAAACCGTGGTAGGAATTATTCCGGATCATCGGTTTTATGTACGAAAAGCGATAATGCTGATTTAAAAAATAAAGAAAAACAAATTTTAATCGTAACAAGATAAAATCATAAAAAATGAAACATTCAATTAAACTAACGGCGCTTATTGTAATAATATTCATGGCACTAAGTGTTTTATTGGGAAGCTGCAGTGATGACGATAGCAGCGATCCGAACGTTGCCAGCGTTCAACTGAAAATGAAAGCGACTGCCAGCAATTCCAGGGTTGTTGCCTCAGGCAGAACCACCAATGCAGAATTAACCCTGCGGGAGGTTTTGTTAGGGGTCACCGAACTTGAATTTGAATTGCTTGATGATGACGCAGCCCCGAATGAGGATGATGATGAAATCGAATTCGAAGGAAATTTTGTGGTAGACCTTATCAATGGTACCAGTACCCCTGACTTTGGAGTGGCTAACTTGTTGCCAGGTACTTATGAAGAAATTGAACTGGAACTGGAACCCATTCTGGAAGATGGAAATACGATCTTCGTACTTCTTGAATATTTGCCAGAGGGTGCAACGGAGCCCTATGTAATTGAATATTCAAACCGGGAAGATCTGGAAGTGGAGTTTGAACGTGACGCCGGTTTCAACCTGGACGGTGGTAGCCTGAGTCAGTTTCTTGTACTGCTTGATCTTGATAAACTTTTTTCCGGGGTCGATTTCAGCTCGGCTGATACGGATAATGACGGAACGATAAGGATCAATGCCAACTCAAACTCCTCCCTGGCTGCCCAGATCAAAAATAACCTTTACAAGTCATTGGATGCCGGAGAAGATGACGATGGGGATGATGACATCGACGACGATTAAAATATATAAATTCACCTTATCTCCAGTTTGCTTATTAAGAGGCCGTCTCAAAAGTAATTTGAACGGCCTCAGTTTTTTGTATTGGGGAATTTTCTCAGGTAGGTACCCGAATATGTTTACCCTTTTGAGACAGCCTCTTTGTCTTTATTGCATCCCATGGTCAAAATGGCCCCGGGATACTGAGATGGTGCAAACGTCCCGTGGGTGTCACGTTTTCAACAAAATGGGTGTGGCAAATAATCAATTCACCGGCTGCTCAAAACAGGTCCTGCCGGAGACGCACGTGGGAGGGTCTACCAGTCCGTTATCAGGACCGGCACCACCCGTGGATTTTATGCACCAGCAGATCGAATTGGCATCATCCAGTAAATACAAGGCATTTTCACCGCCTTCAAGGGTTCCATAAGGATTCTTGACCCTCAAAAACCGGCAAAACTTTATGTCTGAAGATTTAACTTTTTCCATCATAATATGATTAAGTCGTTTGTAGGATCGCTCTTTTAACAATGGCTTTGAACAAAGGAACCTTGTACGCATTTTTTGATAAAGGCGTGGCGCCTTTCATAGAGGCCTCTGCCGATTCTTCGGCTGATTGTTCGGTGATCTCCTTGCCTTTTAATGCGGCTGAAGCCGCATCAGAAACAATAGGTACGGGGGCTGCGGCACCTAAGGCGACCACAGCATTTTTGCAGTTCCGGCCCGACATTTGCAAAACTACTGCTACATCGGCAATGGCCCAGTCATAAGACTCCCTGGCACCTTGTTTGATGTAAAAACTTTTTGTTTTACTGCTTACCGGTGGAACAATTACGGCAGTAATTAATTCGTTGGATTCCAGAATGCATTCTTTACTACTGTCATCGCCCGGGCTTACAAAAAAGTCCTGCATCGGAACAGTTCTTTGCTTGCCGTTCGGGCCTGCGATTTCCACAGAGGCGCCAAAAGCGAGTAATGCAGTTGCTACGGATGAAGCGTGAACGCTGGAGCATGATCCGTTCTTCATAACAGCATGGAATTCATTCTCCCCATTGCGCGCGAAACACGTGCCGGAGCCTTTTCTCAAACACTGGTGGTCAAGAGAGCGGAAATACCAGCACCTCGTCCGCTGCGCAAGATTTCCGCCCAGACTAGCCATATTTCTGAGCTGGGGGGTGCCGGCATGTGCTACAGCCTGGTGAAGGGCCTTGTAATGCTCCTTAATGTCAGTGTTGGCTTCCATCTGGGCCAGGGTGACGTTGGCACCCAGTTTCAGGCCGCTTTTTTGAATATAGGAAATCGTGTCAAGTCCTGGTATATTCTTGATATTGATGACTTTCTGTGGCTCTACAAGACCTTCCTTCATCAGGTCGAGCAGATCGATACCACCTGATTTGAATACTGCTGGCTGATCAGGGGCTTTGGTCGTTAAAACTTCTGAAACTGTTGCGTTTACCTGCTCCAGGGCTTCATCAACGGTTTTGGCTTCAAACCAACTAAATTTATTCATGTCCTGGTAATTTAAGTTTTATTTAAGGCTTTCAATACCTTGTCAGGGGTAATGGGTAATTCATAGATACGAACGCCTATTGCATTATACACAGCGTTAGCAACTGCCACTGCTGTAGCAATGTTCGCCGGCTCTCCGATACCATAGGCATCGGTGGAGGATCTTCCTGCGTAGTCTTCTATGATGATAGGCTCGATTTCAGGAATTTCCATGGAACAAGGCAACTTATACTGGTCGAGGTTTCCGTTCATCTGGTGTCCGGTTTCATTATCCATGACCCGGTATTCATACAATGCATAAGAAACACCCTGTATCACCCCTCCATTTATTTGGCTTTCAATTTGTTTGATGTTCAGTGGCCTGCCACAACTATGGGCAGCGACAATTTTGTCTACCTTCACAAATCCTGTCTCCGTATCGACGCTTACCTCTGCAAATTGTACAGACCCGAGGTCGTCGTGGGCCAGGAATGAGCCCATCTTAAATCCACCGTAATCGTCAGACCGGCTGGCTGTGGTGGTCACCTGCTCTGTTCTCATTTCCTTCAATGCGTCTTTGATGGCGATTTTTTTGGTATTGTCTTCTTTTGAGACAATAAATCCATCTGCCACCGACAGTTTGGAAGGTTTGGTTTCCAGCTTTTCGGCGACCTGGTCAAAAAGCTGGAGTTTTAACTGGTAGGCGGCATTTCTGGCCGGTGGTGTAATGGAACCCGTAACAATACTTCCTCCTGAACCCGGGCCTGTGGGAAACAGTGTATCTCCGATACGGACCGTTATGTCATCTGCCTTCATTCCGAGCTCTTCGGCCACCACCTGGGCCAACACTGTTTTGGTGCCGGTTCCAATGTCCTGTACCCCGGATCGTACTTCGATGGCGCCGTCTTTGTAAGCCCTTATTTCCACCGTTGAATTCAGGTTCACAAAGCGCGGCCAGGTAGATTGTGCCACACCAAACCCTTTTTTCACCACACCAGGGTCTGATCCCGGTTTTTTCCTTCTGGACCAGTCAAATTTTTCGGCACCCTGCCGGCGCTCTACTTTTCTAACTTCACTTTTATCAATAACGTCTCTGAAGGCCAGTGGATCCATATTTAGTTTCTCCGCCAATTCATCAATTGCCTGTTCCAGGCCAAAAGCCCCCTGCACATTACCAGGCGCCCTCCAGGCAGCCCCTGGCCCGGCATGGGTAAAAACGTCATATTGCTCGGTTGTAAAGCTGGGACACTCGTACATAACTTGTGCTATTCTTCCTACACCTGCCCCTAGTCCCACACCTGCGGTGCCGTGGGATTTTTGCTGGATTGCGGTCAGGCTGCCATCTTTTTTGGCACCGATTTTCAAATAATGAATGGAGTTGGGACGGTTTCCGGAGGATATATGCTCTTCCTTTCTGTCGAGCATCATGCTTACAGGCCTCCCTGATTTTTTTGACAGGTATCCTGCCATCACCCCGAAATTACCCAAACTGTGTTTTGCGCCAAAACCACCCCCCATAAACTCTGTAATTACCCTCACCTTGCTTTTGGGAAGGTCAAACAGCTCTGCAAATTCATGCCTTACGTTATTGGTATTTTGCGTTGAAGCGTAAATGGTCACATCATCCGGCCTCCAATCCACCACCACTCCGTGCGTTTCAAGAGAGCAATGTGTGTGCACCTGAGTGCGGTAGGTATGTTCCACTATTACGTCGGCGTCCTTGAATCCCTTTTCCAAATCCCCTCTTGGCCCTCCAAAGAAGCTGGAGGTAGAAGGTCCTCTTACATTGCCAACAGTTTTCAATCCTCTTTGGCCACCGCCGCCGCCGCCACTATCTTCCTGCTCTACATTTGTTTTAAATACAATGGGTGCTTCGGGCCTTTGGGCTTCTTCAAGATCCACCACAAAGGGCAGATATTCATAGTCCACCTTTATGAGTTTCAGGGCTTCCTCGGCGATTTCGATGGTTATTGCAGCGACACCTGCAACAGGTTGCCCGGCAAATTTGACATCAGGGTATTCCGAACTATTTCCGTCGGTTTGTGGCTGGGCCATACCAACCAAATTTTTAAACACATGGACAGCATATACGCCGTCAAGCTTCTCAGCGGCGCTGGTATCTATTGACCGGATTTTTGCATGTGGATAACCGGAACGTAACATTCTTCCATATAACATACCCTGCAATTGGATATCCGAGGTATATTTGGCAAAACCAGTTACTTTAGCAAAGGCATCGGCTCTTTTGACACTTTTGCCAACTACCTTTAGATCTTCATTAACTGGCCATGCCGGTGGTTCATTGGCTGGTATCTCCCTTTCAATTTCACTGAGGTTATGACCGGGTATACCATATGGCAACTTAATTTTTTTGGTATCCATTTGTTTTGGTTTACATTTTTTTAGCAGCTTCCATGGTGGCTTTGAATACATGTGGATGGGTGCCACAACGGCAAACATTTCCCCTCACAGCGTGTTTAACATCCTCCATTGTCGGATTCGGATTTTTTTCCAACAAATGGGCGGTGCTCATGATCATACCCGGCGTACAATAACCGCATTGGGAGGCATCATGGTCTATGAAGCTTTGTTGTACCGGGTGTAACTCACCGTCTTTCATCAATCCCTCAACGGTGGTGACCTCTTTTTCTCCGACATCCAGCGCCAGGGTCATACAAGCGTTAACTGGTAATCCATCTACCCACACAGTACAGGCAGAACAAGCGCCCCGGTCGCAAACAACCTTGGTGCCAGTCAATTGCAAATGGTTTCGCAGGGCCTGAGCAAGTGTGGTTCTTGGTTCCACATTGACCTTACGCAAATGGCCATTCACTTTCAAACGGATGGTCATGGCCTCAGGACCGATCGTCTTATCGGCTAAAACGGGTGGTTGATTTAATCCCAGAACCCCCGTGCTGACCATGGCAGTTCCGGCTGTTGTCAAGCCAGCCCCTTTCAAAAATCCCCGCCGGCTAATACCTTGCCGTTTCTCATCTTCGGTTTTTTCGTAGGTTAGTTCTTGTTCGTTCTTTTTCATTTTATTTAGATTTTAGCCTAAAATCCTCTAATTAAAATTAGATAAAAGCAACTTTAATTAATAGGAATCGCAACGTTTTTTGAATTATACCATGATTTTTTTGGCAGAATTTGAAATTGAAACCGGTATTTCGAGGCAAGAGGCTTGTTGAAGGGGGCAAGTCGTATAATCTGGCACCTGGGCATTCATATGTAACAAATAAACATTTATCGAAACATTTTCTATCCGGTTGGTGATATATTTGGGATTTTTATTATTTGACCATTTTTAATCATGAAACTATCTAATATGATTTCAACTGCAGACTTTAACAAGGTTTACTTTACACTTGCTTTATTATTTTCGCTTTTGACAGTCCATGGACAAAGCTTAAACACCCAATGGCAGCAGGAATTAAACAATTCTCTGCAGCAGTTTAAAAATTGTGAAAACGTACCCGTCAATGGTATCAATCCCTGTAACAAATTTGTAGGCGGCATGCTTAAAACAGTATATAACATCAATGATTTTTATTCACAGGAATCAGGCAGATATATGCGGGTAAGCGAAATAGCGGAATTTCTGAAAGACAATCAACAGTGGCAATTGTTAGGCCACGCCTACGAGCAACAGGCGCTGGACCAGGCACAGAACCATGCCAACACCAAAAAAGCAGTGGTGGCAGTTTATTTAGACACTGACAATATCGGGCATGTTTCGCTGATTATTCCTGGCGAGCTCAAACCTTCGGGCTCCTGGGGTTTCAATGTACCCAATTCTGCCTCTTTCTTTTTAAGTCAGCCTGAAAATTCATATGTAGGTAAAGGATTATCCTATGCTTTCAAGCGAAACATGATCAAAGAGGTGCTGCTTTATGCCAGAAATTAAGGCTGGTTGTCTGAGGAAAACCAGCCGGCTCCAGGCTTCTGAAGGTAATGAAAACATGGATAGAAAATAGGAGTGAAAATTCCCACCGGGAAAGATGGGTTACGGATTTCGTTCATTACCTTCAGGGCTGAAGCGGAGACTTCAGAAAGGCCGGCAGACAGTTGCTCAATTTCTTTCAGCTTGTCAGACGCCATCATAAAGGTTTCAGCCGGTCATGGTTTGCAACCCATCGCTCCAAATGCCTGATGATTTCCTCCATGTCATCCTGGGTATAGTATTTCCCGTTTGAGCCCGGTTCAATAAGCCAAATTTTCCGGATATTTCATTCCAAGCTATCGAACCAAGAGGCCCTATTCTCTCATAGGCTGTTTCCAGATGACCGGTCTTTTCTACCCTATTGCCTTTCCTAATTCACTTTTTCTTCTTCCTCTTCTTTTGGCAATTTATCTTCGGCTACAGACTCCCAGGTATACTTTTCTCCCAATGCGTGTTCGGCAAACCAGTCCAGTTCCAGGTTTATCTTATGTAATCTATGCCTCAATTCCCTCCAGCCATGTGGTTCTCTCGGTGCAATATATAAATGGGCAGGCACCTTATGACTTTTCAATGCCCTATACATTTCCACTGATTGTGGCGGTGGAACCCGGACATCTTTGCCACCTACCAACACCAGGGTAGGTGTTTTGACTTTATGTATGTCTTTGAGCGGTGAGTGTTCCCAATACAGGTTTATGGGCGCATTTTCCTCCCATGGGGTTCCTCCGAACCAGGGGGTCCGGTATATTCTTACATCACTCTGTCCGTACATGGAGACCCAATTGGCAGCACCCGCACCGGAGCTTGCTGCCTTGAATCGGTCGGTATGGGTAATAATCTTATTCGTCATATGGCCACCGGCACTCCATCCCATTTTTATGAGTTTTTCCGGATCGGCCAGCCCCTGTTCAATCAGATAGTCCACTCCTTTCATTACATCGAGGTGCGAGTTTTTGAAATAACTCCCCACCATATCTCTCAGGAATTCATCACCATAGCCGGTACTCCCCCGGTAATTAGGCCTTAGTACCATATAACCCTTGCCGGTCAGCACCGGGTTATAGTGTGTAAAACTTCTTGAAATTCCAAATTTATCGGAAGAAGCCGGGCCACCATGGGTTTGAACCACCAGTGGGTATCTGGTACCTTTGGTATAATTGGCCGGGTAATAAAGCAGCCCTTCCACCGTCACCCCATCCTCACCGCGCCAGGAAACCTTCTCTTGTTTCGGTAACAGAAATTCTTTATCCAGGTAATCATAGACCTCTGTAAGCCTTTTGATATTTTTAAAATCCGTTCCTTTCATCAGGTAGAAATCTCCCGCATTTTTGGCATGGTTAATGGCCAGGATATGCTGGTCCAAACGATGGTTATAGTGCCATTGTGAAATAGCGTGATCACCTTTTGTAATTTGCGTTAACTTGCCATTAGAAGGCGAAAAGCTAAACAACTGTTCTTCAACACCCATGTTCATGAGCAGATAAACAGTTTTGCCATCACCGGACCACTTCGCTCTTGAAACTTCATAATCTGTCGCTTTCAGCGGCATTACAGCATTACCTCCACCGGTTGGTATCAAAAATAATTTACGGTTATAGTATTTTTCAAATTGCTCATTGGCGGCAACCGTGAACAGGATTTGGTTACCCAGGGGTGACAGGCTGGCTGAAGACTCCGATACATGGTTAAAGGTGAGCTGAACCGGATTTTTTCCTTCATGATTCATCAGCCAAACTTCATTGGTGGTGCTCTCATCATAAAGCGGGCTTATACCCCGGCGGATAACCAGGGACTTTCCATCTCTTGATAATTGGTAACTATTCACCGAATAGTCCCCGTCGGTTATTTTGGTGGCGACAGAGTCGGTGAGACCAATTCTCCACAGATGTGTATGTTTATAATTTTCATCCAGTGCGTACAGGTCATTTTTTACTTTGTCATTGTGTTTTTCCTCTTTTGATTTCGGATCGCTGGCCAGGAAATACAGGCTCTGCGCATCAGGCGACCATTGGACACTATTTACAGGCGTTTCGTGGTTGGTTAACTGCCTGGCCTCGCCTCCGATATT
Source organism: Agaribacillus sp. DX54 (assembly GCF_056858335.1). Lineage (NCBI taxonomy): Bacteria > Pseudomonadati > Bacteroidota > Cytophagia > Cytophagales > Splendidivirgaceae > Agaribacillus > Agaribacillus sp. DX54. The sequence goes on from NZ_JBXEQE010000013.1 coordinate 126,878, forward strand.
CCTTATCAGATATATCTGATTCTCTTTCGCCGGTTTACGTTGTGTAATAAATGAAATATACTTCCCGTCAGGGGACCATGCCGGACTGCTTTCTCCTTTCAATCCGTTGGTCAATTGTATCAGGTTACTTCCCGATACATCCTTTCTCCATATATGACCTATCTGCTTGTTTTCTTTCCAGTTACTCTCATACTTGACATAGACAAACATTTTTCCGTCAGGTGAAAGTCTGGGACTGGCTACGGCTGGAATATTTAAAAAATCAATGACCGACATGGCTTTTTGGGATTGTGCATAGGCCGGCATGATAACCAGGCAATACAGCAAGGTCAGTTGCCTGGTTTTTGTGTTTAGAAAAGCTGGTACTTTCAGTTTCATAATGTGCTTGTTTGTTTTTTTATAGTCTTTTTATCTTAATAAGCGGAGTGATCCTGAAATGACATCATTATTATTACATTTTATTCCAAAACAAACTTCCAAGCTGCAAATTGATAAAATTGGCAGGGTCGATAATCTGGCAAGGGGTTACGACTCGATACACTGAAGGGTTCCGATGTTTTTTTTGGATTTCCACCAGGTAAGTGACCCATCACCATCAAGCAGGTCATCAAAAAGTACCTGACAATTTGAAAAAGCATTAATAATTCCCGGCCTGACGGCTGTCTTTTAAAATGAAAACCCTATATTTCATTGATGATAAAAAATAGCCTCTCATACCAAAGCCAGTGGATTGAAATTGCCTGGAAAGGGTTGCCAGGTTATTTCCGCGCCCCTTATGATGGGTATTGCCGGACCCAGGGGGACTGGTTGAAAGTTTTTACGGCCTGTATCTATCCGGGAACCAGTAAATGACACCAAAAAGCTGCCGGTTTCCATTATTTTTACTTGAGAAAAAGGAATCGATGACTGAGCACACATACAGCGTAATAGGTCTGATGTCGGGCACTTCTCTCGACGGTCTTGACATGGCCCATTGCCTATTCACAAAGCAGGGAGAAAAGTGGCTGTTTTCCCTTGAAAAAAGCCACAGTATCGTATATCCGGATTCGCTCAGAGAGCGGTTAAAAAAAAGTGTTGACCTTTCTTCCGTTGAATTGCTTTTGTTAAACAATGAGTTTGGAAAATGGTCCGGAGAACATGTAAGGCAGTTTATATCCCACCATGGTATAAAAGTGGACTTCGTTGCCAGTCACGGACACACCGTTTTTCATCAACCTGAAAAAGGATTGACATACCAGATCGGTGCCGGCCAGGAATTGGCTAACAGTTGTGGTGAAAGGGTTGTCTGTGATTTCCGGTCGCTGGATGTGTCACTCGGCGGTCAGGGTGCTCCCCTTGTACCGGTCGGTGATCAAAGCTTGTTTGAGGAATACGACTTTTGTCTGAATCTGGGTGGAATAGGGAATGTTTCATTCGATAAAGATGGTGTAAGGGTCGCCTATGATATAGGCCCGGTCAACATGTTACTTAATCATTTAACTACCCGGATCGGAAAACCCTATGATAAGCACGGTGAAACAGCGAGGTCAGGAAGCCTTGATGAAAATTTGCTGAACCAACTCAATCATCTGGACTATTATCAGCTTCCTTTCCCAAAATCCCTGGGTTATGAATGGTTTTGTGATGAAGTAATTCCTCTTATCGATAAAAACCCCTCCGGTATTCCGGACAAACTTTGCACGGCAACGCACCACATTGCTTTCCAGATTTTCAAAGGTGTGACGGCATACTGTGAGGACCTTCCTGCAAGATTGCTTGCTACCGGGGGCGGGGCGAAAAATGATTTCCTCATTGAAAAGTTGCAGCAATTTGTGGCTGATCGTGTTAAGATTGTAATCCCCGAACCGAAGATCGTGGACTTCAAGGAAGCGATTGTTTTTGCTTTTATGGGGGTGAAAAGGGTTAGGAAGGAGATTAATTGTCTGAAATCGGTTACCGGGGCGTCGGCTGATTCTTCGGGTGGGGTGGTTTATTATCCGGGTTAGTGGGAGGCGGGTACGGATTACTGAAAGTATGGCGCAAGCGTCTCCTAGTTGTTGCATAACGTTTTCGACAAAATGCTTTGTGCCTCTTTGTGTCTTGGTGCCTTGGTGGTTAACCATTTTTCACCACGGAGGCACCAAGACACAGAGATTTTCACCTGTAAAGCCGGCACCAGTCATAGTATGACCTCGAGTCATACTATGACTAAAACGAAAATGAACGCGGCACCTATAATGCGTTATGCAACACCCACCTCTCGCCTGTGCCTCTCAACGCCGGATGAGCACAAGAACACTTACCCTATCCGATAGCCTTAATAATCAGAGGATGCGATGATTTCACAATCGCCGGCCCAAGGGTGTAAACCCTACAATAATTGTCAATTATCAATTGTCAACTGTCCATTTAACAACGCTTGAGATGGTACTGAAAAATACCCCGCTAACTTGTGAGTTCATCACAATGCTTTTCCAGGTGCCGGTATATATGACCTTCATCATTTTAAAAACAGCAGATTTATTTTAATTTTACTGGTTGAAGACACTGTAACTTAAACCTAAATTTATGGGATGTGTGAGAATGCTTTTGCTGGCGTCTTTTCTTTTTTTTGCCTTACAAAATACATGTGCCCAACATAGAAAAGGTGACGCTTACAGAGTGGTTTTGTTGGGAAATACGGCAGACTTATCCGCTGAAAATCCCTTTCGCAAAAACCTGCCCAAATTACTGGCCGCTACTGATACCCCCACAACCATCATTGTAAATGGTGATATTATAACAGGTACCAAAGACCCATCAGATGATTCCGTCACAGTGCAACGGCTGGTGTCGCTGGTAAAAGATCTCACACATGTGCAAATGATCGTCATACCCGGAGACCGTGATTGGGCCGACTCAGGACCGGAAGGCTGGAAACGCGTGAAACGATTGGAAAAATGGGTGTCTGGTGCGGCAATGCCCCGTGTAAAGTGGGCTATCAAAGACGGATGCCCGGGGCCAAAGGACATTGAGCTGGGTGAAAATATACTGTTAATAGCTATTCAAACCCAATGGTGGAATCACCCATACGACAAACCAAGGCCCGCTGACGGGGACTGTAAGATCACTACCGAAAATGATTTTCTGGAAGAATTAGAAGATCTCATCGACGAAAACTCCGGTAAGAATATCCTGATTGCCGGTCACTATCCGCTTCTTTCCTACGGAAATTATGGTGGCAGATGGCCTTTGTCAAAGTATTTATTGCCTTTGCCGATTATCGGGAGCTTTTATCCTGCCTTCCGCCGACACGTAGGCACTTCAAAAGATATCTCAAACGTTCGTTTTGACTCCTTTAGAAAAAAACTGGGAAGTATGCTGCTGGAAAGGAAATCCCTGATCTACTGCTCGGGCCACGAACATAACCTGCAGATACTCAGATATCAGGGAAACTACCTGGTAAACAGTGGAGCACCGGTAAATCCGGGATTTGCGGCTAAGGGAAGTCTGACACTTTATTCGGAATCGGTTCCGGGGCTTGTTGTACTGGATTATCACGATGATGGTCAGGTCTATGCCTCGGTGAGAGAGTTGGGTGAAAATAATGAATGGCAGCAAACCTCCGGGTTTAAGCTATTTCAGTCGGATTGTCAAGAGGTCACAGGAGATACGCCTACAAATACTTCTTACACCCCGTGTGCTCAGCCTGTTGTGTATGATAGCACAGAGAGTCAGCAGGCGGGCACTATGACTACAGTAAGAGCAGGAAAAGAATATGAAGCCGGAAAAATCAAAAAATTCTGGTTGGGGAGCCATTACCGGGATACCTGGACCACGCCGGTGCAAGTGCCTTATCTTAACCTGGATACTACTTTCAATGGATTAACACCTTATCAAAGAGGTGGTGGGCGACAGACTACCTCTCTTAAATTCAAGGCTGGCGATGGAATGGAGTACGTATTCAGGTCGGTCAACAAAGATCCGGTCCGGGCACTGAATTATGCGTTGCGGGAGACCATTGTGGCTGACGTGGTGAGGGACCAAACTACCACACAGCAACCATATGGTGCGTTGGCTGCAGACATGCTGTTAAACCGGATCGGTATTCTTCATGCCCACCCCAGGCTATACCTGCTGCCTGATGACAAAAAGCTGGGAACTTTCAGAGAAGACTATGCAAACCTTTTCGGTATGCTGGAGGACCGGCCCACCAATCCAAAGAAGGTTGAAAAGCCTTTTGCCGGTGCGGACAGGATTTTGAAAAGCTACCGGCTTTTCCGGGAGTTGTATGAAGACCATGATCATCGGGTTAACGATACTGAATACGCCCGTGCCAGGGTGTTTGATATATTAGTGGGTGACTGGGGTAAACATGAGGATAACTGGAAGTGGGCAGGATATAAAAAAAACAAATCGGTTATCTACCGGCCCATTCCCAGGGACCGGGATCACGTTTTTTCCCTTTGGGACGGTGTGCTCCCCTGGCTGGCCGACCGGGAATGGGCCAAGCCCAGTGGTGAAAATTTTAACTACAGAATAAAAGGGTTGCGAAGCCTGATGTGGCAGGCCCGTCACATGGACCGGTTACTGGCCGGCAGACTGGATAGAAATGACTGGAAAGAAGCTGCCGAATATGTCCAACAAAGAATAGATGACGAGGTTATAGATGCCTCGGTCAGGAATATGCCCCCGGAAATCTTCGACATTTCAGGCAGTGAAATTGCCGATAAGCTAAAGCAACGTGTAAAAGACCTGCCGAAATATGCTGATGATTATTATAAAATGCTGGCTAAAGAGGTGGATATTGTGGGTTCGAACAAAAGGGAATGCTTTGATGTGATCAGAAATGCAGATGGTACGGTGGAAGTCCAAATGTGCGATCTCGACAAAGCCGCTATGGAGCCAGACAGTTCCCGTCAATACTTTTACAGGAAATTTTTTCCGCAGGAAACCAGGGAAATTCGATTATATGGATTACGAAAAGCGGACGTTTTCAAGATCACAGGCAAAGCAGACCGCTCCATAAAAGTGCGCGTGATCGGTGGGCCGGGAGCAGATATCATCTATGACGACTCTGAGGTTGGTGGATGGGGTAAAAAAACACTGATTTACGAAAATGATGAAGATGCCTCACTTGATCTTGGGTCTGAAGCCAGGCAGGTAAACCACTGGAACCAGTACCTGTATAATTATGATCGAACCGCTTTTGCCTACGACACCTACCTGCCGCTGCCTTTAATCCTGTTTAATCTTGACAACGGATTAGGTATCGGTATGGGTGTAGAATTTACACGCCAGAAATTTGGCAAGCAGGACTATGCCAGCAAGCACAGCATCAGCGTGGGGGTTACCACAGAGCGGAACAATACATTCAGTTATGAGGGAAAGTGGCGCCACGTCATAAAAAAATGGGATCTGACCGCTAATGCCCTTCTTGCCAATCACTATTTTTTTACTTTCTTCTTTGGCATCGGCAATGACACTGAAAAAGATGATGATCTTTTTGATAGTGATTTTTACCGTACCCGCTACGACTCTTACCAGTTTACGGCCGGCCTTATGCATGATTTCTGGAAAAGGAGCAGCATAGGCTTTCAATTGCATTATGAAAACAATGCCGAACAAATAGAAAACAACACCATTGTTAGTGATATACCGGACGATCAGGCGTTATTGGGCACCAAAGATACCAACATCGCAGAGATTATTGCTACCCTCGACCTGGATTTCAGAAATCGACATCACCTGCCGCAAAGAGGAATCAGGGCATTCCTGCAACATCAAAATGGGTTTGTGACCAGTAATAGCAGCGACTATGGCCTGACCAATGGATTTTTGGAAACCTATCGCACATTGCACATGTTCAAGCCGGTAACATTCGGCTTTAAATTCGGGGGGTCAAAAAGTTATGGAGAAGTACCCTTTTACAAACTAAAATATCTCGGACAGAACAATGATTTGCGGGGTTATCTCAGAAACCGGTTCACAGGGGAATCCACCATTTTCTTTAACTCGGAACTGCGCCTGGAACTGTCGCAGTTTAAGACTTCCATCGTTCCAATGAAATTCGGTGTGAAAGGTTTCTTCGATACAGGAAGGGTGTATTCCGATTTTGATCTGACGAATACATGGCACCGGGGCTACGGGGCAGGCTTTTACCTGGTGCCGTTGCGGGAGAATTTTGCCATTAATCTCTCCGTAGCTTTTTCAGAAGAAGAGTCCGGACTGGTACTTTTCAGTATTGGAAAGTCTTTCAGATAATGTTCAGGCCCGGATTTCCGGCAGGGACATCATCCCGGTTGACAGCTCACAGCGGGATATCGGTTATCCGGACTACAGCTTAGACAATACCTTATTTTGACTCATTCAGGAAAAATTCAGCGACTTTCAGAAAATCCCTCTCGGTTACGATGCCAACCAGTTTATTGTCTTCATTGACCACCGGCAGACAGCCGATTTTCTTTTCCCGCATGAGTGCCGCTGCTTCCACAGTCGGGGTGTCAGGTTTAACGGTGTAAACATCTTTCACCATGATCTTCTTAACAGGAATTGCTTTCTTTCCTTTCTTGTCCTGTACCGAATAATGTTGACCCAATCTGCCCATCGTCACCAGTCCTACCAATTCCCCCCGGTCATTTTCAACCAACAGGTGCCTTATCTGCTTCCACATCATAATATTTGGCACCAGATCTACCAAATCTTCGTCCTGCACCGTATATAACCTTCTCGACATGATCTGGTCTATTCTTCTGTACCTGTTTACCCCCCCACCTGCTTCATTGATATGTACATCGTCCCAAAGATGTACCGGCTCGTTCTTCTTTTGCCTGTTCAAAATACCTGCTGTGGTGGCCACCAGACTGGCATCCAGGCTCTCATTCTTTTTCAACGTATGAAAAGAATCCACAATCCATTGCGAACCGGTATTACCTGTTTTTACCCTTTCTGCTATGATTTCAAGGTACCGGTCGATGTCCTGACCGGCGATTTTGGCCCTGGTCAACCCTTCCCTGGCAACAGGAAGTAATTCATTTAATATCAAATCTTCCGCAAAATAATTCTTACCCCCGATCCACCTGAACTTCGAAGCCAATCCAATTCTGGCGGCTTTAATGAAATTCGATTTAGCCTGATCAAATTCCAGTTCTTCCGCGATGTTTTTATGCACTTCCGGCAGCCCGTGCATCAGTCCTACCCAAAACGCAGCATTGGCTATTTCATCCACCACCGTAGGACCGGCAGGCAGATAACGATTCTCGATTCTGAGATGCGGCTTGCCCTCTGAAACGCCGTAACAGGCCCGGTTCCATTTATAAATGGTGCCATTGTACAGCGCCAAAGCTTTCAGGGCAGGAATCTTACCCTTTTTGAGCTGTTCGGCAGTATCTTCCAACTCCTCACTGATGACCAAGGGGCGGTGTATGGTAATGTCCTCTCTGACGATATCCAGCACATTGTTGCCTATCCAGGTATCGCCAAATACCACCCTTGATTTCGATTCACGTAACTCATTGACCTGGCCCCGCGTGTCCGTCGATTGGCTGAAGAGGGCAACGCGGGTTTCCCGCCACAGGCGTTTCCCCAAAAATATCGGAGAGTTTGTACAGGATGCCAAAACAGGCCCTGAAACTGCCTGTGCACAGTTGTAGGCATTTACAAAGTTACTCGCTCCTACCTGGTAATGAACCTGGAAGCTGGTATTGCAGCTTTCAAACATCACCGAGTTATTCCTGGTAATCAACTCATCCGTACCCTGAATTCTGAACTCCTGTGGCCCGCCACGCATGCGAAGGATGGAGTCGTTCAGCGCATAATATCTGACCCTGGGGGTCATGTTTTCAATGTCAAGATCACTGGAACGGATCGTCGGTACAATACCCACTAAAATGTATTGGCCATCCAGTTCATCGGCTTTATCTTCCAATACGCTCAAGTAAGCGGACAACCGATTTTCCATCAGGCTCAAACAGTCGCCTTCAAACTTCAAAGGATCCAGGTTGATCTCAAGGTTAAACTTTGATAACTCGGTGGTAAAGTGGTCATCACCGAGCTTGGTCAAAACCTCATCGGCAATTGGCGCCGGTCTCAGGGTTTTATCAACCAGGCACAATTCCTGTTCAGCACCTATTCTGGTCACACCTTCTTCGATCATGTTGTCAGCAATCATCTTTTCCAGTCCCTCAATATCTTTGAAGAGAAACTGCATATATCGCCTCACTTTGGCGGTATCATCGGCCGGAATTACGTTTAGATTTCCCATTCGTTAACTACATTCTTCCACATTGGCTTTAAGATAATCAGGATCGTTGTTTAGACAAAATCCCCCTTAATAATATTACGATCCCATAACTATTTAGGGAAATGTACCTATTTAAATCATGACTTTTATCATTTAAAGAAATGATTCTTGACACTATTTTCCAGGAAGGTAAACATCGCCCCTTTCAATTTATCAATCGATCGGCTTGGCAAACACTTCATAATACCTTTAGTGATTACCGGTATAGCCTGGGGGCATTTTAATGATTAATTGATTATATTAGGGGTTGGGTCGCTCTAATTTTCGCATCTATGAGTGTAGTAACTAACTACCTGCTGTCATACGTTTTTTTTCTGGTTTCACTGCTGGTTGGCTGTCTTCGAAAATGGCCGGAAGAGGGGCTGCAAGCGTATGAAAAATTACCTGACCGGATAGATTTTAACTTTCACATTAAACCCATACTATCGAACCGGTATTTTGCCTGCCATGGCCCGGATCAAAATACCGGGAAAGGCCTCATCCCATCCCCTAAGGCTGATAAGGAACGTTTGTTAAGGAGGGCGATGGATCTCACGGGTCTGCCTCCGACCATTGAAGAAATGGATAGTTTTCTGCATAACCCCGAGGCTGATGAAAAAGTGGTGGACCGGCTCTTAGCGAGTGACTCATATGGGGAAAGAATGGCGATGGATCGGATGGATCCGGCCCGATATGCGGACTCTCACGGCATGAATACTGACGGTTGGCGTATGATGTGGCTGTGTAGGGATAAGGTCATTAAAGCATTTTATGAAAATATGCCATATAATAAGTTTGTGACCTGGCAACTCGCCGGGGCGCTGCTCCCTAACCCCACCAAAGGGCAGGTTTTAACCTAATTGACTAATACGTTTTTTGATATGAATATTGAGATTTTTTTAGGACGCTTTCACCCTCTGATTGTTCATTTACCGATCGGATTTATTCTGTTGGCATTTTTGATGATGTTGTGGTCGAAAAAATCTGATAAAGGATCTTTTAACCAGGCAATCCGCTTCGCATTACTGCTCGGTGCTGTCAGCGCCGTGCTGGCTGCTTTCCTGGGCTGGTTGCTGGCTGCAGATGGAGGATATGATGAAAATACCCTCTTCTGGCATCGCTGGCTCGAGGTTGGGGTAGCCATTCTGACAACCATTGCCTGGCTACTTCACACAGGGATCATCCAATCAAATCCCTGGCCCTTATCGGCCGCCTTGTGGGGCTCGGTGTTGTTAATCGCTTTTACCGGGCATTTCGGAGGTGTACTCACCCACGGCAGTAATTACCTGGTGCAATATGCCCCCACCTTCGTTCAACAGATGTTCTCGGCAGATAATAGCGGAGAAACCGAAATCGTGCTGCCCTCACAGCCTGACTCGATCGCCGTATTTCAGCACCTGATCGAACCTAGCCTGAATAGCAAATGCGCTGGTTGCCATAGTGAAACCAAGAAAAAAGGAGGTTTGGTGCTGACCAGTCAGGAGGGTATTTTGGAAGGTGGCGAGGAAGGAGAAGTGCTGGTGGCCGGAAATGCTTATGAAAGTGCGTTGTTCGAACGGGTAATTCTCCCTAAAAACAGCAAAAAATTCATGCCTCCCAAAGGTGAACCCCTTACTTTTGCCGAGATAAAACTATTGGAATGGTGGATTGATGCAGGCGCTTCTTTCGATGAACAACTGACTGCCAACCCACTGCCACATGACATGAAAGCCCTGTTGCTAAGTAATTTTCAGGTCGATGTTTCCCGAAAGCCCCATTACGAAAGGGTCCAGGTTACACAGGCGTCCGAGGCAGCCCTGGACAAGTTGTCTGCGGCGGGCTTCAAAGCCATATCACTGTCTGCTGACAATCACTTTTTGGAAGTTAAACTGGTTGAAAGTTCAATTAGCCTGGATCAATTTAAATCCTTGTTAGAGGTACAGGAACAGGTTACCTGGCTGGATCTGGCGGGAAAAGGTATTACCGACCCAATGCTTCAGGTAATTGCCCGGCTTCCCAATCTTACCAGACTGAAGATAGAACAGAATGCCATTACGGATAAAGGTGTTCAGGCGCTTGAAAAATTATCGCACCTTGAATATCTGAACCTATATGCTACTGAGATTACTGACAAATCCTTAGCCAGCATTAAAGAAATCAAGACCCTTACCCATTTATATCTCTGGCAAACCCATGTAAGTGGGGAAGCTATTGACGCCTTAAGTCAGGAACGCCCGGCGCTTGTCATTGACAAAGGTTTTGAATTCAATAATATCAACTGACATATATAATTATTTTTATTAAATCTGACTTTTAAATTTAAAGCAAACATCTCATTCTAAACTACTGAAGCTTATGACGCGGCAAACAAAAAGAAGAAATTTTATCAAAAACACCTCTTTCCTGGCGGCAGGTATGAGTGTTTCCCAATATTCGTTTAACATCAATACCGGAAAAAAACCCAAAGGTCATATAGTCGGCCACGGTGATTTCAAATACCGTGTGGACAAAACCTGGAGTCAACAGGACCCGCTGAATGTTCCGGTAAAAGATTGCCACGAAATGGTGCAGGATAGCCAGGGAAGACTTATATTGCTTACCAATCACCAGCAAAACAATGTGATATTTTACGACCGTTCGGGTAAGGTGTTGAAGACCTGGGGTAGTGAATTTCCAGGAGCGCATGGATTAACACTTTCACAGGAAGGTGGGGAAGAATTTCTTTTCATTACTGATACGGACATAAGCCGGGTTGTCAAAACCACGTTGCAGGGGAAAATTTTGTTACAACTCGATTACCCCAAGGAGGCTGGCGTTTATACAGGCCCCGAGAAGTTCAAGCCAACGGAAGTGGCCGTAGCCCCCAATGGAGATTTTTACGTTGCCGATGGGTATGGCGAAAACTATATCATTCAATACAATCACAGCGGGGAATACATCCGGCATTTTGGAGGCAAAGGGAATGCCCAAGACCAATTTGACTGTTGCCACGGTATCACCTTTGACACCAGAAACCCCGATAACCCTACCCTGCTGATTACTTCGCGCTCCAAACAGGAGTTTAAACGCTTTACCATGGAGGGCAGGTACCTGGAGACGATCAAATTGCCAGGCTGTTGGATATGTCGCCCCGTGATTAAAAACGACGTTTTGTATTTCGCTGTTATCGTAACCCAATCCTGGTCAGCCTATGATGGCATGCTGGCTGTTCTGGACAAAAACAATAAGGTTGTCTCCTTTCCCGGTGGATCGGCTCCGGAATATGAAAACGGCGAGCTAAAGGAAGGAAAATACGATGGTAAAACGTTTTTAAATCCCCATGACGTATGTATCGATAACGACGAAAACATTTATGTGCCCCAATGGTATTCCGGTAAAACCTTACCTGTACGGCTGGAGCGGGTGTAACTCCCCTTCCGCTTAACGCCAAAAATGAAATGGCAGGGAACGAATTATCGGCGTAAAGCGTTGTCATTCTTCCGCCTGTTTCTTATATTAAGAAATAATGAATCGTTCCTTAAAAAGTCTACCTGACCTTCAACTTTGGATTGAATTTAAGAGAGGTAACAGACAAGCATTCAAGCTTATATATTATATTACCATCAGCATCTCTTCAACTATGGCCTGAAAGTTTCAGGCCATGCAGACATCGCGGAGGACTGTATTCAGGATTTATTTCTGAAATTGTGGAAAAACAGGGAAAACCTGGGGAATGTGCATTCGATTAAGTCTTATCTTTTTAAGTCCTTTCGCCGGATTTTGATAGATTTGATTAAATCGGATAAAAAAATCAGTGATATTATCGATTTGCCCGCCGAATATGACGTACATCTGAATATCGAAGAAATGCTCATTAAAAATGAGGTGTCCCGGCAGCAACTGTCAAGATTGGAAAAGGCGCTGAATAACCTGTCCAAGCGGCAAAAGGAAATTATTTACTTATGCTTTTACAAGGGCATGAGCTACAAAGAAATAACCGAAGTCATTCCTATCAAGTATCAAACCGTGCGGAACTGTATGCATGAAGCGATCAAAGTACTTCGAAAGCATGTGAGTTATCATTGAGTGGGTGGTAGCTACCCAGCCCCCTCCTCCTACCGTTTCTTCGACACCCTATGCCCCTCTCCCTCCTGCTGTTCCCTCCTCAACCAATACAAAAGATAAGGAACATTATAGGCATGGGTCCATCCGAACACCCTGAGTCCTTGTGAAATGTCCCAGATGGCATGATCCATGTCGGTACCCTCATGATAGTCGGTTTCAGCAGGCAAATGGCTCACGCTTTCCAGGGCCTGCTCCATCTCGTGTTGATCTTTCAGGCTATGGAGCGGCTTTTCCAGCTTCTCAGTCTTAAGAAATTCCGCCCGGCCCAGAGCCTCCCTGAAAAAGCTGGGCTCACCGGTCAGTTCATAACCGACCAGCAAACTGTGGATAGTGGATAAATAGGACTCATATTTATGATTCCAGGGAGGTACGTCCCTGACAGACCGGGCATGTCTCACCAGGGCACGGTGAACCTTGGGGTCGTCGGTGAGCTGCAGGTATTTGCGTAGTGCATGCGAGGCGTAAACCTGGGAGTAGCCATAACGGTCGATTACCAGACTGGTGCACTGATCCGGTCCTCCCTGCAGGTTCAACATTCGGTGCACCCGGTCTTTTAGATCTTCAAAATAGCATTCATCCTTCGTAGCATCCCATACTTCCACCATGTTCCATACTGACAAATAAAGCCTCCTGCCCGTTAAACCATGATCTCCCCAAATTCTCCCGGAATAGGTATCAGCGGTTAGTTTTGCCACTTCCAAGCCGCGGTGGTTACCTGTGAGATAATAGGAAGCCAGCCAGCCCTGCACCTAAACATGGGCGCTTAGCAAGGCAATCCAGTGCTGAGTGGCATGGCGCCTTCCGATTCCCAGGTAAGGAGTAGGTGGTGGTTGCTCCTTCGATTTCCAAAAATCCAGGGCGGGATTAGTATCTCCGTAATACCGGGCAGCTTTCGGCCAATGAATGTTGTCCACATCCATGGTGTGACGGCTCATCGCTTCTGCTGCCAGGTAGTATTTTCGCTCCCCTGTACGCATGAAGTGCATCCAAAGCATAAAATCCTGGGCTGGCTCATTGTTTGCTCAGATTTTCCATTCCTGATTGAAGTAGTGTGTCATAAAATCTCCATAGTCAAACATACCGTACCATGGCTCCCACTGCTGGTTAAACAACATCCAATCCATTTTATAGTCCAATCCCCTTTCATATTCAGCATAGCTTCCCAACCGTGGAGAAAATGAACCATAAACGCGGGAATCGGCTTACCATTGAGGACTCACATGCGCCACCGGGGGATTTAAAAAGTAATTAAGGGTTCGCTCAACTTCTCCGGTGCCTTCGGCGGCCGTATGAAAGTCATAGGCCAACTCGGTGGTTTTGGCCAACCCCTGTGCAAAATTATCCAGCATTTGACCTTCGGTTTTGTTTGACCACCGGGCAAAGCTCATGGGTTCAACAGAAGGTGTCCAAATGTAGGCATACACACGACTACTGTCTCCGTCGATTTTTATCTCTTTGGGATATTCTTCCAGAAAGTATCGCATGCCAACGCCAATCCCCCATTTTTCATCGGAAATATCTATCCAGCCCATAGCCTTTTCAAAGGACTTCATGGTTTTGGCACCGGTGGTAATACTGGCTTGAAAACCTTGAATACGCTTTGCAGATGATGATTGGGGTAGCGGGGGTATGCGGTTGGGTTTGGGGCCTGTTTGCATGACCGAAATATGGTCACCTGGCTGAACGGGGGTTTCATGAATTCGTTGGGCACCCTGTTCCCACCATGCACCTTCCCGGTAACCGGTTTTGAAATCAGCATTTCCGGACAGCCGGTAGCTCAAACACAGGCCGGTTCCTGCAATGCGATCGTTGGGTTGCATCCAGCCAGGGTCATCTTCCCTATCCTCAGGTATAATTTTCTCTGATTGCGTGGCTATTAATGCATGCTCCCCTTCTTCCGGCTTATGTTTATCGGGAATACCAGTGTAAGTCAGGGTATGCAAAACCCTGATGTAAGACTTGCCCGCATAGGCATGGATTCGTATGACAAAGGGTGAAGGGTTATTATCCACTCTGGTATAATGGTACACCCCTTCCATCCTTAGAATAGCGTGGAGCGGCCCCGATCCCTTTTCTTTTACCGTATGTGTGATCACAGCCCTGGACGGATCAATGCCGGCATCATCCAGGATATCCAGGAAAGAACCCCTTCCGTTCGGTCCTTCGGCAATAACATCCTCTTCGCTAAAGCCATCTCCATCGAGATCAAACATGACCTGATTCAAAAAACCTCCTTCACCTTTTTTCACTGTTAACCGTAATGGCCCGGTATTTATTTCGGCATAACCATTTGTACGCTGACTATTTATAATTACCACGCTTTCTCCTTCGACAGGCGCCCTGCTCACATCTTCGCCGTACTCAAGTATATAATCGGATGAACGCGCTGCAAAAAAGAATACCCAAATCCACTTGACACTACCATCCAACGGCTCCCAGGAAGTTACTTCCGTTATCTGGGAGGGAATCTCCTCACCGTTTTTATTCAATAGCCGTACATGGTCCGGAGAAAACAATACACCCCGCGGGAAAGGAACCCCCAATGTCAAAGGTGCCCCAAACGCCACATTTTCTACTTTTACCGGAATGCGATCAGCCGCATAACTTGCGAAGCTGACAACAAAAAGGAGACCAATTATTCTTATTTTCAATGGTATCATATAAGCCTGCTAAAAAGGATGCGATTCAACGTTATGCTCTTTTAAATTAAGACAGGCAGGAATGCAAATTGTACCGAATTATGGGTTGGTTTTAATTGACAACTGCCAACAAAGCGTAGCCGCACCGAAGACCGCAATATGAGGTGTTTCGGAAACCTCGATGGTAAGCCGGTCAACGACAGGGCTGTAGGCGAAGGTTTTCAGCTTTTGATGAAGCGCGCTTTGATAAAAAGAATAGGCTTTGCTTACCGAGCCGCCCAGAATGATTATCTCGGGATCAACAGCGTACAAGATAGCGATGATGGCACTTCCCAGATGGGCCCCGTACGAGGCAAAAATTTTCAGGGCACGTTCATCGCCATCGCTGGCCTGCCGAAACAATTGATCTCCTCCAATTCGGTACTCATGGGTAAAATACTGGCCGCTACAATAGTACTCATAGTTATGATCCCTGTAGGGTATCATGCCAAACTCTCCGGCACCGCAATTGTGGCCTTCATAAAGTTTCCCGTTGACAATAATTCCCGCCGCCATACCGGTGCCGGTAATCAGTCCCACAATTTGTCGATAGGCTTTTCCATGTCCGAAATGCTTTTCCCCGATGGCAAAGCAGTTGGCATCGTTGTTAATATAAACCGGGGTTTTGAAATAATCCTGCAATTTCTGCTTGAGATGTACTTCCTTCCACGACGGAATATTTTGCACATCATATACGATACCGTTTTTGGTATCCACAACGCCGGGCACCCCAACGCCTATCCCTGCCACGTCGCTTTCATAAATCCGGTCGATGACGTCGATCACCTCCTTTAAAACCTCTGCTTCAGCGCCTTGTGAAGTAATACTCCGGCTTGCCAGCTTAGCCATTCGATGATCAGATATTAATCCGGCCCTAACATTAGTGCCACCTAGGTCGACACCTATCATCGACTTATGATTCATAACTCCCCATTTCTTTTTTTCTAAGGCTAATGGTCTCACGATTGATCAGAGGCTTCGACCAAAATCCGAGACGCATAATGTAGCCCCATGCCGTTTATTTTCTTTTCAATCGTGTCGTCAATGGCCACGACGATATCGGGGCTAAAGGGATTAGGTTTCTGAAAATGATCCTGCATGTACAAAAACAATGGTTTTTTTTTCAAAGGGGGTGTATCGGGCGTAACATTGGGTACAATGACGAGGTAGGCGGCATCCTGCACAACTTTTCCGGCATTTCGGTGATCAGGATGATAGTCGTTGGGCCTCAGGCCTAGTACAATGTCTGCATCCCACTCCCGGATTTTTCTGATCACCTGATGTCGTACCTGCAAAGTAGGCAGGAGTTCGGCATCGTGATTATCAAGCACATCATATTCGACGCCCAGACGCCGGCCGGCTTCTTTTGCTTCAGCACGCCGGCGTTTGCCAAGGGCACCTCCCCCCTCACGCTGATGGCCCGCATCGCCGTTGGTCAGTGACAAAAACTTTACCGCATGCCCCATTTCCGCAAATTTAGCAGCAGTTCCCCCGAATTTACTGTCACAATCATCGGGATGGGCCCCAATGGCGATGATCCGGAGCTGGCGATTTTGGGAGTTTCCAACCAATACAAAAAAAAGTGCCAGAACAAACAAGACTATTCTTCTCATGATAATTAAGCATTTAGATTTAACACAGCATAAGTTAATAATAATATCAGGTATTATTATCTAAGACATGTTAAACACAGCTTTGTACCTGATATACTGCCAGAATCCTGAATCGGGCTAATGTCCCGGGATAACCATTGCCATAACATGCTTACAATATGACAATAACTTTCAGGATTTGTGTTCTGTAATGGCTTTTATGGATAGTACATCAATGCTCATACTAACATTGTGCTATCGATATATTTTTCGGGAGCGTATAGGGATCATACTCGTTCATATTCAGATGATTATTGGACGGCACAATTTGTCGACAAATGGCTTAAACCGGGGGCTGTTGGTTGTAAAGATCAAACCTTTTAAGAGAGAATTCATCAGGAACGGACGATTCTCCGGCAATAGCAGCGGCGGCTAATTCACCCAGTGCCGGGCCGTGTTTGAAACCATGGCCGGAGCCACCTCCCAATAACCACACGTTGGCAGCTTCGGGATGCTGGTCCATGATAAAATGCTCATCAGGCGTATTGCTGTATTGGCAAACCCTGGATTCAACCAGCGGGACATGCTTCAGCACGGGAAAACGGAAAGCCAGGTAATTACGGGCTTTTTCAAGCTCATCACCTGACACTATCCGGTCTTCACAGGTTGGATCGAAGATTTTACCCTTGCCATGAGCAGCAATCTTAAAACCGCGATTTTGGGTTTGCGGAAATCCATAATACATATGTTCACGATCCAGGTCAAGCCAGGGAGGCAGGTGGTCTTCGAAAGAGGAAACAAGACCGGATGGCATACCAAAGTAAAAAACCTCCTGACGACTGACGATTATTTTATTACCAAGCAATTCGGGAAAAATTCCCGGCATCCAGGGACCGCAGGCGAAAACATAGGCGTCGCCCACCAGTTTTTCATTTTTTAATAAAAGGTTATTTAACCGGCCGTTGCTAATAACCCCGGGCAAGGCCTCATTTTGCACATAGGTACCCCCTTCCGCGATAAATCTTTTTGTTACACTTATACAAGCCTCTCTGGCCAATAAGTAGCCCGCTTTTTTTTCCAATACCAAGCCACTTAGATCCGATACATGCAGCGCCGGATAGCGCTTCCCGGCTTCGGTTGGCGTTAATCTTTCATAAGACAGTTTCAGTGCATCGAGCGCTTGCAGTGACGCTTCCACAAAGCCACCGTCATACGAATCATTAATAAACCACAAGGCGCCACTGGGGAAAAACAATTGTTTGTCCAGACTTTTTTCATTTTCAAGCCATAATTCCAGGGAGCGGGCTGCTAAGCGGGTGTATAGGTTACCAATGCCATAAACACAACGCAACAGCCTGGTTTCACCACCAGAACTGGAGCTGGCATTGCCAGGGCCCCATAAGTCAACATTTATGACTTTGAAACCTTTTCTCAAAAGCCATAAAGAGGTCCAACCCCCAAAGGCCCCTGCCCCCACCACGACAATGGTGGCTTTGGTTGTTAAGCCCGGGGCAATATTTGCCACCGGTTTATGCTGGTTTCTTGCTTTAGTTATTTCAGATTTGGCATTCATCCATGTAAATTAATCAAATAATGCCCAAATATACATTCATCCCTGAGTGACCGTGAAACCCAATTTCCCTTTGTCATCAATGGGCCCCGTCGGATCCCAGCCTAAAATGACATTACGATGAAGTATTAGAGGTATTTAACCACCATTGAAAAAAATTAATAAATGGGCTTTTATGGCAAAAGGGGTTAAACGTAACCAGCCCATACCGTCACGTACAGGCTGGCAATAAAACAGATATTTTGACGCTCACCGTATCAATATCCCGGATTCTGGATAAAAGTTTCCGGGTTGAGGTCAATTTCCCTTTGTGGAATGGCAAAGAGCAGATTGGCCTCTTTTCCTTGCGCCTGCATGATGCGCATCGCCACACCGAACCGCTTCAAATCGGCCCAACGGTGATTTTCGAAGGCCAGTTCTACCCGTCTTTCCTGCAATAACTTCTCTTCGAAAGTTCCGGGAGTGTTGGCGTCAACAGGGTCAAGTCCGGCACGGTTTCGTATTTGGTTCATCAAGTCATAGGCCTCATCACTTTCACCAATCGCTTCAGCAAGCATCAGGAGCACGTCTGCATAGCGGAGCACTATGAAATTATTTGGGGCGTCATCTTCATTAAAAGCGTTGACAGTACCGTATTTGATAATAAACCTGGCATCATTGGCAGAACTGGTGAGCAATACGCCCTGCTCATCCACATAAATGGTATCCATAGAAGTGAGCAGGCGGCTGTCATTGGGCTCATAGGCCGCCAGCATATCACGTGTGGGCCTGTTACGAAAATCACCGACACTTATCGGAAGTTCCGGTAGCGGCGAAAATTGATTGGTAAACAAATTGCCTGTTCCAAAGCCCCCTCCCTGAAACTGAACTTCGAAGATGGACTCATTGTTATTTTCATGCTCAACGCCCAACAGATCCGCATAATTCTGAAGCAGACTGTAACCGTAATCACTGATTATTCTTCTTAAAACGGTTTCTGCGGCACTATTTTCCCCTATGGTAAGATATACCTTTGACAACAGGGTAGCGGCAGCACCGCGGGTGGCCTTTCCAACATTGGAAGCATCATAGGTCACAGGCAGCAACGATTCGGCTTCTGCCAGATCCTGTGCAATCCGGTTGTAGATGACATCGGCTGATACCTGTACATGGCTTTTTCCTTCCTCTACCGATCTGGTTTCAGTCAGTATCAGAGGAACATTGCCAAACGACACTGCCAAATGATAGTACATAAGTGACCTGAGAAACAACACCTCACCTCTCAACTGATCCTTTAAGGCCTGATCCATCGGGATGGGCTCTATGCGTTCAAGCACAATATTGCACCTTGAGATACACAGGTAGGAATCAACATAGGCATTGGTGACGATCTCACTGGTGGAAATTTCATCAAAATCCTCAATAACAGCCCGCTCCCGGGCAAGGCCCGTGGTACCGGGGCCCTGGTCTGTATTGTCTGACCGCATTTCCTGCATAATCCAGTAGCTTTCGTTGTAGGTGCCGTTGAGTAGCAACGCGCTGTAGGCGGCGTTGACTGCCACTTCCATGTCAGCGGCTGTTCGATAAAAGTTCTGAACTGGTTTAAGTCATCCTGAACGGCATCGATGATGGCCAAAGGGTTGCTGGCAGAAGAAAAACCGGCCTCTGTTCCTTCCGGAGTCAGCAGAAAGCTCTGGTTGTCACGCTGGTTGGGTGTACCATCGTCATTATAGGGGCGCACAGTCGGGGAATGAACCAGCGCTGAATAGACGATCCCGGGCGGCCTGGCAAAGTAGGGCGATCCGGCCGGGAGACGGTCGATATTGTTAAAAGATGGATTTAAGTTCAATCCTACCTTCAGCCGTGGCCAGATATCCGCCTCCAGATTGACTCTGAAGCTGTATCTTTCAAACCCTGACCCTTCAATGATACCGTCCTGATCGAAATAACCGCCTGCCACATAGTAACCGACTTTTTCAGAACCTCCGGATACAGAAAGGTTATAACTTTGTTGCACAGCAGTATTAAAAATCAAATCCTGCCAGTCTGTGTCAGTTCCGTCAGGATGAAGGAAATCATCGGCAATCCGGTATTCGGCACGGGGTGACAGGCCGGTATCCAAGGCCTTTTGATTCCGTGTGGTGTTGGAATCGTTTATATCCGCGCCAGGTACATTTTGCAAATAATTATTATTTCTGGAATCAAGCACATACGATCTCAGCTCAACTGCATTCATCAGATCGATTTTGTTGGCAACGGAC
Organism: Agaribacillus sp. DX54; assembly: GCF_056858335.1. Lineage (NCBI taxonomy): Bacteria > Pseudomonadati > Bacteroidota > Cytophagia > Cytophagales > Splendidivirgaceae > Agaribacillus > Agaribacillus sp. DX54. The sequence continues at coordinate 147,280 of NZ_JBXEQE010000013.1, forward strand.
TGCACGCCGACAAAAGCATCAAAACCTACGGTCGGCGCCCTGTCTTCTTTTTTCCCTCTTTTGGTTGTGATAAGAATGACCCCATTCGATCCCCTGGATCCATAAATAGCTGCTGCGGAAGCGTCTTTCAGCACTTCGATGGACTCGATATCATTGGGGTTGAGGGTCGACATAGGGTTAGATGGCGGAGGTCTGAAGGCAGCCCTTCGCCTGGCAAGGTCACCCTGGACACCGATATCCACGTTTTTGGAAACAGGAAAGCCATCCACCACATAAAGCGGCTCATTGCCAGCAGTGATAGAACCCAAACCCCTGACCCTCACTGTAAACCCTGCACCGGGCTCACCGCTGGGTTCCTGGACCTGCACACCTGCCAACTGGCCCTGGATGGCATTTTCAAAACTGGTTAAAGGAATATCTTTGATATCCTTTGCCGATACAGAGGCCACTGAGCCTGTTATGTCCCTTCTCTGTTGTGTGCCGTATCCGATCACCACGATTTCAGTCAGGGCCGTAACATTTACCTCCAGGCTGATGTCGATCTTCGTGGCGGCCCCTACTACCACCTCCTGGCTTAGATATCCGATAAAAGAAAATATCAAGGTCGTGCCAGGTGCTACATCAATGGTATAATTCCCCTGGTCGTCCGTTATCGTTCCACTCAACGTACCCTTTATCAGCACGGAAACACCTGGCAGGGGATTGCCGCTTTCCTTGTCAATTACTGTCCCGCTTACCATGGCATCCCGATCACCTTTCACCCGATTTCCTTTCCCGTTTCCCCACAGTTTTTCCAGGATGCTATTCTCCCTGTGCTGCCCTTCATCAAACAATGATCTGGACTTCAGTTTTCGAGGTAATTTTTTAAAATAATCCTCATCTCTCCGGATAACATAAAAATTCTCCCCCAGTTTTTTGAATGTCAACCCACTGGAATCCAGCAGATCGCGTAAAGCGCTTTCTAACGAATCATAGTTTTTATCTTCGCCGGATACCTCGATACTTTTCACCAGTTCACTGTTATACATAATAGAAACCCGGTATCTTGTTTCTATCTCCTGTAATACATCTTTCAAGTATTTGGTCTTGTTAACTTCCCGGTTAGTAATTGTTTGCCGATCATTTTCAGAGGAAGCCAAAAACTGTGGGAAACAAGACAAATACTGAAAGCATAACAAAGCCATTATGCCCAACATTTGTAAAAGTTTTTGCATAACTTAGAGGTTTAAGTGATGAATATGTTGTCAACTATTTTGATAGTTACTTAGCACTAATCTTCACCTGCTTCTTTTGGCGAACGATAGACAGTCCGAATGACTCGGACAAACCATTGATCAGCAGGTTAATATTATTGCTCGGGGCAGAACCGGAGACGCTCTTTTCCAGCAAAGCAGGCTCCGAAACTTCTACTTTCAGGCCATAAATCTCCTCCAGCAGCAATACCACCTCTTCCAGCTTGGTGTCTTCAAACATCAGCTTTTTACATTTCCATGAGGTGTATAACTCGGTATTTACCTTTTTTCTCACATAGGTTGCAGCGGTATCTCTAAACTCGACCAGTTCTCCGGGGAGCATGACAATTGCTTCTTTGAGCGATGAATTATTGATGTTTAATCTGATCTTTCCGGTGTTAAGCACTACCCTGGTGCGGCTTTTTCGCTTTGTCACATTAAACTCGGTCCCCAAAACTTCCACCAGGGGCCCGTCGTCACTTTTGACATAAAACTTTTGATGATTGCCGGTCTTCACTACTGAAAAGTACGCTTCTCCATCCAACCAAACTTCCCGGTCCACTTTATCGTCCCAGGGGGTGAGATATCTCAGGCTGGAGTTGCTGTTGAGTGTCACCACCGAGTTGTCAGGAAGGGTAATGCTGGCGGTTTCACCATAATTTGTACGGTGTACTATCTCACGATTGTGAAAAAAGCGTTGATACATAAGGCCAGCTATGATTAACAATACCACCGCTGCCGCATATTTATACCAGGGCCTTTGCGGTGGGCCAGGGAGCTGAACAGGGTTTTCTTTTTCTTCAAATTCAAGGGCTTTTTCAAGTCTTTGCCATGACTTGTCTACCCGCATTCTGCTAACCTCCGCTTCACAGATCCTGAAACCATTTAATATCGATACGGCCTCGGCAATCTCTTCTTTTTTCTCTGGGTTTTTCAGCACCCAGGCTTCCCAGAATTCAATATCTTCATCTTTTTTTTTAAAAACCCAATTTTGAAAAGAGTTGTCTGAAGCAAAATCTTCTGCCGTAAATACTGAATAGTCCATGTAGATAACCAGGGTTTTTGATAATCGAGCTACATCATAAAGACGGCTGCATCCTTTTCTTGTACTGATTTTTTACCCGGTATTTAAAAATGTGAATATCAGTATGATTTTGTCAAGCTGGTTTTCAAGGTTATGAATAGTACCGGGCAAAGATTCTTTATCCGGTCTGTTAAATAAACATCTTGGTAATAGCGACAGTTTCAAGCACTTTTATTATTTTTAGGAGACTAACCAATACTAGGCTCAAACATTTTAACCAGATGAAAACAACTAGTCTAATCCTATTCGCAATGCTCTTGTCACTGGAGATCTTCTCACAAACCGATGCCAGGATGTTCCGGCATCCTGATGTTTCGCAGACCCAGGTTTGCTTTGTTTTTGCAGGTGATATCTGGGTTGCTCCGAAAGAAGGCGGCAACGCCTCCCGTCTGAGCTCTCCGAAAGGCGCAGAGTCATTTCCCAGATTTTCCCCTGACGGATCCATGATTACATTCTCAGGAAACTATGGAGGAAATGTAGATGTATATACGATTCCCGCAGCCGGCGGCGTTCCTTCCCGGCTTACCTATCATGGTATGCCTGATCGCGTGCTGGATTGGCACCCTGACGGGGACAAGGTATTGTTTGCTTCCTCCAGGGAAAGCGGCAAACAACGTTTCAGCCAGTTTTATACAGTATCCGTTAAAGGTGGAATGGCTGAAAAGCTTCCGCTTGCGTATGGCGAATTTGCTTCTTACGCCCCCGATGGCAATCGTCTGGCTTTTACAGACAGGTCAAGGGTATTCAGAACCTGGAAAAGGTACAGGGGGGGCGCGGCGCCCGATATCCTGATATTCGATCTTAAAGAGCTCACCAGTAAAAATATTACTACTAACACAGCCAACGACGAGGCACCGATGTGGCACGGGAATAAAATCTACTACTTATCCGACCAGGGGCCTTCAAAGCGGTACAATATCTGGGTACACGACCTGGCCGGCAACACGTCCAAACAACTGACGAGGTTTTCCAAGTTTGATATTCATTTTCCTTCTATCGGGCCAAGCGACCTGGTTTTTGAAGCAGGGGGCAAACTCTATTTAATGAATTTAGAGAACAACCAATATAAGGAGCTAAAAATCAATGTAGTTACAGATAACATATCCATGATTTCTCAGACAGAAAAGGCTGCGAATTACATTTACAGCGCGTGGATTTCCCCTGATGGTAATCGCGTGGCGCTGGAGGCCAGGGGAGATCTTTTTTCCGTGCCTGCCGAAAAAGGGTTCATAAAAAACATGACCAATTCAAGCAGCTCTGCGGAAAGATATCCGTCGTGGTCTCCGGATGGCAAAAAGATTGCCTATTGGAGCGATGAGTCAGGTGAATACGAGCTGTATCTTTATGACAGGGAAAACGATCAGAAGAAAAAACTGACCAGCTATGGGGATGGGTTCCGGTATACCCCCTATTGGTCACCGGACAGTAAAAAGATAGCATTTGTAGAGCAAACACAGGAGATCAAGGTTTTTAACCTCGATGATGGTTCCACCACTGACATCGACAAAGGCCTGTGGATGATGCACGGCAGTCTTGAAAACTTCCGGGTCACCTGGTCTCCCGATAGTCGCTGGATGGCGTACTCCAGGGGGCTACCCAACCGGCACAGCGCCATTTTCCTGTACGATTTTAATAGCAAAGTGCGCCACCAGGCCACCCATGGGTTTTACAGCGATTTCTCCCCTGCCTTTGGCCCTGATGGGAAATACCTGTATTTTTTAACCAACAGAAATTTTTCTCCTGTTTACAGCAGCATGGATAATACCTTCATCTATCCCAATTCCACGCATGTCGCGGCTGTTTCCCTGCGCAAAGATGTGCCTTCGCCTATTGCACCGGAAAATGATGAGGTAGAAGCCAGGGAAGAAGACAAAGCTGAAGAGGAGAATAACGGTTCGGAAAAAAATGGTAAAAAGAAAAAAAACGGTGATAAAAAGGAAAAAGAAAAAGAGCGCAAACCCGTAGAAATCGCCCTGGCGAACTTTGAGCATCGTGTTGTCGTCCTCCCCCCTTCGCCGGGTAATTATACCAATGTGCAGGCGGTCGAGGGCAAAGTCATCTACCATCAGCTTCCCAATTCAGGTGCCACAGACAAAAACCGGCCTGTGAAGTACTTCGACCTGAAAGAGCGGGAAGAAAAAACCATTATCGACAATGCCAATTTCTATTTGCTTTCAGCGAACGGCAAAAAGATGCTGGTGGGCCAGAAAAAAGATTTAGCCGTCATTGAAGTCAAGGAAAAACAAAAGATAGATAAAAAAATACCAATACAGGATATGGAAGTGACCGTGAATCCGGAAGAGGAATGGAAGCAGATTTTCAACGACACCTGGCGGTTCCAGCGGGATTATTTCTATGACAAAAACATGCACGGTGTTGACTGGGGGGATATGCGTACGAGGTATGGGGCACTCATTGATCAGTCTGTGACACGCTGGGACGTCAACTATGTCCTCGGAGAGCTGATCGCTGAGTTAAATGCTTCACATACCTACCGTTTTGGCGGGGATACCGAACGAGCCAGTAACCGGAGTGTGGGCTATCTGGGTGTCGACTGGGAAATTGACAAGGGTCATTACCGGATTAAGCACATCGTAGACGGCGCTCCGTGGGATACCGAGGTAAGGTCACCCCTGGCCCTGCCGGGGGTCGATGTTAAAGTCGGAGACTATGTGATCGCGGTGAACGGGGTGACTATGGATATTAACAAGGACCCGGCGGCAGCATTCGAGGGGTTGGCAGAAAAAACAGTTGCCCTGACCGTGAACAGTACTCCTGTCAAAAAGGGCGCCAGGACTGTGGTGGTTAAGCCGTTGAAGACAGAAACCCGCCTGAGGCATCTGGCATGGATCAACCAAAACAGAAAGGTGGTTGATGAAGCTACTAATGGCAGGGTTGGTTATGTATATGTACCCAGCACCGGTGTGGATGGTCAAAATGAGCTAATCAGGCAATTTTTGGGACAACTGGAAAAAGAAGGGCTGATTATTGACGAACGTTTTAACAATGGCGGGCAGATCCCTGACCGGTTTGTGGAAATGCTCAACCGCAAGCCCCTTGCCTATTGGGCCGTGCGCGACGGGCAGGACTGGCCATGGCCTCCTTTCGGACATTTTGGGCCCAAGGCAATGCTCATCAACGGATGGGCCGGCTCAGGAGGGGATGCTTTCCCGGATTATTTCAGAAAACTTGGCATCGGCCCACTGATCGGCGCCAGGACCTGGGGTGGCCTTATTGGCATTTCCGGTGCTCCCCGGCTGGTTGACGGCGGTGTAGTTACTGTCCCTACATTTAGCATGTATGATCCCAATGGAGAGTGGTTTAAGGAGGGGCACGGGGTAGACCCGGATATAGAAGTGCCGGAAGATCCCGGTAAGCTGGCACAGGGAATTGACACGCAATTACAACGGGCCATTGATTACATGAATGAGCAACTAAGAAATAATCCATATGTAAAACCTGATCACCAACCTTACAGAACCAGGTAGGAGCAGGTAGCTAACCCCAAAGATCATCAAATGAAAACCTTATATAGTTTCCTTATAATTCTGCTGCTCCCGGTATTGGAATCCAAGGCACAAATTGACGCCAGGCTGTTGCGGTTTCCCGATGTTTCACAGACGCATATCACTTTTGTTTACGGGGGTGACATCTGGACAGTAGAAAAGACCGGAGGAACCGCTGTCCGGATAACTTCTACGCCCGGGGAAGAGTCCCGTCCAAAGTTTTCCCCTGATGGGAATACCATTGCCTACAGCGCGAATTATCATGGTAATACCGATGTCTATACCATCCCTGCCACCGGTGGAATTCCATACAGGATCACCTTCCATTCATGGCCGGACAGGATGGTAAACTGGCATCCTGATGGCAATTCATTACTCATCGCATCGGCGAGGGAAAGTGGCAGGCAGCGATTCAGCCAGTTTTATAAGATCAACAGGCAGGGTGGCATAGCAGAAAAGCTGCCAATTCCCTACGGCGAACTGGCGTCATATGCCCCGGACGGTAACCACTTAGCGTATGTTACGCGAATCACCGAAAATTATCCATTTAAACGATATCGCGGAGGGCTGGCATCCGATGTCCTGGTTTTTGACCTGAAAAATAAAACCGCTGAAAACATCACTCAGAACCCCGCAACGGATGGTAAGCCGGAATGGCACGGTAACAGTATTTACTTTATCTCCGATCAGGGAAAGCAAAAACGAAGAAATGTCTGGATCCATGACCTCGATACAAAATCCAACAAACAAGTAACTTTTTTTGAGGAATTTGACATCAACCATTTCTCTTTGGGGCCATCGGAAGCGGTGTTTGAGGCTGGTGGAAAACTGTATTTGCTGAATCTCCGGGACCATCAGTATCGTGAGGTGAAAATCAATGTCGTCAGTGATTTAGCATCCCTGTTGCCTAAAACCGTCAACGTTGGAAAGAGAATCATGGACTACCATCCCGCTCATGATGCGAAGAGAATAGTTTTCGAAGCCAGGGGTGAAATCTTTAGTGTTCCGGCAGAAAACGGTTACATCGTCAACCTGACCAAGAGCAGTGGCGCACTGGACCGTCATCCGGCCTGGTCGCCTGACGGCAAGTACATCGCTTACTGGAGTGATCAAAGCGGTGAAAATGAAATCTACCTGACCACGGCCAAAGCCGACCAACCTGTGCAAAAGCTTACTAACCTGAACGGTGGCTTCGGTTACCGCCTGTTCTGGTCACCGGATAGTAAAAAGTTGGTTTTTATCAATGAAAAACAGGAAATCCGGATGCTTGACATCAACAGCAGGCAACTTACTTTAATTGATAAAACCGTGTGGAGAAATCAAGGCGGTTTAAGAGGGTTTCAGGTGGATTGGTCAGGAGATAGCCAATGGATAGCCTACTCCAAAGCGTTGGAAAACCAGCAGCTTGCCATATTCCTTTACAACACCGGGAACAAGCAATCCCATCAGGTTACCTCGGGTTATTACAATGATTACGATCCTGTCTTTGATACGGAAGGTAAATACCTGTTTTTACGCACTGAAAGGGCATTTTCTCCGCAATACAGCAACTTAGATGCTACATGGATTTATGCCAATACCACCCGGTTGGCGGCCATTCCTTTAAATGAAGAAGTGGCATCGCCGTTATCTGCCGAAAATGACCAGTTGGAAGATAAAAAAGAGGAGCAAGATAAACCTGGGGACGATAAAAAGGACAAGAAGGAAGGTAAAGAAGCTGGCGACAAAAAGGTGAAGGACTTTAAAATAACCATAAACGGCATGGAATCCAGACTTGTAGTGCTGCCCCCTGAAGCTGGAAATTATGGCGGATTAAGTACCGTAAAAGGCAAACTCATTTTTCATCAGTATCCAAATACAGGGGCCAAAGACAAGGACTCTCCTGTTAAATATTATGATCTGGAAAAAAGAGAGGAAAAAACGATCATCAAACATGCCAACAACTATAAGCTGTCAGGCGATCGTAAAACAATGATGGTCAATGCACGTGGCAAATACGGGCTGATTAAAGTCGCTCCGGATCAAAAGATCGAAACCCCGTTAAGGACAGCAGAACTCGAAATGACAGTCGACCCGCGGGAGGAATGGACACAGATTTTCAATGACACCTGGCGGCGGTACCGGGATCTGTTTTACGACCCCAACATGCACGGCGTGGACTGGCCGGCTATGAAGCACCGATATGGGGCATTGGTGAATGACGCCTTGACCCGGTGGGATTTAAATAACATCCTGGTGGAGCTGATTTCAGAATTAAGTGCAGGACATACCTATGCCGGTGGTGGCGATATGGAACGTACGGAATTCCGTCCTACCGGCTTCCTGGGCATTGACTGGGCGCTGCAAAACGGAAGGTATCAAATTGGCAGGATTGTGAAACCCGCACCCTGGGACAGCGAAGTCAGGTCCCCGCTGGACCAGCCTGGGATCAGGGCCAAAGCAGGTGATTACATTGTCGCGGTAAATGGGGTAGAACCGGATGTGTCAAAAGATCCTTATGCTGCTTTTGAAGGGTTGTCCGGCAAAACCATAGAATTGTCGATAAGCCAATCTCCCAACGGGGAAAAGCCACAGAAAGTAGTCATAAAAGCGCTAACCTATCAGCAAGAAAGCAGGTTGAGACACCTTGAATGGATTGAAAATAACAGAAAAACGGTGGAACGCTTGTCGAATGGCCAGGTGGGTTACATGTATATGCCCAACACCGGTATCGAGGGACAAACCGAGTTGTATCGCCAGTTTTTTGCTCAAATCGATAAAAAAGGATTTGTCATTGACGAACGGTTTAATTCAGGCGGGCAGTTATCGGACAGGTTTATGGAGATGCTGCACAGACCCACCCTGTTTAATCTGCATTGGAGAAATTCAAAAGACCACCAATGGCCACTCAACGGAAATGCCGGGCCAAAGGTGATGCTCATCAATGGCTGGAGTGGCTCTGGCGGGGATGCGTTCCCATGGGCCTTCCAGGAGTTAAAGGCAGGGCCGATTATCGGTGAAAGGACCGTTGGTATTCTGGTTGGGCCGGCAACCGGGCATACGATGATCGATGGAGGTTACATAACCGTGCCTGACGCCCGGCTTTATAGAAATTCGGGCGAATGGTTTGCGGAAGGTTACGGAATAGTGCCTGACATTGAAGTCTGGGATGATCCGGCATTACTGGCCAATGGGCGGGATCCGCAACTGGAAAGAGGTGTGGAGGAGGTGCTGAAAATGTTGGAGGATAGGCCTAATGAGCTTACACCGAAGCCTGATTATGAGGATAGGACAGCTTTTGGTATTAAATATTGAGGAGACAGGAATGGTGTGCAGAATCCGAACACTCATCATTTCAATAGTCCATCATTGTCATCTGCGGGTCTTTCCTTAGCCAGGATATTCACTGCCAAATATTTACTCCCCCCTTTTCTCACCTGCTGCCAACCATTTTGTTGAAGGTATTTCATAACATATCTGTTGTGCAGCCCATGGGCCACCAGTATGGCCTGCCCATCTTTCTTTGCCGCTTCGGCTAAATAGAGCGCGTTTTCCATAGCGCGGGACTTCGCTTGGTCGAAAGTCTCAATATCCTTGTTATTCAAACCCATAAGCCAAAGTATTCTGGAAGTGCCCAGCCAAAACATCAGGGGCATTTTCAGGTTAACAAATTTCATCACTTTTCTTTCAAACTCCCTGAATCGCGCGTCTTCAATCAGCTCAAAATCGTTGCCAAATAAAAGCTGCGCAGTGTGGCTCGAGCGAGGCAGGGAACTGTGGTATACTTTTTTTGTAGTTACACCTTTGAGGCAATGTATCTTATTGTCAAATGGAAGCACCCCCACCGTATCATACGCGAGGGCAAATTGCTCTGCCTGCTTTCTACCTTTCCAGCCTTTTTTGTTCACATCGGGTTCACCATGCCGGATCAGAATAATCTCGTACGACTCATTTCCATCTTCCGGATAAAGTTGAAGACACCCGCGCCTATCCGCGTTTTTGTTCCGCGTGTCCTGATTTTTATAATACGTCTCGATCTCCTCAAGTTTGGATGGCTGAGCCAGCGTGTGACAACCGCTTAACAAGGCTATTAAAATGATAGTAATGTATTTTGAAATTGACGGTGGGCAATTGATAATTGACAATTGACAGTTTACAATTGTCAATTGGTAGTTGGCAGTTGTTAAGTTTGCATGTTTGAAAAAAGGTATGTTATAAAAGTTGACCAAGTTAAATTCTGTTTAATACGATAAAAACAATGTGTTGTTAATTCTAATCTATTTATTTAACCCTATCTAAAACAATAATCCACCAAAAAGTTCTAAAATCTCATATCTAAACAACCCCAATTGTCAACTGTCAATTGTCAATTGCTAAAAGTTTTGTTTGGTGGTCAAATATAACTAAAAACTAACAATCGGGGTTTGATGTGGGAAGTCTTTTTACGAGACAAATGGTGGCATAAATCTTGAAAGTCAGGTAGGAGGAAAGGGAGGATACACAGGGACAGGAAGGGCTCGTAAGCAAAAGGCAATTGGAGTTAAATGAGAAAGACAGGGCACCCCGGCTTCCCTCAAATGCCGGGGTAGACCCATCTTGAAATAACTCCGGTTAACGGAGTTGATTGGCACTGAAAATGATCAATTTTTACTATGGGTTAGCGTGATTGCTGCCTTTTTGCCCTTCCAGTCTACCGGATCTTTGTTGCTAGATACAGCTAAAGGCGATTCCGGGGAAGCATATTCATAGGTAAACAACTGGCCTTGTACGGATTGGCCGTCGATAATGACACATACCGGGCGACTGCCGGCATTTTCAGGTACCTTTACTTTCAGTACTGCCACCTGATTAAATCGAATAGCTTCTGGGTGCAATTTATCATCGAACAACAGCCTGTTTTGTTCGATGAAAACGCCAGACACCCCACGCTGTACATGGGATGTTGCTTTTGCCTTATTGCTACGTGACAGTGTTGGCGCAACGGTCCACGTATTTAATCCGTGAATGTTCAACCTATGATATGAAAACTACGCTTGTTTACATTTTACTACCTATGCTGTGTCTCATGGCCAGTTTGTTGTCCCACGCCCAGGACACCTCTGAACCGGATGCTTATCAACAACAAACCGGTATTTTTTTTTATGGTGGAATCGGCCCGGCCATCGGTTCATAAGTTTAACCTGCTGTCGCTGAATATCGGCATCAAAACACACTTTTAGGTCGATGCCTGAAGCCGGTTTACCGTTTTGTCAGTTTATCAACAGGTTTTCAAAACGCCGGTACCCCGAAAGCACTGAGCCAGTCGCGATTCCTGCATCGGTATTTAGATTCAGGAATGCACGGGTACAGACATTGTTGCCCCTTGTTTTTTATAGCCAAAAAAACGCAGTATTCCGTCAAATTGATCATTAAGCTGTTCTATGGTATCCTCACGTAGCTTTTCTCTGTAGTCACCGGCAACCCCTTTCCGTACATGGGCAAATTTATTTTCTTTCCTGACCCTGTTTTGTTCATATTCTGTCAAAAGCTCTTCACTTAACCGGTCACTGATTTTTAATCCTGACTTATTTGCCAAGCCCGCTAACCAACGCCTGTAGCCTGAAACCATATCTTCATATCTGACGATTCCAACATTGTCGTATTTAGCAATGAGATTATTTCTGTACCTGTCAAAAACAGCGTGCACTTTATCACTTTCGCTTAAAACGTATTCATCGATACTAATGCTTCTGGCCCATTCCCTGACCTCCAGAAACTCTTCTCTTTTATCACTCTTTTCCGGAGGTACAGGATGGCTTAATGCGGTTGAATAATAATTGGAAACCAATATATCCCTGGGATCTCTTACAGATAAAACCACGTTATATTTTTCCAGATTATCTATCCCTTCAATCATACCTCCAAAAACACTGTACAGATACCCCCGAGGTTTAAAAATGTGCTTATACTGCTCCATTTCCTTTATTGAAAGCGAGTCTAAATACGGCATTTTTGTCAAAAAGGCATAATCATGAATCGCCACCGGGGTCAAACCATGTTCATTTGACATTTTTGTCAAAACTCCCTTAACGTATTGTGTCGCTGCTTTATTGATGCTGAAGTGGATGATACTCTTTGCTTCGGAATTGTTGCGGTGTTTCTTTTTTAATAAATCTATTTCTACTTTAAATTTTTTTTTGAACGCTCTATCTTTTTGTACTCTTTTAATAATTGGAATTTTTTTTACTAACTTTTCGATATTGTTTTTCATGTTTTTTTGATTGGACGAAGATTTTAAAAAATTAAACATATAGCTATTCTTCCGGATGAATTCCGGCACGCTAATCTTACATAAAGAGAAGATGTGATTTCAAATTAAATTGGTTAAAAGACCCTATATCCGCTTAATTAAAAAGTAATGATTTAAAAAAGGAAAAATAGCAATTTATAGGATAATTACGAACAACCCGGGATAAAATTGTACTGCTTCAGCGAAGTGTTTGGAAAGGTAACCGACCCAACCTTCAAATCTTAACAATCCTGCAGGATTGGATTATATCGACATTCAACGGAAATCGATGCGCAAAGTCAGCAAGAACATTGACCTTAATCCTTGATAACCAGGGGCCTGATTTCCAATTTTGCCTTTGGAAAAAACAAATGGTTACAAAAACATTTTTAAAAGGTCATGAATGGTACAGAGATTGTGAGGTGTTATATCATCTGGATCTTTATCATCACCATTTTTCCCCTATCAGCTAACGGACAATATTTCGGGAGAAACAAGGTACAGTATAAGTCACTCGATTTTAGCGTGTTGCAGACACCCAACTTTGAGATTTACCATTATATCGATGATGATTCACTCCTCAACCATCTTGCCGCGCGATGTGAACAATGGTATCATCTTCATCAGCAATCTTTAAAAGACACCATCCAATTTAAAAATCCCATTATATTCTACCGAAACCACGGTGATTTTCAACAGACCACGACTATCAGCAGCCTGATCGGAGTGGGTACCGGTGGCGTGACAGAATCTTTAAAAAACAGGGTGGTGATGCCCTTGCTGATGTCTGCCCGGCAAACTGACCATGTATTGGGACATGAGCTTGTCCATGCTTTTCAATATAACATGCTCATAAGAGACGACTCCGCAACCGCTTCTTCTATCCGAAATATACCACTTTGGATGATTGAAGGGCTCGCAGAATACTTGTCCATTGGCAGGATCGATGCCCATACCGCTATGTGGATGAGAGATGCTGTGATCAACGATGACATTCCTACCTTAAAAGAATTGACGTTCAGACCCGGGGCGTATTTTCCGTATCGCTATGGCCAGGCTTTTTGGGCTTTTTTAACCGGAGTGTGGGGGGATTCGGTCATTACACCTATGTTGAAAAGAACAGCCAAACTGGGCCTGGATAACGCCTTGATTTCCATGTTTAGCCTAAATGCCGATACAATGTCTGCGATCTGGCAGGAATCGCTGATGAACATATATAAACCATTCCAAAGTGAAAACAATGCCCCAATAGCCGGAACCAGAATCATCTCGGAAGAAAATGCAGGAACAATCAACATATCACCGGCTATTAGCCCCGACGGAAAGTATCTCATGTTCCTATCTGAAAGAGATGTGCTTAACATCGATCTTTTTTTGGCAGATGCCGGTACCGGAAAAATTTTAAAAAAAATCTCCAGTGCCACACGGGCAAGTCATATTGATGCCCTTGATTTCATCGAGTCAGCAGGGGTCTGGTCTCCGGACGGGAATCAATTTGCTTATGTGGTATACAGTCAGGGAGTCAATAAGCTGGTGATCCTGGATGTATTTAAAAATAAAATAGTAAACCAAATCAAGTTATCAGGCTTGCCCTCCTTTGGTGACCCTTCCTGGTCACCCGATGGCAATAGCATCGTGGTCACTGGCCTGGTTCAGGGCCAAAGTGATCTTTACCGCTATGACCTGAAGCAAAAAAGTGTACAAAAGCTAACTGATGACTACTATTCCGACATCCAACCGTCCTGGTCGCCCGATGGAAATTTTATCGTATTTGCCAGCGACCGTTTAAGTCATCGATTTGGAAAAACCAATGGTAAATACACATTTAACCTCTCTTACCTCGACATGTCTACCGGGCAGGTGATTGATCTGGATTTATTTTACGGCGCCAACAACCTGAATCCGGTGTTTAGCCCCGACAGTCGTTCCATATACTTTTTATCAGACAGGGATGGGTTTCGTAATCTTTACCGGTATGACCTTAAGAATCAGCATGTTTATCAGACCACCAACTATTTTACAGGAATCAGTGGGATAACTACCTTTTCCCCGGCCATCAGTCTGGCCATGAAAAATGAATGCATTGCCTACACCCATTATTTCAAAAAAGGATATACGATTTACAGAGCTCCTCTAAAAGATTTTCACGAGAAGAAAGTCAACCCGGAAAGTATCAATTTTCTCGCAGCCACGCTCCCGCCGGTTCAGCCCTCCCCGGCCAATTTGGTGGATGAGCATCTTTCGAAAATCGATACCCTTTACCCGGTACCGGTTGATTCTTTTAAAGTTTTTCCCTACAGGCCCAAATTTAAACTGGATTACATTTCAAACCTTGGCATTGGAATCTCCACAAGCCGTTATGGAACAGGTATAGCCGGGGGAGTCAACATGCTTTTTAGTGATATGATTGGTAATAACCAGTTGCTAACCGGCCTTGCACTTAATGGTATGATCTATGATTTTGCAGGCATGGCCGCCTATCTAAACCAGAAAAACAGGATTAACTGGGGCGTTGCCATCTCCCACATTCCCTTCAGATCAAGCCGCCTGGGATTAAAAGCGGACACTATTCAGTACAATGACACCACACTGGTTGTCGACAATCTTTATCTTGATGAATTACGGACTTTCGAGGATCAGATAAGCGTGTTTACCTTCCTCCCGTTATCTCTAACCAACCGTTTCGAACTGGGATCCACCTTTTCCCGTTACAGCTACCGTCTGGACCGGATAAATAATTACTACCTGGATGATATTTTAATCGGAGAAAGCCGGGATGAAAAATTACCGGCCCCATCGGGTTTCAGTGTCTGGAGCGGAAGTTTGGCGTTTGTTAAAGACAATTCAAAATTTGGTATTGCCTCGCCACTGCAGGGAAACAGGATCAGGCTTGAAGTTAGTAAATTTCTGGGGGATTTGGATTTTCACACGTTTCTTGTCGATTTTCGGAAATATCAATATGTAAAACCCCTATCACTGGCATTCAGAGCTTATCACTTTGCCCGGCATGGACATCATGCGGAAAATGACAGACTTTCTGAATTGTTCATTGGTTTTCCTACACTGATCAGGGGATATGATAATGTGATATTTACCAACCGGCTGAATGGCGGTATTGACAATGGTTTTACAGTAAACGATCTTTTTGGAAGCAGGATTCTTGTAGGCAATTTTGAAGTAAGGCTTCCTCTAAGCGGACCAAAGCGGCTGACATTATTTGAGTCTTCCATGCTCTTTACGGAAGTAACCTGGTTCTTCGATGCCGGTGTGGCCTGGGACTCAG
The DNA here is from genome assembly GCF_056858335.1 of Agaribacillus sp. DX54. Classification (NCBI taxonomy): domain Bacteria; kingdom Pseudomonadati; phylum Bacteroidota; class Cytophagia; order Cytophagales; family Splendidivirgaceae; genus Agaribacillus; species Agaribacillus sp. DX54. Next base: position 162,632 of record NZ_JBXEQE010000013.1, read on the forward strand.
GGAGAAAACTTTTTAGTAGCTCCTCCGGAACCGACACCCCGGAAGCTACCCCGGTATATAGCATGGGCTGGTCACTGCGAATTAATCTATTCGGCCAAATGGTGCTGGAACCCTATTATGCTATTCCTTTTCAACGTGAGGACATAAAGACCGGTACCTTCGGGTTGAATTTTTGGCCGGGATGGTAAAGTGCTATGGTTCAAATACAGCACGTGGCTATTTCTATTGAGAATGGGTATAATGAAACGTTTCGGTAGTGGTTTGCTCAATGTTTTTACTTATACCCCTCATCACAAATGAAATTACGATTGAAAAGACGCCTTCTACAATCGCAAAAAAACCGAGTACCAGTGCTAATGCCTGATAATCCATCTTGCTAAAAATCAATATCCCACCAAATATCACTCCAATGATGCCATTTACAAAATACAGAATTCTTTTCGGCACAAACGCCTTTAGTTTAATCGCAGATATTAGTTGGGCGAAACCGGTAAAAACAGCCCATAAAGCTACCAAAACAACGAATGTATCAATGGTAAGGCGGGGATTGAATAAGATAATAAGGCCAATAATAAAGTTGAGGTTACCTTCATAAATCCAAAATCGCCACAATGTATTTTTCTTTCTGTAATAAATACCCCCCAGTATAAAAAACATGCCTAAAAATACTGCCAGGATACCAAAATAGTTAATCAGTATTAATAAGGTGATTTCCGGCAAAAAAATGGCAGCAATACCAAATACGATAGCAGCAATACCATTGATTGTAAGCAGCCACCAGTTTTTAAAAAGATCGGATCCTTTTGCTTGAATCATAGGTTAAATGGCCGTTTTAATAGTTTTGAATTGTGCGATAATATGTTGTGATTGCCCTTCAAAACCAATGACACGCATCATTTAACGGTCTGACTTTCATCAGTATTCCGGTTTTCGCCTTTCGTAATTTAAGAGGAGGTCAATCAGGTGAGTCAGGAGCGTCCTTACTGAATGAAATCAAAAATTCGTACATGCGTATTGAATGTAAGAATTTCGATGTGAAAACGTAATGATCTGTTTATACTATTAGGCCTAAAAAATCTAGAATGAATCCGTCTAATAACCATCAACATTCCACTTACCAGCCTAGCGGAGATTCTTCACCATTATCTTTTCTCATTTGTATTATATTGTCAATTTCCGTGATACCACTATCAGGCATAGCTTATTCGCTTATAATCTGGCATATACCGATTGTATATTTCAACTTTTTTGTAACTGGGGGGTTTGGCGTTGTTTTGGGGCTTTTGGTATACCCTGTTGTAAGATGGGGACACGTAAGATCAAGAAAAATGGAACATTTCTTTATGATTCTAATATTTCTAACCGGATTTTATGTATCCTGGGCAGCGCATATGACCTTAGCTTATAATGCTGCCGGAGAGGGTAATTTGATTGCACATACCCGCTTTAGCTGGGGAGATTTTACAGCCATATTAGGTAACCCGGCAAATCTTTTTTTTAATATTGTAGCATTATCAAAATACGGATTGTGGTCTATCGGACCTTTACCCATAAACGGTTTTGTTTTATGGTTTGTCTGGATCCTTGAAGCCTTTGTTATTGGAATGGTTATGTGGAAAGTTAACCGTAAATGGAGCTTATTCCCCTATTCGGAAATAGACCGAAACTGGAGCAAAAAGATGTTATTGAAAAAGAAAATGACCTTACACCGTGGTATTTCAAAATTTATCGACGGTTTACATATAAACAACCTCGCGCCCCTGTTAGAAGCTCCCTTGACCAGCAGCCACAACATGGAATATACCGAACTTGCCCTATATGATTCCCCAGGCGATCAGACCGCTTATTTATCTTTTTTTAATAAGACCCTGGGAAGAGATAACAAGGGCAACAAAAAAGTGGAGTATCACCGCATTGGAGATTTTTACACCATCTCAAAGCAACAAAAAGAAGCATTGATCAACCACTTCGGATAACATCATTAAACAGATAACCTGAGTAACCGTGATCACGCCACACCGTGCGTTTAAATCCTGATAATAATTTTGCATCGGTACCATATCGTATTCAAAATCGCATAATCATAGTCTGGAAATTAGCTGCCGGGACAGAACAATAGCAAAAAAGATATTTTAGGCACATTCTTTAAACAACAACTTCAGTGTATCAGAAGGCGGTCAAACCGGGAAAGTCAGCGCAATCAGGCAATTTTCAAGGCAATTTGAACCATATCGGTAAAAGCGCTTTCCCGGTCGAGGGTTGAAGCGGACGCCTTTGTCAGAATATTATCGCTTACTGTGAGCAAAGACAAAGCGGAAACACCGAACCTCGACGCCATAGTATACAATATCGCTGTTTCCATTTCCACACACAAGATGTTGTGGTCCATCCATACCTGATAACGTTTGGGGTCATCGGGGTGATAAAACAGGTCGGTGCTGAAAACGTTCCCAACGGTCGTTTCAGCACCCATCTCACGGGCCGCATTTCGGGCCGATTCCAACAAAGCATAATCGGCCAATGGGGCAAAATCAAAGCCATTGAAAGCAGACCGGTTGATGTTGGAATCAGTTGATGCGCCCATAGCCATAATAACATGGCCCAATTCGAGCCCTGGTTGAATACAGCCACAGGTCCCCATCCGGATGACTTTTTTAACCTGATAGTCAACCATCAACTCATGCAGGTAAATGGCCGTACTGGGCATGCCCATACCTGTTCCCATTACGGAAATTTTTTTCCCTTCAAACGAACCTGTAAAGCCGTGCATATTCCGCACCTCATTAAAACAACTCGAGTCAGTCAGCATAGTTTCAGCAATATGCCTGGCGCGTTTGGGATCACCTGAAATAAGTACTGTCTCGGCTATGTCGCCAGGCTTTGCTTCAATGTGAAGGCTCATAGGGTTAATTTTTGGTGCTATTCAGCGCTTCAGGCATTCTGCTTTTTGATCAAATTCAAAGCCGATCCTGCCCTGAACCATTCAATCTGCCCCTCATTATAAGTATGGTTGGCTATAATGGTATCTTCAGTACCATCAGCGTGTTTTGCCAGGATAGTCAAAGGTTTACCGGCGCTGAATGCCTTTAAGTCAACAAAATCAAAAGTATCATCCTCCTGAATTTTAGCATAATCAGACTCATTGGCAAACGTCAATGCAAGCATACCCTGTTTTTTAAGATTGGTTTCATGGATTCTGGCAAAAGACCTGACCAGCACCGCTACCACTCCCAGGTGCCTGGGTTGCATGGCAGCATGCTCACGTGATGAACCTTCCCCATAATTTTGGTCGCCAACTACCAAAGTCGGAACGCCTGCCGCCTTATACGCTCTCTGGGTATCAGGCACCGGGCCATATTCACCTGTCAACTGATTTTTGACATGATCGGTTTTATCGTTAAATGCATTGACCGCCCCAGTCAGGGTATTATTTGAAATATTATCCAAATGACCTCTGAATCTCAACCAGGGCCCTGCCATGGAAATATGATCCGTGGTGCATTTACCTTTCGCTTTGATCAATAACCTGGCACCTTGAATATTTTCTCCGTTCCATGGAGCAAACGGAGAAAGCAGTTGCAATCTTTTTGACGCAGGATTCACAGATACCTCTACCGAAGAGCCATCTGCCGAAGGCGCTTTGAACCCCGGATCTGCTACATCGAATCCTTTCTCAGGCAATTCATCCCCTGTCGGTGGATCCAGCATCACCTCTTCGCCTTTATCATTGATTAATTTATCCTTCATCGGGTTAAATCCCAGATTTCCGGATATGGCTATTGCTGCCACCATCTCGGGGGAGGCTACAAAGGCATGGGTATTAGGGTTGCCATCGTTACGTTTGGCAAAATTCCTGTTAAACGAATGAATAATGGAGTTTTTTTCTTCCTTATCTGCTCCCGTTCTTTCCCATTGCCCAATACACGGGCCGCAGGCATTGGTAAATATTTTAGCATCCAACTGCTCAAATGTATCTATGTAACCATCCCTTTCGATAGTAAACCTTACTTGTTCAGAACCGGGATTGATACCAAATTCGGCTTTTGTTTTCAAGCCCTTGTTTAACGCCTGTTCCGCGATTGAAGCCGCCCTTGAAATATCTTCGTAGGAAGAATTGGTACAGGATCCGATCAATCCCCATTCTATTTTTTCAGGCCAGCCATTTTCCTTTAGTGTACTGGCCATTTTTGAAACCGGTGTCGCCAAATCCGGTGTAAAAGGTCCATTGATATGCGGCTCAAGCTCAGATAAATTAATCTCAATGACCTGATCAAAGTATTTTTCAGGGTTGGCATATACCTCATCGTCCCCTGTCAAGTGTTCTTTGACAGCCTTGGCTAGATCAGCCACTTTTTCCCTGCCGGTGGCCCTCAAATATCTTTCCATAGACTCATCATAACCAAAAGTAGAGGTAGTTGCACCAATTTCAGCCCCCATGTTGCATATGGTTCCTTTTCCGGTGCATGACATGCTTTTTGCCCCTTCTCCGAAATATTCCAGAATCGCTCCGGTACCCCCCTTAACGGTAAGAATACCAGCTACCTTCAATATAACGTCTTTGGAGGCGGTCCATCCGTTGAGCTTACCAGTCAGTTTTACACCTATCAGTTTAGGAAATTTCAATTCCCATGGCATTCCGGCCATTACATCTACTGCATCGGCACCGCCGACACCAATTGCCAGCATACCCAATCCACCGGCATTGACAGTATGGGAATCCGTTCCGATCATCATGCCGCCAGGGAAAGCATAGTTTTCCAAAACCACCTGATGAATGATCCCCGCCCCTGGTTTCCAGAAACCAATGCCATACTTGTCAGATACCGTTTCGAGGAAGTTAAACACCTCATTGCTGGTATTCAGGGCATTTTGAAGGTCGGTCGCCGCCCCGATTTTTGCCTGAATCAAATGATCGCAGTGAACCGTGGTAGGTACCGCAGTTTTAGGCTTTCCGGCCTGCATAAATTGCAATAACGCCATTTGCGCGGTAGCATCCTGCAGGGCGATTCTGTCCGGATCAAAATCTACATAAGCCTTACCCCGCTCATAAACCTGGTCAGGATCACTTTGAGAAAGGTGTGAATATAATATTTTTTCCGCCAGGGTAAGGGGTTTTCCTGTTAATGCTCTTGCTTTATTTACACGATCGCCTATGGTTTCATAGACTGCTTTAATCATTTCAATATCGAAGGCCATATTTTATTTATTAATGTTACTAAAATGAGTTCCAAAGGTAATTATTTTCAATTATTAAGGTCAATTACTTTCAATATTTTGTAATCAATGACAAAATTATAATGATTTATTCTTTTTTATATAAAAAATATATAACTATTTGTAATTTTATATAATAATTTAATGATCAATGGGGTTTCTTTATAAATATTATACAATATCCATATTAACATGAATCCATTATATCAAATTGATAGTACCGATAGTGCTATTTTGTCTTATCTGGTAGAAGATGGTAAAATGCCTTACACAGAAATGGCAAAAAAAATCAAGGTGTCGCACGGTACGATCCACCAACGCGTAAAGAAACTGGAAAAGATGGGCATCATTCAAAAAACCTCTGTGGTGATAGATTATAACAAACTGGGATATAAATTCACCTGTTATCTGGGAGTGCTGGTAAACAGCGGGTTAAACATAGACAAGGTTTGCCATGAACTAAAAAAAATCCCTCAAATTACCGTAGCCAATATTACGAGTGGCAAGTTTAACATCACCTGCAAAATCCGGGCCCTTGATACGGAACATGCCAAACACATTATCCAAGAGATTCACTCGATCGAAGGGGTCATTCGTACAGAAACTACGGTCTCTTTTGAAGAGTTTATCAATAGCAAGGATCAGTTGATTCAGGAAATCGTAAAGTAGTTTTAAAATTGACATTTGACAATTTATAATTGACAATTGTTTTTTTAAGGTGTATTTGTTGGCTGTTAATTGGGCATTGATGATTGTCAATTATTCATTGTTAATGGCTAACTGATTTTAAAGAATTCGTTTTTTTTCATAGATTGAAAGGAAATTTTTTAATCTAATCACAAATCCATGAAAAATTCAAGACGAAAATTTGTGCAATCCGGTGCAGTGGCGGCCATAGGCAGCTTGGTGGCAGGGTGTAATGTACAACCAACTGAAGATCAGACGGCTGATACAAATAACAACCCCTCCCCTTCTATCAGAAATAACCCCATAGGTGTTTCTACTTACTCTTTTTGGCAATTTAATGGTCCTAAGGAAAGTGTGCCTATTGAAAGCTGCATTGAACAAGCAGCAGCCATGGGGTTCGATGGCATTGAATTGTTACTGGTACAAATGACCTCAGAGGAAAACAGCTACCTGCAAAAGCTAAAAAAACGTGCGTTCCACAGCGGTTTGGACCTTTGTGGGTTTTCTACACATCAGGGATATGTGAACCCGGACAAGGGTTACAGGGACGAAAACATTAAAAAAACAATCCACCAAATTGAATTGGCCTACAAACTCGGCATTCCGACTATGAGAATAAACACAGGACGCTGGGGAACTACCAAGTCGTTTGACGAATTGATGGAAAATCGTGGTATCGAACCTGAGATTGAAGGTTATACTGCAGAAGATGGGTTTAAATGGGTGATCGACTCCATAGAGCAATGCCTTGCAAAAGCCGAAGAATGTGGTGTAGTACTGGGTCTTGAAAACCACTGGGGGCTGGGCAGAACTGCTGCTGGTGTCAAACGGATTATCGATGAGATCAACTCACCCTGGCTGAAAGTCACCCTGGATACCGGTAACTTCCTGGAAAACCCATATCAGCAACTGGAAGCGCTGGCACCGGATACATTCCTTATGCAGGCCAAGACTTATTACGGTGAGGGCAAATGGTATACGCTGGATCTCGATTATGCCCGGATCGGTGAAATTATGAGAAAACAAAACTACAAAGGTTATGTATCCCTGGAATTCGAAGGGAAAGAAGATCCGAACACCGCGATACCCAAAAGTCTGGAATTGCTTAGAAAATCTTTTTACTATGAAATCGGTTAAACATTAAACCACTTACTTTACCCTCAGGAAGTCAAATACCATAGATTTACCATTTCCCGAAATTTTTGCTGTAAGTTTGTCCCCTTCTAAATGATAACTTATCTGCTTGGGAAAGTCATGGTCCGGGTTTGAAGAGACAAAACCCGAAGCTTCCTGTTTTTTTATTTCAAAATATACAGGTGCCGGATTGTGAGCAACCTCTGCTATATAAAACAGACCATCATTTTTGACGACAATTTCCAACCTTTCCATAAATACCGTGTCCTCCCCTTTCAAAGTGACCCCTATTCCACTAAATTCCTTTGTCGATATCTTTTCCCATTTTTCGTAGGCATCCTCCCCGGGTTTTGTATTGGTTCTTTTCCAGGTGCCAATAAGCCACTCCATTGCTTTCAGGTTTTTCTTTTCCTGTTGAGGAAAAACCTGAAAATTAAAAAGTGATAAGGCAAAACATAACATGGATACGACTATCATAGATCATTTTTTCGGTGGTCAGTAAGCTTTAGTGCATCAATGTGCTAAAATAGTAAAATAAAATGTACATCCCTTGCCATAGTCAGATTCGACCCAAATATTTCCATCATGCATCTCTACGATCTTTTTACAATGGGCCAGGCCAATACCTGTACCATCATATTCCCCTTTGGTATGCAGCCTTTTGAAAATTACAAATATGTCCTCTCTATGCTTTTCAGGAATTCCAATACTGTTATCACTGAATGAAAACCTCCGGTATTTTCCTTCTTGTCCGGAAGTTATTTTAACCTTTGGCGACACATTTTTTTTCCGAAATTTAATCGCATTGCTTAAAAGATTCTGAAAAAGTTGCATCATTTCCAACCTGTAAACCGGTATAGTGGGTAATTCCCCGACTTCGATCACCGCGTTGTTTTCCCGGATCGCAGCATCGAGGGATTGAATTACTTCGTGCATCAAGATGTCGCAGTCTGCCCTTTCAAGCGGTTTGTCTTTTGTGCCAAGCTTCGAGTAGTTTAACAAGGCTTTGATAAGATTCCGCATGCGATCTGCAGCCTGGGTAATGAAGGCGAGGTATTGATCACCGTTTTTTCCAAGTTTATTACCATACTCCAGTTCCAACAAACTAATAACACTGGTAATAGTACGCAATGGCTCCTGCAGGTCATGAGAAGCCATGTAATTGAACTGCTCAAGTTCCTGGTTCCTGGCATTTAACGCATTGTTGATCAACTATAGTTTTTCCTGTGATATCTTCAGTTTTTGTGTCTGGTTGATGATAGACATGGTTTTGGCTTTCAGATCGTTAATAGTATATAAACCTGATTGAACAACAATATAGACAAAAGTTGCACCGAAAAAAAATACTACTCCGGTAAGCAGGTTAAGAATATCGTTAAAACCTCTCCATACGATAAAAGCTGTCGCCAGATAGCCCAGGAAAAAAAATACCATTAAATAAAACAATATGCGCCAGTTTTAACGATATTTCATGTTCTCCAATAACTTAAAGATCTGCCTTGTCCCAAAAAGGGCCAGTAACATGATAACCCCTCCGGCAAGGATGAGTGTAATGGTAAAAATGATATCTATACTCATATTTTCAATTTAGCCTTAAAAGTAGCAAAATTCTTACAACTAATTGATTGTCAGGAAATTTCAGTAATTCCTGGGATTATCTATGAACGGGTTAATGAACCGTCAAAGAAAGCACCATCAGAATATAAGCGGAGGAGGAAATTATTTCCCGGTGCAAGTATAAGTTAAAAAAATTCAGAAAAAAATGCAACCAAATTGTTGCGTGTATATTTTAAATCGATTGCCGGTCTCACCAGACATGAAATTTTTCACTTACTTGGTATTGGGGGTATGGCGTTGTCCATGACACAAAAAGGACGTGAACGCTTTTACTCCGCCGGAGCGTTATAGTCATAGTATGAATCAAGTCGATGGCTCTAATGAGTTCGCTTTAAGGCCTATTCACGCAAAAATCAAGCGTCGCCGTATCAGGTATAGTCATACTATGACTTCAGCGATTCAAATATAAGTGGAAAAATAGAATCGTTTTTCAAAAAAGATATTATTTAATATTAAGTCAAAATAATACAATTTTAGGTTTGGCTTAAAAAAATTACGAAGATTTTCATTCTCTTAAAAATAATATAAATTAGTAATTATGTACAATTTTTTGTGCGCTAAGAAATCTTGGTCGAAATTCTTTGATTAATTTTACATTAGTATTATACAAATTTTTCTACATCGTATTGTATCTACTGGTTTTCTATCGACTGATGTTGAAAATTATACGCCGGCTTGATTCATAACTCACTAATTATGAAATAAATAAAAGTGTGAAAATATTCCACACATTGGGAAATTGTGGTTTGAGAATGGTTTTCAATAACTATGAAGTTAAAATTTAGTTATCTTATCTAATAACCTAATTATTACCCTTTTAAGATGTAAGATCGGTGTAATAAAAATCGCTCACGGCCACATTAAAAAGTGTAGAATTTGTACCCATACCGTTACCATCTGTTCTTTAATTATTGCTGTTTGCCCTGTTGCCTACCCGTAAGTATCGTAAAAAGGTCAATCATTTGATGATGGCAATATGACAGATTGACCCCTAGTAAACCACCAAAATCGATTGAATTTCCCCCATTATGTTACACTAAAAGTTTGAACAAATAAATTTTTCCGATTGCTTATTTGGTTAATTTATTATTACTTTGGATCGTTGATTTTGACGTCGTTCGAACAACTCAACCCAAAGTCGGAATTAGATCATTCCAAAGTTAGCCTATATTTTGTTGAAAGCTTGGCTAAGTTATTTTTGGTCAGCATGTTTAATGACAATAGTATGCAAAAGGATACGCCTTTAGCATCTAAGAATCCACGGGTTTGGATTCATTAAATTCAATTAAATTAATGTTAACAATCCGGAACTTAAAGTCGCCATGTTCCGGGCTTTTTAAACAAGAAGTCGCCAATTGTTTTGTTTAAAATCAGAAAGGATTGTTTTCAAAACTATCATATCTTTTTCCTTCTCAGAAGGTAGTTGGGAACCTTCTGTGGAATATTTGAGATCGGTGGTGGCTTCAGGTTCAAGTATGAAGAATTACAACCATGATGAAAAAAATTACGCTAACTACACTTTTCTTACTCTTCTTATGTTTCATTTCCACCGGAAAGGTATACTATACCTCCCCGAAAGGCACGGAAACCGATTTAAGTAAGGTTACCAGGGATAATCCCGCCGACTGGAGAGCCATTACCCAGGGAGAAATGGCCCGGCAATTACAATGTGGGGATAGTGTGCTGTTGAGATGGGACCAGGGTATCTATACGGAAGGTACCAGAATTTATGCTACGGGATGCAGCGATACGTATGAAGGGGCTATCCACTACATGAGTGAGCCCGGTGGTTTTGCTGTTTTCAGAATAGAAAAATACCCTCAAAATAATTTCAGGCACATAGACAGAAAGTTGAATCCAAATGGAATTGTTATAGGAGGGGAAGTCCACTGGAAAACTTCAGACCGCAATGATCCGGTTGGAGGTTGGAATACCAGAGATGCCAATCACTCCGATATTGGCCGGTTCGTATGGGTCAGGGAGATTGTTATGCAGGGTAACTTTGGGAAAAACTCTCCACAAAGGGATCTGAGTACCATTAAAAATATGTCCTATGGATCTACCGGTGAAAGAGCGCCCGGTACCATAGCCGGAGGTCAAAATTATGATAATATGACTGGTTTCATAAGTATACAGGCTTATGGGGGCAGAATCATCAACTGTGTTTTCTGGAATCTCGGGCACAGCGGCATTGGGGTGAACTCCAGGTTGAGACAGGGAAATGCCACATTTTATGGTAATGTGATCACCAATACCGGCCACAGCAGCCCTGAAAGGGATCGTTTCCACAGTGTTTATCAGCAATGGGGTTCTTTCAATCAAGGAAGGCTCATCCATAAACACAGCATTTTCCAGTTTTCTGCCGAGGAACAATTACAATTCTGGGCACAGAGTGGCGTGGATGAAAGGACAGGGGAAAGTAAGGTAGACCATGTCGACTTAATTGAGAATGTTTTAATTAACGGCGGAACACTCAGCGGTAAGCGGCATCCCGGAAGAGTTTCACCCAACTCAAAAATTGGCGGATATACTTTTGATACTGACATCAGGATCATCGGTAATATCAGTTGGCATGACAAAGGAGGCGAGAGCTGGCAAAGTGGTTTCTCACTGAATAGTAATAATGACAGGAGAAATCTATATGTTAAAAACAATTATTTTGTCGGAAACGGGGCTGTTTTCAGAAATGTAGCCAGTATAAAAGAGGTTTCAGGCAACACATTTGTTGCTTTAAACGGAACACAACTGGATTTTCAGGTGGCTTCTCATCTGGAAAAAAGAATGCTGCCTCATGCTGTAAAATGGAACAACAACGCTTTTTACGGTGGTGGCAATGTGCACTACTCAAGATGGATACGTGATCATGTCCGGCAGTCTTATGATAAAATAAGCTTCAATGACTGGCAAAAGAAAGGTTTTGACAAAAGCAGCATCTATGACCGGGAGTACCCCAACGACATGATCAGGTACTTCCCCAATGAATACCTTAAACATTATGACAGTGATTGGAGAGGCCATGTTGTCATTATGAATTTTTCAAGACAGGGTGAAAAATACATTGACATCAGCAAGTTCGGGCTGAACAACGGAGACAAATTCAGAATCATAGACGTACAGAATGTAGCAGGTGATCTTACTGGAAACTATTTGTATGAAGGTATTTACAATGCCTCTGATGCACAAGTGGCGGTTGACATGATCGATCATAACAACAGCAATGTGGTCAAAGACCCTACCGGAGAAATGGTAGGACCTTTCGGTACCGACAGAAGATTTGCCACTTATCTGGTTATCAGGACTGAGAAGGGTGCTCAAAAGCCTAACCAAACGCCGGTAGCCAAAGCCGGTGAAGACCTGAAGATTACATTACCAAATAACAAAGTTACCATTGACGGCTCGAAAAGTGAGGATCCCGACGGAACTATTGTTTCTTATTCATGTGAGAAGGTTGAAGGCCCGGAGAGTTATAAGGTCAACGGTGGTAATACAAACAAACCAGAGATCAGTGAATTAACCGAGGGTGTTTATACATTCAAATTAACAGTTACTGACAACAATGGTGCCTCCGCAGAAGATCAGGTGACAGTAACTGTCGCGCCAAAACCCCGGGAGAACCAGACTCCTACAGCCTCGGCAGGCGGAGATCAAACGCTAACCCTTCCTGAAAACAGCCTTATGTTGAATGGTTCGGAAAGCTTTGATGATGATGGGGAGATCGTCGGTTATCAATGGGAGCAAACCTCCGGTCCATCCCCTATCGACATGGAAGGAATAAATAGCGGACAACTGAGTCTCTCTGCCCTCAAGCAAGGTTCTTATGAATTCAGGTTGACAGTAACCGACAATGAGGGGAAAAGTGCGAGCGACGAAGTGCAACTGGTCGTTAAACCCAAAAAACAGCCACAACAAAATCAGCATGAAGACATCGTTACGGCTCCTCCGCAATCAGGGCTCCGGTTGGTTAGCTTTACCTTGATTAATGCTGATACTGATCAGCCAATAGCTAACTATGAC
>NZ_JBXEQE010000014.1:0-164754 GCF_056858335.1 Agaribacillus sp. DX54
TAAACTAATACCTTTAAATCAGAAATAACGACAAATTAATAATGGCAAAAAGATACTTCTATAAACAACTCCAAACGCCTCATACACCATCCTCACTTCATAAGGGTATAGCAATTGCCTTCTGCCCGTGTGAAAGCGTTACAACTCTTGAAGCTTTTTGCGTAAAGTGTCACGGCTTACACCAAGTTACCTGGTCAGTTCTATTTTGCTGATAAAGTTTGTTTTTTCCGGCAGTACCTGTTTGGTTGTTCGGCATGTAGAAGGCTAAAACAATATCAAAATCTTCGTTCTGGTCAAAAATCATTCTGCTTTGAATTAAAATATGGAAAACAGAATCTACATAAGCTTGAAAGATATGTGCGGAGTGGAGTAATTTATTTCCCTTTTAATTTTTTGGGATCTTGTCTATTATCAAAAAGTGTAACAATATAGATTTGGCGATTTTCAATCTTATAGTATATAGTGGTTTGTTTACTTAATATACACCTTCTCAATTCATTAGAGTTAGGACTTGCCTGAAACAACAAAGGGGTTCTCTTGATTAGTTGTAGTTTCTTATCCAGCAGGCGCGAAAATTTTTGGATCTCTTTTGTGGTCCACCGATCTTCAAGATAGTTAATTATGTTTTTTAAATTGCTGAGGGCTTCATCAGACCATATTAGCTTATAGGTATTTTCCATAGATATTACGGGCCGTTTCGTGGCTGTGAACCTTACCTTCCTCAATATCTTTTAAGCCTCTTTTTATCGATGCCAATTCTTCTTTTTCCAATAAATCCCACCAGTCTTTTGATGTGGAATACTCATCTTTAATACTCCGTAACTTTTCAATTACAGAGGAGTCATTAAGTTTTGTTATCCATTCTATAAGACTCAGTTTTTCTGCCGAAATATTCATATATTTTGATGTTATTGACTTTTCAAGCTTTCATATTATGTTACATATCTGTAAAAGTACGCTCAATTAAAGAATACTTTAATACGTTTTCAAATTGCATTGCCTATTATAAAAAACACAATTTATAATTTTCCCATATAAAAATAACACAATTTATTGAAATTGGGTAATGTGGTCTTACCAAGGTTTTGTAATATTCGAAGGTAATCCAACCCCAAAAGTCTCATATACCATCCTTACCTCATAAGGATAAAGCAATTACCTTCTACCAGTGCGCAATTGATAAAGAAAATATTTACACGCTTCCTTCTCATTGGCAAAGTGGCGTACAGAATGTTTCTCCCCCCTTTCCTGATAATATACTTCAAATACTACTGTGTGCTTTCCCTTCTTAATTGTCAGGGCCAATTTGTTCTCTGGCTGCTCGATCCATAAAGGCCATGCAGAAAATACCGGTCTTCTGGGATTTTGAGTTCCTTCAATTTTTGGCCAAGTGTATCAATAGTCATGGTTTGGATGCTTTCCAATTTTCTAACAAATATAATTGTTTTGATTTTGAAAAGCTCCCTAATGAAAACGTGGTGTTTGTTGAAAGAGTCCATGACTATCAAATCTTTTTGTGTATCTTGGTATGTATTAACTTTTGTCTAGCATATATGGACAAAAAGCTACCGTGGTATATAACTTTTAATTGGAAGTCTATTTTGGGAACGATAGCCGTTCTTGGCCTGATAGCAGGGTTAGCGGTTATTATGCTTCTTCCGAAGATTGTACGGAACTGGAAGCTCGAAAATTATCAAGGGGAAACCACAGCCAAGATTCTTTCTGTTAAAGAAAACATTACCACCAGGCAAGGAAGTGAGGGCAATAAGGTGATGGTAGCTAATTATTTTGTTAAATTTCAGTATGCGGTCAACGGCAATCAGTATATGAAGGAAAATTCTTTGGATGGAACTCACAAAAATGCCTACTACCTGAACAAAGTCGCAAAAAGCAATTACGAGATGCCCGTAACTATTCGATATGATCTGGAAAATTCCTCGAAGGCACTCATTATATTTGAGGAATGACTGGAAAAATATTAAATGTCTACGAAAAAAATGGCGCTAAAAACATAACGATTTCAGTAACGGATATGTCAGGCGAGTGGGTCAACGGACGAATTATAGACAACAAAATGTCAGCAGAAACCAAGGCTATTTTTAAAGAATTTCAGAGTCTTGCAGAAAACCAAATTTTTTCTCTATTAGATCAAAGTGCGGAGCGGATAGAAGCATTGGGTCTGAATCTCGGAGAGGGTAAACCAAAAATTTATGACGTACAAATCTTTGAGGATAAGATATCTTTCAAAATAGAATCCGTTACACCCCCAAAAGCCTAAGCCATTTAAAAGAGAAATAATCCCGCTTTTATTTGACGAATTCTTAATATATTCAAGCGTTATTGAAAGGGAGCGGACAAATAAAAAATGTACTTTAAATTATTTTTGACAGGATTATCAATGATTTCTTTCCTTGATAACCAAACTTATAACAGTTACTTTGACTCAAGGGTAATCGACCCCACTTATTCTACCCTGCCAATGGATCGTCAC
Organism: Agaribacillus sp. DX54; assembly: GCF_056858335.1. NCBI lineage: Bacteria > Pseudomonadati > Bacteroidota > Cytophagia > Cytophagales > Splendidivirgaceae > Agaribacillus > Agaribacillus sp. DX54. The sequence goes on from NZ_JBXEQE010000014.1 coordinate 2,492, forward strand.
CAATTCAAGCCTGATACTTTGGTGGATCCTATAAACATTAACCGGCTCAAGGCACTGGAATTTTTAACGACAACCTTTGGTGTTATTCCATATGCGGAATCAGCAAAGCTTTGCCCAGTTAAGTCACCAGAATTTTTTGGGTTTTATCATCTGATCAATAAGCAAACCTCTAAACAGTTTGGTATCTTAAAGGTTTATTGCACTGACAAACCCGAAAATTGGCAGTATGACACCAAAAATGAAACATTTGTGGCCATTGAACTCTATGGAAACGACATCAAGGCATGGGATCAGGAATTTATTGGGATGACTAAGGAAATGTTGCTGAAATTCATGGGTTCCCGGTTTCACTATTTAAAAGGACAAACGATTTACGCTGATTTTGGTGAATACGAAGGAATTTTTTGGCTTAAAAATAAAGTCATCCACAAATTTGAAGTTAAAAAAACTTGCAGATAGCTTAAAGAGCTGGATTAGACGTTTATTTCTTCCATCGATTGTCTACCACATTGATGATCTTTACCACTTCGCTGTCAAAAGTATAAAAAATGGTGGTCCGCCTGTATAAAATTATACCTCTAAGATTTTGTTTGCCGGATTGCTTTGTTCCTATTTCGGGGAATGTGCGCAACAAGCCGATTAACTCCTCTACCCTGGTATGATACTTTTGGCCTGATGAACTTCCAAAATTATGTGTGATATAGGTTAATATTTTGAGGTAATTCGTTTTGGCCCTTTTAGTCCAGACAACACTTAGTTCCATCCAAACTGAGCTCTGACTTCCTTCATTACCGATTCGTGATCTTCCAAATTGGCTTTCTCAGTACTTTCTTGAAGGCTTAGTTCAGTATCTTCTTTTTGTTCATCGGTCAAGTTTTCAAACAGTTGGTTTTCAGTAAAATTCGATCTGCTATCGAGTATATTATATACTTGCTCCAACAGTTTTTGGTCCTTGGTTGAACTGATTATCTGTATGATTTTATTTCTAATTTTTTCATTCATACCTAAAGATACAAAGAATTAATCAAACTTGAGGTTGCTAATTGTGACGTTCTTTCCTTTTTTAACACCTATTGAAACAGGCGCTCAACACACAATTTCACAATATAGTAGACAGACAAATATTTTCGGAGCATTACTTTTCAATATATTATAAGTGCAGATAATTACCACATATAGATTAACAAAAAGTAATGCACTTACAAAATGAATCTGTTTTGTCAGCATTAGAATTTATCCTCCTTTTCTCTAAAAGCAGGCATATAAAACCACATAATTTATTTATAAAGGAAAGGTAGATGGTAAAAAATTTCTAAGCTGGGGGTAAAACTATAAATCAAAGCTATTAGGAACTTCTGTGCTCGTAAAACACAAGCCCAAAATTTGAAAAATAAAATAGCGATTTGAAGTGGTTATTAAAATGGGTAATTTCACACTTATCTAAATGATAATGCAGAAGCATGATCTTGCAGGTGACTATAAGCAATTTTCACATGTCGTTTGTCAAATAAATTGGTCTTACGCTCGTTCCAGTCAGTTAATTTTCTTATTATTTCGTTAACATCTTTTTTGTCATTCTGGGCATACAAGTAATCTACCGAAGCCAGCAACTCCAATGAAAAACTGGAAGTATAACCTCTTAACAATTGTATGATATTATCAAGACGTGCACGCTGCTCAGCACTTATTTGAGTATCGATATATGCTTTAATTTCGTCAATTTTATGATAGTTCAATTGCAACGGTTCAAATGGCTTTACCACATTCTGCTCCATTCCCTTTAAATATACCCCATTAAGATGCAACAACACATGATTTACCTGTACGGCATAAGGGCCATAATGGTGTGCTGCAAATTTAAGTTTCAACTTTTCACCACTTCTCTGCAAGAACCAGGCTAATTTATTCGCTACAAATAAAGAGCTCTGCTCACCCATGGCTTCATATTGAAACATTAAATATAACAACATGGCTCTTGCTGGTGTAAGCCTCACTTCTCCCGAAATATTTTCCCTCTGCAATATCTCTTTGATATGTTCATTGGGCGTGTAAACCTCAATCTCACAATCCAGATCATTAAGAGCCGCTTCTATTAATGCTTTTACTTTGTGCCATTCCAAGCCACCATGGCCACAACCTAAAGGGGGTATGGCTACACTTTTAATATCATTCGTTTTAATAGCCTCCTTAAGTGCTGTCAACCCTGTTTCGATGTATTCATATTTTGAATTACCACGCCAATGTTTTTTTGTAGGAAAGTTGATTATGATTTTCTCTTGCATTAAATCACTATCTTCTACTACTAAAACTTGCCCAACAGAGAAGGTGCCTTCATCGCAGGCATTTTTATAAACCTTAAAATTATGTGGAAACCTCTTCTTGAACTGCAATGCGATTCCTTTGCCCATTACCCCCACTGTATTCACCGTGTTGACCAGAGCCTGGGCTTTAGAACTTAATAAATCTCCTTTGAGGTATTTTATCATAGCTTAATAATACAATTTACATTTTTTATCTACAAAAACCTTGATTGACAGGCCCATTTGCAAAAGCATTTTTTCAAAATGAGCTTTGCGCTTATCTGATTTAACCACGATATATGAAATACAGGATACTGGAACATGGCCTCTCACCAAAAACTCAGCTTGTTTATAGTCACGCCGTGAAAGATTACTTTCATCGTTGGCCCATTGCTTGGATTTTACAATGTTCCAATGTATTTTATTGAAGTCTGATTCATTATTGTAAAACTCAGCCAATGCAATTTTGGCATTCATATTTGTAAATACAAACTCTAAATTAGCCTTTTTTATTTTATCAAAGGTACTTACCAAGAATACAATATCTTCCTGCAGGCGCTTCTCTACCCCTTGATGGCCATTCATAATAACGTAAAGCATAGGTGTGTGCCCAGCAAAATAAAAAGGAACATACTCACCTAGATTACCTGCATTTGACAGTGGAATGGGATGTTCATGTCGATCTGTGATCAATTGACCGTGACCAATGTTTATGTACTTTGGGTCCATATCCGGATGCTGGCGAGAGCAGATGCCATGTTGCAAAATATGTTGCACATTTTCCCAATGGACCATTCTATATAAAAATATTTTTTCAGGCACTGACATGCTCAAAAGATCTGATTAATTTAACTCTTTTGCAAGGCTTTAGAGCTTCTTATCTTGAAACCGGAAGTATTCTTAAAATAAAAAATATAAGTGTCATCAAATCAATTGACTAAAAATCCACCACCGCATCCAAAGCATCATCAGCCTCTTTATGAATGAAATTAGCCTGATAATTTATGGTTGTCTTTAAGTTGGAATGCCGGTACAACTTCTGAAGCATCAAAGGATTAATTTTATCCCCGGCAATATTGCCAAAAGAATGCCTGGCAATATGATTTGACAGGTTCTTTTCAATGCCTGTGATTTCTGCAATCTTTTTCAGGTATTTATTAAACCTGCGTGCGGCAGTTCTTGTTTTCCTGAAGATATCCTTAATGCTATTTGGATCAGCATTTTTCAAATCAGGGAAAACAAAGTCTTTATCAGATCTTTTTTCAGGTTCATAGTACTTCAAAATGGTTTTAGCTTTATCGGGTATCTTTAGTGTTACAGGTTTATCATTCTTATTCATCTGGTAGTAAAGCCTGCCATCTTTAAAATCAGACCATTTAATTTTCAGCACATCGGAGATCCTTACCCCGGCAAAGTAGAAGGAGAAAAGCCAAATATTTCTAGCGTGCCAGATAGAAGTATTAGATTCTAATTCCAGGTTTTCAATCTTCCGGATTTCCTCCTGGGTCAATCCCATTTTTAATCCTGAACCAATCCTTATCTTCACATTATCACCGGCGAAAGGATAATATTTTCTGTCGACGATACCCTCTTTGATAGCCAGGTTAAATAGTGTCCTGATAATAATCAGATGATTGGTAATTGTTCTCGGCTTATGCCCTAATTCTCCCTTGCAGAATACTTTGAACTTCTCGATTAACGGACTATTGATTTCATGGAAATAAATGTCAGATCCGCCAAGAAATTTTCTGAAGTTATTCAGAATAGACTTTTCTACATTGGATACTGAGAATGTGCCCTTTCTTTCGTAGCGTTCAATCCTCTCTGCCGCCAATTGAAAGAAGGTGACATTTTTACCCTTCCTTTTGATTTTGTTTTTGATCTCTTCTGAAGATACGAATTCTTCCCTTGTATCAAGCTCAATAGCCGTATTATTGGCTTCGGCAAGTTTTTTAAGGATCAGGTTGTTTAGCCTGACAGCGTTAGGGTGGGATTTGTTTACTTTACCGGTATTTTCATCCCAGTGTTTGTCATCAAAGGATTGTCCAAGGTGGATATATTTTGGCTTCCGGTCTTTGATGATTCTTAATGCCAGGGGATAGGTGGCGATTTTCTCCGGGTTTAAAGGACTTTAAACTACTAGCAAAATCTCAAAGTCGTTGATTTCAGCATATTTATTTAAGACAGTTTGGCAGGTGCATCCATCTACATTTATGATGAGGCAAAGGTTCATAAATACTTGACAGATGAAAATGGAATTGCCGAAATTAAAATTGAAAAATACGACAGTTTAAGAATTACTTATGTCGGTTATAATCCTTTGACAATTACAAAAGGAGAAGAAAACAACTACCGCATTCGCTTAAATCCAAGTGAGCCAATAGGGGTAAAACTGACAAATGAAAAATGGACAATTCGCGGGCAAAAAATTTTTGACCCCAGGTTTAAAAAACAACGATACAAGAATGCATACAGGAAAAAAACCGCTGATGCTTAATTAATATTGTAATCCTTATTTTTACCAAAGAAATCAGAGTTAGTTTCAGTCCGCAAGCCATACATCCCTTACCGTATCATTTATTGTGTCAAAATCTACTGATAACCAATAAATCCACGGCTCGTTCATATATTTGACTCCAGGATCCACCGCATAGTGAAATATTCTTTCATTATATTGGTCCGGATCGCCAAGCATTTCAAGTATTTCAGCTTTGGTTTTTCCAATCAGCAGGCTATCATTCAAAATATTATCGGTCATTTTTCCTTTTGTCCTAAAATCACCTGTTTTCCATTTCTTGCTATCAAACTTTTCATTGTTCTTTTCGGTCTGCGAACCCGTACCACATGAATACATGATCAATGTTAGAATGAATGCTGATATGGTCGCTATTTTATGCATACGCAATTTCTATTTGAAACAATAGTTTTTATTTTTCATGGAAATTTAATATCACCTTTTCTTTTAACCAGGGTCCATTTGTCCTTTTCAATGGTTGTAGTGTCTATTTTGGTAGCAACTACCCAAAGTCCTAAAAAAGGGGTTAATTTGACTGTTCTTTGCCCACCGTATCCAAATGCACCAATATCCCATAGTTGATAATTAATGGTCTGTTTTGGGTTGTCTTTATTTTCATAAATTGTTTCTTCGTTTACCCAGGCGCCAAATCCAAAAGAAAACATTAAAAAGATAGTCGACAAGTATGCTCCAAAAGCAATTAAGGCAGTCACAATTCCAATTATAAAATTTCCTCTTATTGATCTTTTTTTTCGAATTGTCCAAACTAACGTCAACAGTATCATTATTGGAAGCCCCCGCAGAATAATATCATAGAAAATATGCATATCCCTCCAATCGGCAAATTCAATGGGTATGATTTGGCCGACAGTCATTGAGAACAAAGAAATACCAAAGAATGTCAAGGTTAACACAAAAAATATTTTCTGAATAAAGTTCATATTTTAAATTTTCGCCAGGATCTCGAATAAGCTTCGCTAACTCGCCTGATCTCAGCTGAACTAAAGTTAAATATTTATACCGGAAATCATTGCGAGCACCTCGATGAATGCAACCTGATCCGGATCAAGATTCATGACGATTCCTGAAAGTTAAAGGCCAAACGGTACATCAGGCATGTATCGGAAAATTTTTCATCCAATCAAAAAGATCAATCGGCTATTATTAGATTGACTTTGATTTGCTATAAATTAGTTAAAATAGGGACAGATGAGCTTAGCAAGCTTATTAGGTATTTATCCAACATTGTGGAAATGGAAAAGGAAAAAGTATTTAGAACCAAAACCGGGTTTTGCCATATATTTCCGGATAGGATTGTATTAACAAGAGATGGAATCGTTGGCAACCTTTCTGAAATAACAGTAAGTAATAGTATTTCAAGAATATTAACTATTTACACGCTTTTGTTGGTTGGCCCCTGTATTTTGCATTTAACGCATATTCCAGCGGTCAAACCCTTCGGGCCATAGCTTTTGCTTTGGTTAGCGTTTACTTAACATTTGGCATATTCAACAGTCTCAATAATTCTGCTAATCCCGTAATTGAAAGAGAGAAAATAAAATCTGTAAAGTTCAAAAAAGCCATTATCGGAATTACACGATCCAGGTTTGAGGTATATTTTGAGGGTGTTAACAAAAGACTCAAGAAAAGGCTTATTATGCTACCTGGCTCAATGTCAGACGGCTCTAATGAGACTGAAAAAGCCCTAAAAATATTTGAAGATGAGAAATTAATAACCACACGCTAATAAAATACCTATAATTACAAGTAATTGAAGTAGAAGACGTTAAGTTAAAGGCCCATGAAAAAATTACCCGTAAACGAGGCTTTGTGGGATTTGAATTTATCTGACGGAACACCTTGTTACAGAGTTGACTGGAATTCCTATTATCAATTTGATGGATTTAAGGAACAGAAAGTATCTCAATCAAAATTCAATGATGCCAAGTATGGCCGGAATATCAATCCATTTCAAGGCGGGGAATCATTAGCGAAACTTTCCAACGGGAATACCATTCATTGTTTTTACCAAGACTCCAAAATCCGTGAATTCACGCCAGGCAGATCAATAGTAAAGACTTTTTCGAAGAAACTTTCAATGATAGTAATTTATGACTTAGAAGTTGACATTAATGATAATATATGGTTTGTTGAACCAACAGTTCATCGAGTGGTTCAAGTTGAATATTCAATAGGAAAAATAATGTTTGAATTTGGTGGAACCTGGGAAGAAGATGGTGAACTGAATCATCCGGAAGACATCGTCATTTATGGTGAACATGCTTTTATCAGCGATATGGGGAATCAGCGAATTGTGGTGCTGGACACAAATACTAAATCCATCGGTACTTTCCGGCAATTCGATCAGCCCACTTGGCAATATAAAAGGAATGGAGAAACCGAACTTGTCAGTCTTCAAGACGGACTGTATCAACTATAGAAATAAGCATGTAATATAAGTAAAGTGGTAATAACCATACTAATTCTGATAATTCAGCTTTCCGCATTTGGACAAATATCAGTTTGACAGGACGAGTATAATAAATTGAAACCGGGGGTTTAATTAAATTATTTGTGAACATTAGAAAAATGAAACGCATCATCCTTTGGACAACTAATTTGAGCACTTTAGTATTTAGCATGGTCTTTGGAATAGTCTTGTTGACTCGACTTTATGGGTCTAAATACAACTCAGAAGTTTGGCAGTGACAGAATAGGAAGCCGACCCGCTAAGTAAAGGAACGTGATGCGTTCGCGTAGAAAGTTTTCAATTTTCGGTACTTCCCATTGGGCTAGTCTCGATTTTAATGAGGAAACAAGCCCGAATTGGTTAAACATTTTGCGGTTTTATCCACTATTTAATGATCTTTAAACAACCCTCTAAATTCGAAAGTAGCCTATTTTGGCGTATTTAGGGTGTTTTGGGAACGATAGGGACTCGTCTTTCTTTGGCTCATAACCCGAAGGTCGTAGGTTTGATAATTCCATATTTGTTCCAAATCAAATGACGGATAAAATCTCTTGTTAAGATTTGTTTTGCAGGCAGTGTTGGTTCGAACATCCAGTAATGATAGGAATGGGTTATTCTTTAACCTAGAGACACACAAAACAATTATTCCTCCCTAAGACGTTGTTCTATATCCATTCTCTCATGCAGGATACGTACAATCTCAATGTCCAAATTGACTATTCGATAGAATATGAGGTGTTTTCCAACACGATATTTGAAATACCCTTGCCGGATATAATCACAATTAAAACCCTTAATTGGATTGTCGGACAGCACATGAAAAGCTGTATCTATTTGAGTTAAATAGGTATTTCGTTGTTTAATACCCCACTTTTTCTGTGTGTAACTAGCTATACTTTTTAAATCGGCTTTCGCCCTTTGGGTAAGAAAAAAAGCCAAGACTACTCTGCATTCAGTTCGTTAATAAAATCATCTAAAGAATAGTGGGCCCTGCCACTTTTTTCGCCTTCTATTAAAGCATTTTGTAGTGCTTCCAACTTAGTTTCTTCCTTTTCAAGCAGGCGCAAACCCGCACGTATGGCCTCACTGGCCGAGCTATATCGGCCCTTTTCCGCTAAACGGCTAATAAACTTGTCAAAATGTTCGCCAAGTGTAACGCTTGTATTTTTCTGCATAATTTTTTTAATTTAAAGCAAGTATACCAATTAATATTATATATTGGTATATAACGTTTTTCGAGCTTGTTGGTTCTATCCCTGATTAATCAATACATTTCTATGGAAGTTCGGCTTTGGGGAAGCAGCCTGTTCTTTTTCTTCATGTTTGTATTGGAAAAAAGCTTTGCACTTCTTTTTCTATGAATTCATTTTGATAGCAATGCAGCATATTGTTTCATCCGGAATTTCCAAGAAAATTCGAGGCCCTTTAAAATGCATTTTACTTGCTGGTTGTCAAATTAAATTTTAAAACGGTTTATTCGATCAGGAAAGACTTAATTATCTAATGTCATTTTTTATAATCCAGTGAAGCTTATTCAATGACGAAATTTATAAGAATTCTAGTTTAAAACTGCTAAGTTTTTAAACCACCTTCGAAAATGTTAATACCCGTTGTAAATCTGGGATGACAAGGTTCGATATTTGTCCCCTCGCCGCTACACGAAAACCCTCTGATAATGAGAGGGTTTTTGTTTTAAGGCTTTATATTTGTCTGGCAATTGCAAAATCCTCCATAAAATGGTTAGATAATCAAGGCAGTTCCACTTTGCTGATAGACGTCATCTGTTTAATTTTTTATAGGTCAGATGGAACCTTTAATGATACGGTGAAAGAAAAAAGCGGCGTTCGCTCAGTCTTTCACAGTTGTAGATTTACCAAATACCTTCTTCGGTTTGTCTAAGGACAGCAGAAAGTCAGTTGTATTCAACGACATCGAGTTGTGATTTTACAACTCCTGGTTTGTAATCTTACAACCAAAAAGCACTTTGGAACAACCCCGGAAATTAATATATTTGGCTTATGAAACATAGAACCAAAAACCCATCGAAACACCTGGGAAGAAAGATTATGCAAATGCGTGAACTGCTGGGTATCCGACAGGAAGCGGTGGCCGAAAAGTTAGGCGTAAGCCAGCAGGCAGTGTCTAAAATCGAGCAGAATGAAAACGTTGACGATGCTATGATGGAAAGGGTAGTCAAGGCCTTAGGCGTCAACGCCGAAGCGATTAAAGACCTGAATGAGGAAGCGACGGTTTACAATATTGTCACAAATCATGGGACTGCAACTGGTTTAGCCAATCAGAATTATAACTGTACTTTTAATCCATTTGATAAGTGGGCGGAGGCTATAGAAGAAAACAAAAAGCTGTACGAGGTGCTCCTGGAAAGCGAACGGAAGAGAATAGCTTTACTGGAAAAGCTTTTGGAGGATAAGAAGTAATTTTTTAAAATCAGAGTAGAATGAATTTTTTATTATGGCAACCAGTCTGACAAAGACTCATTAAATATTTTAAAATTTGCGTTTTAGTCATAGTATGACTTGGAGTCATGCTATGACTTAGAAGGATTGAGTCCGTACACTTTGTAAAAGGCATGATGCCCGATACTCCGGATAAATTGATTTTTTAATTAAATTGGTTTTTCTTTATTTCCTTTGTACACATTTACAATTATTTAATATGGGTGTAATCACGTTCCATTAAAAACGTTAAATTGATGGTATCAATGAACCCTCTTTCCAATAATGATATAGAAAATGAATTAAGTTATGCCTATCTTCATGCTGTAGCCGCTAGGTCGGGTATAGGATGTAGTTTGGCGACAAGGCATGAAGATAATCGTGGAATTGATGCAAGGTTGAATGCATAGTGTCCTTTCCCGGAAGGCGGTTGTTTAAAGGAAATTGATATCAAAATACAGTTAGTCAAAAAAAGAGAGAGGATGTTTTTATGGCCTCAGTAGAACATCTTGCCGGAGAAATTGATGATAACAATTTGAGATCAGGTGATGTTATTTTAAATCTTTACCAAGAAGATGAAATTATCAAGGCCAAAACAATTCTGGATGCTAAGCAATATATTAAAGCAGATAAAGCACATATGACTGCCGGATCTTATATAAGGGTAAAAGGGAAACTTCATCCAGGTAATCAACCCCGAAATTTAACAGATGTTTCTTTGTTTGAGTTAATTATGCCTTAGACTTAAACGTAAGACCTATAAAAATCAACTAACAAAAAGATTATCAATTATCCGTAAGATGATTTTCAACCAGTTGGGAACTAGTGTTCATTCAAGCATCTACGTTGATTATTAGTATTAAAATTTAGGTACATAATCTTTATGAGCAATTGGGTCATTGTTTCTCTCCAGGCTATCCTGTTTATCGTCTTCATGGTGCCTGCGGTGGTTTAACAGATGCTCGTTCTTTATCAATATATAGCCTTTTTCTCTTGCTTTTCTTCTTGGCATTAATCACCGTACAGTACTGATACAGCACACTTTTTGCAAAAGCTTCTTCGATTGATTTATAGTTAGATGATATTGAATAATCGCCGGAAAGCCTTCGTTTATTGGAGTGCTCCTTTTCAGGAAGTAATTCGGCGATGAGCATTGAGATCTTAGGATTATAGTATTTGATTGAATCCTCTAAAATCCAAGGCATACTCTGTGGATAAGGATTATCAGTATATATGTTCAGGATATCCTCTGAGTCAAGGAACTGAATTTCAATGTATGGATAATCGGATGTATTATGACTCCCTATTAATGAAAATGAAGCCCTCATGGCCTTTTTTTTATCCAGGAAACATGATATACAATAGTTTCGCTGTGCTGGTGTGGGCTCAGGTTCTGGCAATTTGTACGACTCGAAAAGCCGTCCGGCATTCGCCGCTATCCAACTGGAATCCATTCCTAAATTTTGAAGTATATAGCGAGGGCTTCCTGAACGACGTGATGGTATTCACTAAATCATGAAGTTTGCTATCGTCGAATGTTGGCATATCCACGGGTGTTTTACTATTTTCCACCTTAATACGTTCGGCCCAATAATTATGCTTTGCTGCCACAACCCGGTTGGCAAGATTAAGTGCTGAGTCCTGGCTAATAGAGAGGTTTAATTTCTTATGGAGTTGCGTCTCGGAAATATCCGCCGGTTCGCTGGCTTGGACCGGCTCCGACTCCCCAAAAAAGTACGGTTTGTTGTATTGTTCCACCAACCGCATATTATAAGTGCCATTATTCCTGGTTATATGGTAAATCCTGCCACAATACCACTCATAGTTAAAGTTTTGATGATCGATAATGATGATTCGTTTGACCGAATCCAGATTTATTTTAAAGTCGGTTTTTTGGGTAAAACCTGTGATTGACAGAAAAGTGAATACGACCCACAAGAAATTCTTCATGGTACTTTTACATTTACCAGATATTAAAAGTAAGAGATTTAAGCCAAACGGGTATCATTTAACTCGTTTAAAAGTCCGTTCTGATTATATTTGGTTTATTAATAAGTTATCTATTATAATCGAGTCTCAAAAAGATGTTTTTCAAAAAGGATAACAAGCTAAAATTCTGGAAATGGTTTACTGAAAATAAATCTAAAATAGAAAGCTTCATTGAGAATAAAAATAGAACAGATTACTCCATTTATCATCTATTGTCACGCAAGATGAAGAAGGTCCATTCAGAACTAATTCCTGAATTGACTATGGGAGACGATAACTACGTTTTAATCATCAGTTGCGATGGCATTTCCGCAGGAATTAAACCGGTACAAGAACTTGCTGCAGTTGCCCCTGAAATTCCAAACTGGATGATTAAGAAATTTCGGCAGCCAACCGATAAGGTTACACTGAACTATGAAGGTTTGGAACTCGATCTAAATGACCTGCGAATTTCATATGAATTAGACATGGAAAAGGAGAAAGTGGATATAATTCTGAAAATGTGCAATTTTAAAGAGGCGGATATTCGATTCAAATCTCTTGGCTTCTTATACCTTGATCACATTTTAGGCGAATTTAATGTGATGACCAGGGTCGGTTTTATTGACTTTGAGATATTAGAGCAGGATAATGCCGAACTAATCACTTTAGTAGAATTGCGAAAAGTAATTGAGCAAAACTTATATTGAATTAAGGGTGATAAAAAATCACTTTCTACTTCTTTGCATTTACTTTTACGTTAGTCACGGATTTATAAAAACTACTAAACATCAGATGGAGACAAAACTTAATGATCAAGAGGTGGGAATTCTCCGCGAGATATTAAAAAAATTGACAATAAGAAAGCGAACTGATGAGCTTGGCATCCAACATAGTATGGAAAGGTTTGTCACAACCAGTATAACTTTCAAAAAACCGGATCTGGAAACTCTGGACCAGGTAGTCCGAAAAATTGGTCTGATAAATGGGATTAACCGAACCGATAAATAGATAATCCCTTAAAAACTAAATTCTCACTTTTTTGAAATGGCATTACTATTTCTAATAGGCACCATCCTTTTATTAGCTTTATATTGGATCGCAGTAAAATACAATTTGAGCGAATTTGGCACTCCAAGCCTTGTTTTTTGTGTCTGAGGAGCGTAGAAAGTCTGTTGTATCCTACCAGATAAAGTAGTAGATTACCTATTCAAATTGTAGAATACCATACAGTTTTGAGACATTTTTAGAAATCAATATATTTGGCTTATGGAACATAAAACCAAACATCAGGCAAAGCATATGGGAAGAAAGATTGGCCGTATGCGAGAGATGCTTGGCATAAAGCAGGATGTGGTGGCCGATAAGTTAGGGGTCAGCCAGCAGACCGTGTCTAAAATTGAGCATAGGCTGCATTCTTATATCCGTTATCCCTCATCGCCTTCACTGCTAAATGTGCTGGTACTATAGAGTTATCCATTTATATATTTTTTATGTTGTTATTACCACACATCTTCCCAGTTTAAAAAAGCATTTGCCACCTCATCAAAACCAGGTAAATTTGTATCAATTACCGTAACTATTTCTGCTTTTTCATTACCTCCTGCATTTTTACCCCTTATTGCTCTACCTACCATTTGGCTATAAAGAACTAGTGAATCTGTAGGGCGCGTTATTACAGCGCAGCTAGTCTTTGGGGCATCAAACCCGGTTGTCAATATTCCATAGTTACATAAAACCATGGGTTCCTCACTATCTATTTTGAAGTTTTCGATAATATTTTTCCGATGCCTACTGTCAGTAAGGCCTGTTATTGACAATGCATTGATTTCCCTAGCCTGTAAAATTACTGCCATTAGATTGGCATGCTCAACAGTCAAGGCAAACAATATAATACGGCTATGTCTGGTTATTAACTCTTCCACTTTCTGGATAATCAAAATATTTCTTTTATGATCTTCAGATATTGATTTTAAGAATTTATCGGGCCATTTATGCAAATTCTGCCCTGTTTGAGAAGAGAATTCTCAAATTTATCCTTTAGCTTTTTAAGTTTGTAATATTCACTCTGCATATTGATCTTAGCCAATTCTGCAGCCTTTCCAAGTCCCACTATTCCTGGTACATTTAAGGTGCCAGATCTCATCTTGTTTTGATGCCCACCGCCATGAATTTGCATTGCAGGTTTTACTCCTTTCCCAATATATAATCCACCAATTCCTTTAGGGCCATAGATTTTGTGACCGCTGAAGCACAGTAGATCAATATTATCAGCTACATTTATTGGTATTTTGCCAAAGGCTTGAGTAGTATCCGAAAAGAATAGAACGCCATGACTTTTGCATATCTCACCAATTGATTTAATGTCCTGCAGTACACCGGTTTCATTGTTAGCACACATTATACATACCAGAACAGTTGAGTCAGTTATGCTTGCTTTCAAGTCATCTAAGCTTATTAAGCCGTTCCTATCAACATTCAGATATGTAATATCGGCTCCAATTTCCTCTAGATAGTTACAAGTATCCAGTACCGCCTTGTGCTCTGTTTTGACAGTGACGATATGGTTTCCTTTATTATTATAGGCCTGAAAAACACCTTTAATAGCCAGGTTGATTGATTCGGTAGCCCCGCTGGTGAAATATACTTCGTTCGTTTCAGCGGATATCAATTCCGCAACCTCGGACTTTGCATCTTTTACAGCTTTACTGGCTAATTTCCCTTGTAAGTGCGTTGAACTTGCAGCATTTCCATATACCTCTTTGAAATATGGGAGCATAGCATCCAATACTATGGGATCGACAGGAGTAGTTGCAGCATAATCCAGGTATATGGGGTATTTAACCATTTGCTGATTTCAAATCTCAAATTTGCACGTAAATAAAGCAAATTAATCAATAATTGTGAACTAAATCAAAAATCATCATTATCCAGTTGTTTTTGTCAAAAAAAGACAAGTATCTTTATCCACAAAATTTATCCTGAATAAATCGAATTCTTAGCAAACAGTTTATTTTAAATAGGTGCCAGATAGAAGATAATGGTCTTGCATAGACTAAAAATCCACCACCGCCTCCAAAGCATCATCAGCCTCTTTATGAATGAAATTAGCCTGATAATTTATTGCCTGTCCCATGACACCAGGCAGAAAAATCTTTAAGGGGACAGTTTTTTTGCTCAAAGAAATTGCCCGTAGAAATTCATCACGGCGATTGCTCATGTTATTTACAAAAAATCTCATATCAGGCCAATTCCGAATTTGATTTGAGAAATGATAATCCTCGTATTTTCGGAAATCTTAGATATTAACTTTGGTATCTCAGTGGAATAAAGATAATATTAGTGAACAACCGATAAGGCATTTGTTCTTTTATAATGTATGATATAGTCAAATTGTCTTATATCAGTTAAGAAGAAAGGTGATACGGTTTTAGAAGATCCAATATTCCGAGCAAAAAACATGTGGTGTCTTCTTCCGTATTTATTGATATCAAAAAATAAAATTTCTTCATGATTAGCACTGGCAAAATGGTCCAAAAAACTTTCAAGCGATCCTGTTTTAGGAGATCCCGATTCAAATGTTTGCAAGGCCTGTCCGCTTTTGGCCAGGTAAGTGCCAGAAGAAAAAAATGTAGCCATTACCTGATAGGACTTTCCATAATAATCGCCAAGATGTGCACCCAGCGTCTTTGGGTGTCGGCCTACATGACCGTTATGGGCCCAAACCAACAGTTTTCGTAGTTTGTTTTCAAAGTTATCCACGATCCATTTGGTGTTTTCAAACATATATTGATCCCGCTTGTACATGGAAGAATAAGAGGAATTATAAAACAAACTCCGGCCAAAATGATAGTATAATAATTGAATGTTTCTAAGCGCCCAATGATAATCACCGGTAGCGTTCTTGGCGTGCTTCGCATAATTTTTTTCGAATTTCTCTTTAAATGCGCTAATATGACCTAAAAGAGTATCGCTCGTTACTTTTTGCCTGGGGTGGATGCCATTTTTTTGTATATAGGATTTAAATTCTAAAATCTCATTAAAATTATCGGCATCATAGGCGGCGTAAAAGCGTTCTATATGGTCAACGGCTTTGTAAGGGTTCCCAATATCGATACCCCATACATTAATTTTTGTTTTACTTTTTGCATTATATCCTTTAATCCATAGAAGCAATTGATAAAATTCGTCGGACTGATAAAGCCAATAACTAATTTTTGAAAGCAACTCATATTTATTCAAAGAATTTCTGCCATGAACAAAATCATTCAATATTTTGGCTTCGGCCATATGGCATTCAATAGCCAGGTCTGTCAGGTATCCGTGTTGTGTTAAATATTCCAGGACATCTTTTTTCAAAAGTGTAAATTCAGCAGTTCCGTGCGAACAATCACCCAATCCGATTATTTTACTTTTATCAAGCACGCCAGAGAAAGCGCTCCGTTTATTTTCCTTTGACGTGAAGGCCTGTCCGCTATTTTGAATTTTACGCAGGGATTTTGAATGGTTCTGTATTTTAAGATAGGGATTTACCGGTTTGTCATTGATAAATATTTCAATATCATCAAAGTAGGCAGTACTATACGCCCCTCTGACACCCAGCCCAAAATACACCTTGAGTGTATTCTCTTTTATCGGTAAAGAAACCACCACTTTTTCCCAGTCTACAGCCCCATTAACGATAGGTTCATCTGTGTTATCCAAGTCATATGGACCATTTTCGTCTTCCAGTCTTAGCCATATGAACGCACTTCCGTCAAATTGCTTATTAGTTTTAATGCGCCCTGTAATCTTGATCTCAGAATTCTCCGGAAGGTTATATAATTTCTTTAACTCCTGATAAAACAACTTTTGCGACAAAAAAGAAAACGACTTCCCTGAATTTAAAACAAGAGAATTTTTACCAGTATAGCTATAAATTGTATCTAAAGAGAAAGTATTTTTATTTCCTTCCCAGTAACATGGATATTGATTATCATTTACACATTCAAAATCTAACGGATTTTGACCTTGGGCTTGGTAAACTGAAAAAAAAATTAAAAATACGAGGAAAGCAAAATTAAAAAATATAAGTTTTTCCCCCACAAAGTAAAGTGGTGCCACCTGCACATTAAGAACTTCCTTTTTAAATGCTTTCTCCATGTTTATCCAAATGATAACGCCGAAGCATGATCTTTCAGGTGGCTATAAGCAATTTTCACATGCCGTTTGTCAAATAAATTGGTCTTGCGCTTATTCCAGTCCGTTAATTTTCTTATTATTTCACCAACATCTTTTTTATCGTCCTGAGCATAAAGGTAATCTACCGAAGCCAACAATTCCAATGAAAAACCGGAAGTATCACCTATTGACAATTGTATGATATTATCAAGACGCGCACGCTGCTCAGCGCTTATTTGAGTATCTACATATGCTTTAATTTCATCAATTTTATGGTAGTTCATCTACTTTGAATAATATCCCATGATCTCTTCTTAAGATACAAATTCTTCCTTGGTATCAAGCTCAATAGCCGTATTATTGGCTTCAGCAAGTTTTTTAAGGATCAGGTTGTTCAGCCTGACAGCGTTAGGGTGGGATTTGTGTACTTTACCGGTGGTTTCATCCCAGTGTTTATCATTAATGGATAGCCCAAGGTGCATATATTTTGGTTTCCGGTCTTTGATGGATGATGTAGCCCATGCTTTTGCACCCATCTAATGGAGAATGGTATCAACTTAAAATGTATCTTAGGCCCTTTTGGAGCACACATCTAAAAAGACTACGAAAATCTATACTTATGTGGCCACTACAGATATGAATTTCAACAAAAATCCGTTAGATTGGGATTTTGATAAAATAAATATAAGCACCACAGGTGGCATATAGCCAATTGTTACCGGTAATTAAGAAAATCAAAATGAAAAGAATAGTCCCAATAATATTGATATTTATCATTTTTGGATGTTCAGACGCTAAGACAGAGAAAAAAGGACTTCAGGCAAGGGAGATAGCTGAAAATGAAGAGGGGGAGAAAATTGTAGGACTGCCAATTGATTCCTTAAAACTCGAAACAAAACCGAGGAATGTTCTGCTAACGAAAAATTCAAGTCATAGGCTTACACCAATTTATAAAGTCAACTATAATAAAAGAACAGGGAAGCCATTTACGGGATCAAATGCATTTCACTCAAACTATCGGGGATATGGAAAGAATGACGAGAATAATTGGAACAATAATTTTATGCCAGGGTTTGAGGCAAGTTATGGTTACAATTTGGCGAATATCTCACATTACAACAACTTAACAAATAAGGAAAATCTCTTTTTCGACCGACCGGTATTGGTAAAAACACTATACTATCCTGCTTTTACTAAAGACACTTTGAATAATGTACCAGTCAAAAGAGGATATTATATGGTATCGGTTTATGATGAAGATACTAACAAGGATGGATATATAAATGTAAAAGACTTGAGAAGATTCTATCACTTCGATATTGACGCAAAGAACAAATTATTGTTGATTCCAAAAAACTATTCTGTGATGAGTTCAGAATACGACCCCGAAAATGATTTTATGTATGTGTTTGCAAGAATTGATAGCAATGAAAACGGCGAAATGGAATACGAAGAAGAAACTCATATCTTTTGGATAGATTTAAAGAATCCGAAAAATCGGGGATTGCAATACAAAGGAGAATAATACAGGAAAACTACCGCCAGTCGAGATCATAAGTAAGCACAAAAACCGTTTATTCCGGAAGTACCTGATAAAATCAATGGCAATATTTGATTTATTTTCCGGAAAAGCGCAAAATGATTTAATTGACCTGGATAGGTTAGTTGAATTTAAAGATAAAATAGGAATTCGCTATATAGACTTAGCTGAAGAGGTTGAAAATATGGTTGGCTTTAAAGTTGATTCAGTTTCCAAAAATGGGATCGAGGAAAAATATTTACGAACTATTGACCCTGATTTAATTGATGTCTAGTCGTGATAAACGTCTTTTATTGGCCTGATGAAATTATAAATCTGGCGGATCTCCCATAATTTTTTTTAAATTTCCAGCGCATTTTTTTGAACTTTATACCCACAATAAATCGAAGTTAAAATTTAATGAGCATCCCTTATAATTAAAATTATATTTCCTATGAAACACCCCCTGGCAGAAATTCTTGAATCTATAGAAGGAAACGGTACTTTTTCCAACTTTGGCACCAGGCCATTTGTGTTGCCGGGTCTCCACGTAGAGCGCTTTGGAGAGGTTAGTTTTCCTCTTGCGGAAAGTGACGTGAAAAGGCTCATCCCCTATGCACAAAAAGCCCCTTTTGGCAAGGGAACTGCCACAATAATGGATACTTCTATCCGCAGTGCATGGGAAATAGATGCGGAAAAATTGTCATTCCATAATACTCAATGGAGTAAATGTATTGACGAAATTATTGAAAAAAGTAAGCGGGGTTTTGGTATTGAACATGGTAAAGTGGAGGCATCACTCTACAAATTGCTGATCTATGAGGAAGGTGATTTCTTTTTATCTCACCGGGATTCGGAAAAGGAAAAGGGTATGTTTGCTACGCTCATAGTTGGGTTGCCTTCAAGACATTCCGGTGGCAAGCTCATTGTCAAGCATAGTGGGGTTGAGCATGAATACGATTTTTCATTGGATGATTACATGTATACATTTCCGTTTGTTTCCTTCTATGCCGATTGTGAGCATGAAGTAAAACCAGTAACCAGTGGTTATCGTGTGTGTTTGGTTTATAATCTGTTGCTTAAAGAAACAGACAAAACCTATAAGGTGCCTGAATTTACCCAACAGGTTAAAGACATGGCCCATCAATTAGCACTTTTGAAACAGCAAGAATTGGATCAGCCGTTGGTCTTCTTGCTTAATCACCAGTATACCCCCTCGAATTTTTCATTGGACAGTCTTAAATATCACGATCGCCCCAGGGCACAAGCCCTTCTGCAAGCATGCAAGGAGGCAGGGTACGATGCATGCCTCGGATTGGTCACTTACTATCAGATGGGCAGTCTGGATGGTGTTGATTATGGTTATTATGACTATAATTATGATTATGGTGAAAGCGATGGAATAATGGGTGAAGTATATGAGGACTCTTTATACATCGAAAACTGGGCAAAAACAACCACTCCCGGGCTAGGCCGTTTAGAAATTACAAAAAAGAACCTCTTGTCCAGCGTAGATTGGGATAATGATGAACCCATACAAAAATTCGAAGAGGGCTTCACGGGAAATGCCGGTATGACCATAGAGTACTTTTATCACTATGGAGCACTGATTTTTTGGCATAAAAAATATGAAATACATCTTTTAAAAGCCTGTAAAAAGGAAGTACAATTAGAATGGCTGGATTATTACACGGGTCTGGCCAATGATGATAAAGAAAATTATTACAAAAATAATAGCAAAAATTTACTCAGTTTGATAATCAATGATCCAATTGATACCTATTATTTGCCGGAAAATTGCAATGCGCTATCTAAAACACTGATTTTGCTCAAAGACAAGGATCTCTTGAGGGATGCTTTTAGGTCACTATTGTTTCACATGTTCACCAAAATTGATATCGATAAGTGGTTGGGTTTGATAAAAATTTATCCGCTCCCGGAATTTTCAGATTTTTTCAAAAAAATAAGAGAGGAAGGAGAAGATTCACATGTAGCACATTATCTCGATATACTTTACACACTTTCTTTATACGGGTCGGAGCACATGAAATATGGCCCCTTTATTCAAAAAGAATTGAAAGAACTCCCTTATACTATTGAAACGGCAAAAAAGACAAAAAATGATAAAAAAACACAAATCAGGATAATTTATTTGAGTTTGTGTTTGAGTGAAAACAAGACAGATCAGCTTTGGGTGGAAAGGACACTCGAGACCATTGTTCACAAAGCCTCAAGAACTTATGTAAATGACACATTATGCCAGGCTTTGAGTCAATACCACAAAACAACAGGCAAAGCCCAGGGAATGTTGGCGGCACAGCTAAGGGCATTTTGTATAGGCAGTTTAGAGGAGCGGGTTGCCAATAAACCCAGCCCCCCCGGCAACTGGACAAGACCAATTCCTGTGAAAGCTGACCAGTATGAAGAATGGAAATTGCTAAGTGCATTTATGGCTTCACCCACAGAACACGTGTTTGAGTTAAAGAAAAATCAAGAATACCGTGAGCGGATGGAAAGAATAATTAAACATTCTTCTGTAGATCTAACGTGTGAAACCATTAGAAAAGGTAGCCCATATACACTAAAGCTTACCAAAAACCAAAACAGCTATGAAAAATCAATGAGAGAATGGGAAAGAGATGTTGAACTTTTAAAAACAATTTAAAAAGATCATGGTGTCTTTAATACTGCAGGCCGGGCGTTGCCCATAAACTGTAAACTTCGCTGAATCACCCTCCGGTATACTCCAGGCATGTGATTCAGCAATTTGATAATAATTTTGACCGATAGTGGCAAAGCTTTCAAGTGTAGCGTGAAAACATTAATATTTCGCGCAAATGAGCTGCCATCTTATCTGGTTTCGGTCGCATGCATGACGTAAAAATTCCCCTTGTTGCCGGTCCATATGCTAATCATTAGTCGTTATCCTTTTTAGGTGGTACAATAGCAATCCCAAACCGGAAGAATGGCCCATTGACTATATCGTAGTTCTCATCTTCAAATAGATCACCCTGAAGTTCCACGCTTCGAGCAACTGTAATGCCTCCGGAAGCTTGCAGTTGTATGACTTTACCCATACGATAGCTTAGGGAAGGTCCCAACACAATCCGGGTATAGGCCAACTTATCTACGGGTTCGATATCATTGAGAAAATTGATTCTTGTATAATTGACATTGTAGCGCGATCCACTCGCTGCAACATGCAGTCCTGCTGTAAATTTTCCAAAATAGCGATCATAAGCGATGCGACGGGGCAAGCGTACCTCAAGCTTGCCATTTTCTGAGTTAAATGTTAATTGAAGTGTTGGGATCAAGATAGGTTCTCCAAATCTGGGCGTGTATGCGATACCACCTCCATAAGAGAAGCGGCCGGACTTTTTCTTAATAAATTGCAAAGCACCATTAAAGAGAAAATCATCCCCTTCAAGTGCTGTATTGAACGTAGAAGATAACGTAGGATTTAGTGACACTAATACCTTCCAGTTATTCGCTAATTGATGTAAAGCAGTCAAGCGATAACCTAAGATATGCATGTTTTCTCCATCCAAACCCAAATTGAGATCATTATCTGCAAAAAGGGTCACTAATCGGTATTGGAGTCCATGGATCAAAATGGTTTTCTCATTTTTAAGTCTCTTGGTAAGGTTCAAAAAGAAATTATATTCATTCACCTCCACCTCCTGATTCAGCGGTGAATCTATTACCCCGGCGCCTGGAAATCTTGTGAAACTGAATCCTGCTAGTTGAAGATTCTGTGACATAGTGGGCGAGCTGCTTAGTAAGAGTAGCCCACATACAATGTTCAACAATGGTTGATGAGAGAGCGTCATATGATGTATTTTTAAGTAGTTTTCCATATAGCGTATCAGCATACTCATTTTGGCAGGGATACTTTATAAAATAACCGGTAGAGAACCGGAACCAATACCAGTGTGATCACTGTGGCAAAAAGTAATCCGAAGATGATGCCAATCGCAAGGGGTTGCCACATTTCACCACCACCGAGCCATAAAGGAATTAAACCCAAAGAAGTGGTAAAGGTAGTGAGTAGTATGGGGCGAAATCGTTCCTGTACGGCAGCTAATATGGCATCGTATGGAATTCTTTCATTCTCGTCAAGCTCCAATTGAATCCTGTCGATGAGTACGATAGCATTATTGATCACAATGCCTGATAGAGAAATGATGCCCAGGAATCCGGTGAAGCTCAAATGGGTACCGGTGATCAGCAGTCCACCTACGACCCCAATGATCCCAAAAGGAACGGAAAGCAATACGATACTACTTTTCCGCAGTGAGTTAAATTGCATCACGAGAAGCAAGATGATGATGAAAAATGAAATAGGAAGCTTAGCCATGACCGCACTCATTGCATCGCCGCTTGCTTCGGACTCTCCTCCGAGTTCAAAAGTATATTCAATTCCCCATTCATCACGCTGTTCATCGAGCCATTTCAACATTTGCCCGGTTACCTCTACAGCCGTATATCCAGCCTGTAGCTGAGATTCTATCGTAATGGTTCGGTTAAGATCCCGCCTGATAATTTTAGCTAACAGCCAGTCCACACTGATGTCTGCTACCTGGGCCATCGGCACAGTTTTACCTGTTAGTTGACTGTATATGCTCAATCCCTCGAGATCTTCATAGGCTACCTCAAGGCTGCCTTCCGTGCGCATAGATATGGGAATGTTATCCTCCTCTTCGCGATATTCTCCTACAGTGTAGCCCGACAAAGTAGTGTAAGAAGATAACGCAACATCCTGATTGGTCAATCCATTGTAACTAAGCTTTGATTGATTGATATCTACATAAACCTTCTTGATTTTTGGCCCCCAATTGTCATCCACTTTGCTGGTCCCTGCCATGGTCCGTAGCTGACCCTTCGTTTGAGAAGCAATCCTGGTTAACTTTTCTGCATCAGGCCCACTAATTCTGATTTGAATGGGGACATTGGCTCCACCTCCACTTGTTAGTCTTTTCACTGTGACCTTAGCATCCGGAAGGTTGTTAAAAGCAAACTTATCGATCCGGTCGATGACTAACTGATTGTCATTACCAGAAGACGTATTGACCAACAAGTGTGCGTAGTTGGTCTGTTTTTGGTCGGGCTGATAACCCAAATCATAAGACTTAGGACCTTCGCCAATGAAGGAAGACCAGTCCTGCACGCCACGAGATCTCCCGCTTTTGATGAGCAGGCTGTCCGACAAATACCTCTCTATCAGGGAGACTTGCGAATCGGTCGTTTCTAAACTTGTCCCGGTAGGTAATATAATGTCAACAGTCACCAGGTTACGATCACTGTCCGGCATAAATACAAACCCGAGTTTACCCATCCCTAAAAGCGAAAGCGCCAAACAGCCCAGTACCACCGATAAAATCAAAACAGGTTTAGATAATGCCCAAACGATGATTTGCTTATAATAAATGTTGAGTTTTTCGAAGAAACCCGGCTTTTGATGATGGCTGTTCTGCCTGACTTTAATGAATACAATAGCCAGCATGGGTACAATGGTCAATGCCATGAGCCATGAGGAGAGTAGGGTAATAGTAATAACTGAAAACAGTGGGCCCATAATCTCCCCCATCACTGAATCTGCCACGAAAAAAGAGAGGAACGCCGCAGAGGTAGTCAAAGAACTGGTCAGCAATGGAACCATAAGCTCTTTGCTGGAAGAGATCGCAGCATCCGGCGCCTTAGTGCCTCTGTCCATTTTCACCATCATCGATTCAGCCATCACGATGGCATTATCTACCAACATGCCTAACGCCATGATCAGTGCGGCCAGAGAAACCTGGTCGAGGCCAATGTCAAAAACACCCATCAAAAACAGAGACATCACCATGGCAGCAGGGATCAAACCCGCCACGACAATCCCTGTTCTAAGCCCTAGGAACATCAGCATAACGGCCAATACAATGACTATGCTTTGAACGAGGTTAGAGAGAAAATCGCTAACACTTTTAGACACGGAGTGATCCTGTGAAGCAACCCGTTTTCCTATGATACCGACAGGAAGGGTTTGGTTAAAGCTCGCAAGTAGTTCGTCAACCTCTTCACCTAATTGCATGATATTGGCTCCTTCTTTCAATGAAATATGCAGGCCAATAGCTGGTTGGCCATTCATCCTTACAATGGTTTCTCTTGGGGAGATGTAGTCTTCATAGACTTTAGCAATGTCCTTCAAATAGACTGATTCCCTGCCATTCCCAATCGGAATGAGCATATTCTGAATGTCCCGGATCGTTTCAAAATTTCCGGAAGGCTCCAAAATGACACGCTCATCCTCAATACTAATCTGGCCCGCGGGAATGATAATATTCGTGCCGGATATGGCATTCTTAAGCTCATTAGCTGACAACTCGATTTTTGCCAGCTCTGCATCGTTATAATCGATAAATACACGGCGTTCCAACACACCTGAAAGTTCTACTTTGGCCGCATCCCTTAATCGAATCAGCTTATTTCTGAGTTGATCCGCGTACTTCTCCAGCTCCCTGGGTTCATATCCGTCATTTTTTAAACCCACCGCTATGCCATAGGTAATCCCCAAATCCTCATCTTTTAAATCCGGACCTCCGGTAACCCCTGAAGGCACAACCACATTGTGAATTTTCCTTCTTAGACGGTCCCAAATGGGTCTAAGCTCCGACTCGCCAATACTTTCTTTCAGGGCAACTTTGACAATAGAAATACCTGTTCTCGATTCGCTTTCGATATAATCTACTTCCGGAATCTCCTGCACGACTTTTTCTAGTGGGTCCGTTACTAAAAGCTCCATTCTTTCGGGGCTTGCCCCAGGAAAAACCGTGACAATTCTCGCAATTCGAATCGTAAAAGGAGGCATACTGTCCCTTGGCAATGAAGCATATCCTGTGATCCCCAGAATGAGGATGATCCCCATCAGCAAATAGGTAACACGATTATTATTGATTGCAATAGCAGTAAGGTTCATATCATTGCGTTAAAAGTGCGACTTTCATTCCATCATAAAGTGTCCTCAGACCGGCGACGGCTACGATTTGATCCTGCTTCAAACCGGCTCTCACTATAAATCCTCCGGAAGTAAGACTGCCGATTTCTATAGTCACTTTTTTCGCCTCATAGACCTCATTATCTTGTGGTCTCAGGATATAAACAAATTGCCCGCTTTCGTCTTCGCCCACGGCTTTCACGGGGACTATCAATTGCTTCTCCTGATCCTCATTACCAAAGGTGAACGTAACCTCAACCGGCATACCTGGCCGTACCTCATCCGCGGGGTTGGTGAGGGAGGTAATCACCGGATACGTACCGCCGGAAGAGGTGTAACCCACTTCTGTGATGACCCCGTCAAATTCGCTTGATAGCGTGGGTATCCGAATTTTGGTGGGACTTCCATGCTTAACACTACTGATATATTTTTCAGGCACACCTACTTGTGCTTCTAAATCATTATCTTCCTTGCTCATGGTAAGGATAGACTGGCCAGGTCTAACTACTTCGTTGGTCTCTACATTTACGGTCGACACAATGCCGGACATCGGAGAGGTAATTGAGGTGTAAGAAACCTGTGATCGCTGCAGGTTCAATCTCTTCAGAGAGATCTCGTAGGAGCTTTGCGCATTGGATAACGTACTCTTTGCCTTCTCGTAATCGCTTAGTGAGGCATTATTGATTTGGTAGAGTTGCGTGATCCGTTCAAAGGCGGAGGAAGCAGTTTCTAGCTGGACTTTCGCATTCGCTACGTCCAGTTGCGCCTGCTCAAGCGCGAGCAAGGCATCCGTTTGGTCTAGCTGTGCGAGTAGTTGCCCCCTTTTTATACGCTGACCTACTGCAACATTCAACCTGGTAATTAGCCCTCCGGTACGAAAACTCAATTTCGTCTCCGAACCGGATTGGGTGATCCCGTTAAAGGTCCGTGTGGTTAAGCCTCCAAATGACTCTACCACGCCATATTTGATAGGTTTAACCAATTCTTCCTTTTCTTCCTCACTTAAATTGCCACATCCATAGAGTAGGATGAGTGGAAGGAGTGCCAGGTATGGATATTTCATTATTTGCATCAATTCTGATTATTTAAGTATTGTAGTAGTCGGTTATTAAAATCCTGAAGCTGATCTTCGGGCATCAGCATGATAAAGGAACCCACGTTGAATTCTAATTGAAGATGCGCTTGGATAAACTCATATATGGAAAAAGCAGCCGCCAACCGGGCTTCCAATGCTGTCTGTTGTGCATCTATCAGTTGAGTGATAGTTACCTGGCCCTGCTTGTAATTTTCCTGTACCAACGCAAAGTTCTCACGGGCACTCTCTGATGCGGATTTGCTAAATCGAATATTCGTGCTCGCACTCAACAAATCAAGTACGCTGGCACGAACGCCCAGTTCCAGATTCTGATCTAGTAGTGTTTGGGAATGATCCAATCGATCCAGGCTGATTTTAGATTGGTGAATAGCTGCTTTTCTGCCGAGTCCATCAAAAATCGGAAATGACAGTGAGATTCCTGCAAACCAGGAATTGTCCTGTAGTTCAGTCACTCCTAATTCCATAGCAGAAGCATCCAATGTAGCGCCGGCACCACCCCTGCCTAATACCTGAGAGGTCTGTGCCTGTAGCGCAACTGTCGGTACGTAAAGCAATCGCTTGCTCTGTGTGAGTTGACGATTTGCAGCATTTATGTTTGCCACCAGCGCTTTCTTATTGGGGTTTTGACGCTGACTTTCCGCCACTAAAAAATCTGAAACAACCTGCAGACTTTGTGGCGTTTCCACAACTTCAGCAAGTGGGCCTTGACTAAAAGCTTCGAACAAATCATCCTCTAACGATAAATCCTCTACGTCAAACGCTGATCCCAAGGTATTAGCCAACAGTGTGTTTAGCTGTAGTTTAGCTGCTAAAAGTAAGGTTTGCGCCTCGATCACGGACTGGTTGGCAAAAGCTAATTCTGACTCCCACCGGTAGAGGTCTGTGTTATTGGACGATCCAAGGTTTACGCGAATATCTGCCAGCTCCTTATTTTTTCGTGTGTTCAATAGATTTTCCCGTTGCATCAGCACATTCGTCTTGGCTGACAAGACATTTAAATAAGCCGTATAAGTATCGAACAGCACGCTCAACACTTCGGCTTCCGTATTGTACTCCTGTGCTTTTTGTAAATACTTAGAAATCTTGACGGCAGCTATGGCTTGTTCCGAATAGATCAACTGACTAAAGGTGATATTAGCGGTTAAAGACTGCTCAGGCGTATTAAATGCCGCATTGGCCCTTTCCTCGTTGATCTGTGAAGCGGTAAGACTTGATTCTAATGAAGGTAACAGGTTTGCCCTTACAGACTTCACACGCACCTTGCTGAGTTCCAAATCCTGATAACTGATTTGAATATTGAGGTTCGCTGCCAGAGATTTTTCGGCAATCTCTTGGAATGAATACGTTTTGACCGCTCCTTCATCATCTCCTATAATGGTAGCTGTGAAAAGCACTTCAAAAGGAATAGGGAGCTGGATTTTTCGTGCCGTAGCAATATTGACATACAGGCCCTCTTTAGTGTCCAGCGTCACGGGCATGGATGAGGGGTCCGATCCCCGGACAATGCCATCAATCGTGATGGCGAGTTTTCGAATCACCTGCTGCAGGTCGTTTTCATTAGCCATCGATCCAAGCACACCATAATCCATCAGCCTGGCATTACCGGAGAACGTCGGAATCTTTCGATCATTCAGTTGATTGATCAGAAGTTGGATCTGCGATTCGGTTTGACTAAGAAGCACAGTTAAATATGCTGCGTCTGTTTCTTCCGATATTTGATTGACCACCTGCTCCATCTTAGCGCCAATAGTGATGATGGATAGTTCAGTATTCAACTTTTTGGAAAGCGAATCAATAAGGTTCCGGGCTTTTCGCTCATCAACTGTCGATGCTGCTCTCTCATCCACGAATACTACCACTTTCTTGAAATCATGGATCTTGTTAAAAGCTTCCAGCTCTTTTTCCAGGTTCCGTGTCTGCCAGATGTATGTGAAATTCGTCTTTCCCGAGGTTCCGTTTACATAGGGGATTTCCTGCAATGTGGGGTCGATAATTCCTAAAGCAACGACAGGTATCGAGAGGTTGCTCACCAATGACAGACCTTTTGCAGTGATACTTCCTAAAGCAATAACGAGATCAACCTGACCATCTAATTGATCATAAGATCTTTGAGCGGACTCAATATCGGCAATTCCAAAGGTGGTAGCTCCCAAACCGACTTCTCGTGATGCGCCTGCGGTCTGGTCGATTTCCTCTATCATCTGATGTACGATGGTCTCCAAATTAGGAGACCGCTCAAAATCAGAAATCACACTAATTCTAAATGGCTGTGCATGTGCGAAAACGATGCAAAAAAGCAGTACAAAACTTATAGCAAACTTCATAACTTAGGTGTGTGGAGTGTTCAATTATTTAATAGGGTTTCCTATGTATCTTTCATCTGCTTTATAGATTTCTACTTTTCTTTCACCTGCATCCCAAACCGCAATTGTTTCATCTTGCTTTTTTTGCGCAAAAAGGTGGGTTGATATGACACATAAGGTAACTGTGAATAAATGAATGATATTTTTCATGCCTGTATAGTTTTAATTTCGATGCGAAGCTATTTCCGCTACCAACTCACAGCAAAAAAGATTTACGAATCGCCGGCGTCAGTGAACCAAATTGCAATTGTGATTAACAAAGCCTTTCAATTATCAAAATGAATCATTCATGCAACCAAATCATCATTTCATTCATTTCATTATGTTTTAATAAAATCCGAATATATTATTGTGACGATGAGTAAAGCATTATCGAAGACTGAACGATTTCTCAAAGTTGGTCCCTACATCCTTTGGTTTGGGATGAATGCCGCCATCAGTTTGGTATTAAGTTATCAGAGAGGTATGGCAGATACCATTTACTATTTGGTCACTTATTTCTTTTTTGGCTCCATGGTCATTTGGTTTTTTGGATATAAGCTCTTTCCGGAATACTTAGCAAGAGAAGGAAAAATCGATCCAAGACTAGGCTTATTTATTGGTATCAATATCATTCTTTTAGTCATCGGCATTAGTTCTCATTCTATAATGGCTGAAGTGTTAGACTTAACACAAATCAGTGACAGATATGCTCCTAAATCAGTCAGGATAGCCTTATGGGTTCTTTTGGTTCTGTTGGGAATAATTTTAATGGCCAGTATTCGGGTAGCAGGTTTCTATCATCTCAAAACGGTTCAAAAAATTGAGCATAAAGCTGAAAGAGCTGAGGCCGAACTGAAATTGTTAAAAAGTCAAATAAGTCCGCACTTCCTTTTTAATACACTGAATAACATTTATGGTCTTGCCTATCTGAGAGATGAAAGAGCTGCCGAAATGATTTCAAAACTATCCAAGATCATGCGCTATTTACTGTATGATTGTGACCAGCACAAAGTGCCTTTATCTAAGGAAAGGGATCTGATAGAACACTATTTAAGCATACAGCTACTTAAACATGAAGACCCCTTGAACGTAGACTTCTACTATGCTGGAATCACGAACAATAATATTATTGCACCAATGATCCTTATCAATTTTGTTGAAAATTGTTTTAAACACTCCGATCTGGAAAGCAATCCCCAAGGCTGGATTAAAATCGGCCTGGAAGTAGAAAACAACGAACTTAATTTTCGAACAGAAAATACGATCAGGGATGAAGTCGGGGAAATTCCAATAGACCGCAAGGGAATCGGGCTTACGAATTCATTAAAACTTTTAGAAGCTAATTATCCAGGGAAACACGAAGTCGAGATAACTAAGGAAGATCACGTTTATCAGTTAGATCTAAAGATTACATTATGAATATGAAATGCCTTATAGTCGATGATGAACATATTGCCCGAAAACTTCTTTCGGATTATGTCGGTAAAGTTCCGGAGTTGGAATTGGTTGCTGTCTGTAGTTCTGCGCTACAGGCGCTCAACCATATTAAAAAGGATAACATAGATGTTTTGTTTCTCGACATTCAAATGCCTGATCTTTCAGGTCTGGATTTTCTGAAAATTTTACCCAACAGGCCTGCTACTATTCTGACCACCGCATATTCGGAATACGCGGTACAGAGTTATGAACTGGATGTTGTAGACTATTTATTAAAACCAATAGATTTCGACCGGTTCTACAAGGCTATTACCAAAATCATTTCCTTAAAAGACTCTAAAGTCGATTATTTCTCAAATTCTGCCTCCTCCCAACATACAGATAAACTATTCATCAAAGCCGATAACAAAATCATTAAAGTCGCATTTCATGAAATAGTTATCATTAAAGGTCAGGGGCCTTATGTGCAGCTTATTACCGTTGATAGCCGCAAAATCATGTCGTTGCAGTCCATGAGTAAGTTAGAAGAATTACTTCCCAGGAATTTTTACAGAACACATCGCTCCTACATTGTCAATATCGACCATATAGACAGCATTGATGGTAACATGATTAGATTAAAAGATCATGTCGCCGTATTGAGCAAAAACAAACGAGACGAATTCCTTGAGTTAATTGATCAGCTCAATTTATTGGGAGATTGATTTATGGAGGTAAGAGCGACAGCATAGCAGAATAATAATCCTGGGTTATCGAAGCAAGCGAAGATCAAGGCTTGGACAGCATTTTAATCTACCAACGGTAATTGCACATTACTTTTTCTGTTTGGTCAGCCTTCGCTTCATTTTTTACATCAATGAGGTTTTTGAGAAATGTTCGAATATTCCGTTTGTTTCACCAGCAGCCGTTTTAAGGTATTAGGGTTACTAAATCCCTCAGTAATAATCCGGATTAAATTCATCCTTGATAAGCCAATAAAGATATAGTTTTTAAGACGGTGACTGAGCCGGTCATGGGGTCAAGAATAGTAGCTTTCCTTGAAAGTACGTCAAGTGCATTAAACGCAACTTCCGGAGCCATTCTAACAGCAAAAGGTTATATGGGTTTGATCTGATTCTTTCAATTTCTTGTTTTAAATTCTTGGTGCTTTAAGTCGCAGGAAATCTGTGCTTAACCTATTATTAATCGGGCCTAAGTGAAAGACTTTGAGAGACCGGTAATTGTGTGTTGCTTTAGTAGTGTCCAGGCCCCACTGCTTTTTGTCGCATAATCAGCGTTAATAATTCTCCCCTGGGCATCATAAGCATAGCCATAAATATGCTCTTTAGCTGCCTTATCGGGATTCTGGTTTTTCCAGGAAACAGATGAAATACTACCGTCATACTTTGCGGTAACGGGCTGGGCATTTACCTGGATACCCGTTGTCGCAAAATTGAGTGAAATGCCAAACAGATCATCCAACGCATTGGCATCCGTATTGGAAGAGAGGCCCGAATTATTGATGCCCGTCACCCAGCCTCTGACGTTATACGTAAAATCGACAGATTGTAAAAAGGAAACACCATTATCTGTCGAATGAATGTTTCGTTCTATTACCTGGCCTAATTCGTTGTATTCATAGTTCTCAACCAATACGGTGGCACCTGTCCCGACTTTTCTCCATTTGTTCACTAATCTGTCATTGAGGTCATAATCATACGTTTCCAGCATCGTAAATGAATCACTGGTAGAATTGTGATCAAAATACGTTTTTTGTACTGTCCCTTTAAAATCGTTGTATAACACGGAAAGCTTATCCAGGTCTCCCAAATGATTTTCCTTTACTACCTGAATAGGTCTGTACTTCTCATCATAACGTACGACAGCATTCAGCCACCTGGAAGAGCCCAGTATCTTCACCTTTGATCCGGT
Organism: Agaribacillus sp. DX54; assembly: GCF_056858335.1. Taxonomy (NCBI): domain Bacteria; kingdom Pseudomonadati; phylum Bacteroidota; class Cytophagia; order Cytophagales; family Splendidivirgaceae; genus Agaribacillus; species Agaribacillus sp. DX54. The sequence continues at coordinate 34,642 of NZ_JBXEQE010000014.1, forward strand.
TACTAAATTCAATACCGCATTGGAGGCCGCAACAGTGAATCCCGATGGAACCGCATAAGCATAACTATGTCCTTCGGCATCCCATCCGGAATTGCTAACAAAACCGTAATTGTCATAATAGGTAATCTGCAATAAATCCGACTCGGCTACCGTACTTGGAAATGATAAATTGAGTGTATAGCCAACCGCACTGGTGTTGGTATCTTTATGATGACCATAGGCTGCACCAAGAACTGTCGATGCCAATGTTGCTCTACTGCTATTCGATGCATATACGCCGACTGCAATGGGTCGGTCAAACGCATCATATTTCACAAAGGTCCATTCTCGCGGACTGGCATTCCGTTGGTTTCCATCCTGAGATAACACCAGCCTGTGCCAGGAGTCATATACAAAATATACCGGCGCAACTTCCGGGTTTTTACTTTCAATCAAACGGTTTTGTTCATCATAGGTATAAATAAAACACAGGTCATTAGCATCTGAAACGGCAAGATTCCAACCTGAGGTACTTGCCAGTTTGACTGCTGCCGGTGGAATCACACTTAATAAATTACCAAAAACGTCATAGGCGTAATAGGTCTTATAAACGCTGCCATCTGTTCCTATTGACTCATTAAGAATAAGATTTCCGAGCGGATCCATATAGTTTCGAATTTTCCTTCCATCTTCGTCGGTTAATTCCGAATAGGATAAATATCTGGCCGGATAGGTAGCGCTTGTGACCGGCATTCCGCTTCCGCCCATGGTCCACTTTCTGATGGCTCCACTGTTATCTATTCCAACATCTGTCTCTTTAGTCTTGTTATTATTATGCCAGTCACTGCCCGGTGCTGTACTGCTTAAAAGTCTGCTGAACGGTGAGTCATCAAAATTCGATAAACTGAACGGTTTGTTATCGCTTTCCAGTCCTGAAGTACCGGTACTGTAAAATAAACCCTGGTTTGTAATGGACGCAGCATCATATGAACCAATGTTCCCATCTTCCGGATACGCAAGGTACTGTTTCAACTGCCTGCCATAGGCATCATATTCAAAGGGTTGCACAAGGCTTGATTCCGCATTGTCAGTGCTTTTGGAGGCAACGGATTGAATGGGCTTCCCTATGCCGTCGATAAAGCTGGTAACAGTATGTTTTTGTACGCCTTCAATCGCGTTCGTTAAAGCAACTCCACTACTTAATCCACTAATGGCAGCGATTTCCGTTTTAACATAATTTACTGCTTCGCTTTCCGGTTGCACCGGGGCCACATGAACTTGTATTGCAGCCCTGAAACTTCCGTGTGTCGATGCTTGTATATAAAAACCCTCAGAAAGTGTAATGGTTTCCCTGGCAAGATATTCCCTATTACCCAAACTGTTATTTATTGTGAAGTTATCTCCGGTAAAGGTCGTTATCTGCGAAAAAACCGGCGATGTGTTCAGAAGAAGCCCAACAATGAATATGCATGTATAGTTTTTCATGGTCTATATAGATTTCAGGTTATTTATCAGTCCAGGGGATCGTTTAAGCAACCGTTAAAAAATAGTTGACGAAATTTTGTTATGGGTTCATCGCCGCAACCGGGATTACTCACGGTTACCCTTACTTCCAGGTTTATATCTATAAAATGAAAGACCTCTATGGGTGCACCAGGTGCAAATGACTCCCAGGGCCCTCCATTGATACGATGGCTCCATTCATAGGAATAATTGGAATTACAACCCCCGGATGCATTCACTGAAAACGTCAGGGACCTGGAGCATGAATCAGACGATACTACGTTTAGACCGATCCCTCCAACAGTCATTGCAACGTATTTGATAGCTATGCCTCTTGAACCGGATACGGAAAAATTTGCCTCAGCATTGGTTGCGTTAACCTTTACCATCTTAACGCCTTCATCAAAATAGGTATGGGTAACATTTCTATTCGTGGTGGAATAAGTGCTTCCATCATCCATATCCCAGAAAAATGTGGTGGTACCGTAACTGAAAGGATCACTCACATGAAAGGTGACAGGATTTTGAATTTCATCAATACCCGGCCCATCGATCAATACAGCTACGGTATTTCCGTCTACGTAGGTTTTTCTCTCCACAACATTATTGTCATGGTCGCTTACTGTGGATAATCGTTGTTTCTTATCGTATGTGAAAGATAAGGTCCGGTTGTTGGTATCTGTGGATGAGTCAGGACCTGTAAATGCATTTGAGCTTATCGATGTGGTTCGTGTGAGTTGGTCATTGGTGATGCTGGTGCTGGCAACAAGCCCCAGGGCATCATAATTAAAATTTGTAGTGGTGCCGCCAAATGCTGTTTGAGTATCGATCAAGCCGCTGTTTTCAATGTAGGAACTTGTATTAATCAATTCAAAATCTACATTTCCCGGAACGAATTGGGAAAACAGTGATTTATGAGAGGGAATATAGTTATCCGCGGGAATCCTTTTTAAGGATCGATAAACCCGGTGAGGATAAACTTTATCATTTCCAACAGTACCTGTTTTCTGATATGTTTGGTAGGTTACGCCGTTTAATGTTCGTGTTCCATGATCATCTACTATCTGGTAGGTTTCTATTGGCGTTGTTCTGATATTTCTATGCCACAATCCATATATTCCTCCAATAACGCCACTTGCATTTGCGTCAGTGGGAGAATAATCACCGGGATATAGAAAGTTGCTCAGGTACTTGAGTCCCGGGAGGTTTTCATTATATGATTTTGCATCACTTAACAGGATGTCAAACTCGTTTTGATCCCCACCATTTATATCTATCGTATAATCGTATTCTGTGACATTTGTCGTTGTGATGTTGGCATTATTGGGATCATATTGAATGACCTTCTTTTTGGTCATTAAAATAGGTTTCACTTCTATAGCATAGCTGGCCGCTTGGTTACAACTGGCGAAATGGCGCTTTTCAACCACTACGCCATACAAGGTTTTCAGCGTCTGGGTGTTCAGATCATATTCAAATATTTCAGTTACAACCGGTGTTCCGTCTAATTTGACTATTTCTTTTTTTTCCATCAAACCACCACCCCACCCCTCAGTAAAAGGGACATTAATACTCATCACCCCACTAAAAGCGTTCGTTGTTTTCGTTACCGTTACACCACTCTTAATCCATAATTCATGGTTATTATTTTGTGGTGTATCCAAATCTCTGAATGTATATTTTGTCTTGCCCAACCCGGTAACCACAGCTACATTGGAATATCCGACACGAATACCCTGCTGACCGGTTAAGAAACCAATTGGTTGCGAGTGCCTTTTAATGATGACATCATTAGCAGTACTCCCGGTGGCACCGGTAACTATGCCTTCATAGTAAAGGGGTTCCGCATAGAGTATCCCACTTGACCTGCCGGAATTTGTAAAATCATTATATTCATAAGTAATGGTTTGAGATGGCTGCCCGGTACCCGGGTTGGAAACGATTTGCGAAACACGCGCTCCTCCGGCGTATTTATTTACCCCGGCGTCCTGATCATAATACTGATTGCTTTCAAACACAAATTGGACACTCGCACCGGTGCCATATGTAATCTTACTGATCAGATTGGCAATTACCCTGGTGCTGTTGGTTGACCTGTCAGCTCCTGAAAAGTTTCCATATACCGGATGATCAAACGCAGGAAGTCCCTGAAATGAGTTTCCATAGAATCCCCAGTGGTCGGTACTTTTTGAGTTCTTGGGAGGAAGGTTAATATTTTCATTGTAATCAAATGAGGCGATTAACCGCCCTTCATCATAGACGCTTTCCAGTTTTAACCTTCTTGTGTTTGTGTTGGGACGGGTAAAGCCATCAGAATAAAAATACCCATAATTCAGCCAAAAGGATCTGATGAAATTGCCCGTATTATCAAATACTTCAATTCTTGAAAGGCTTTTGCTCCCCCATAAATCCAGTCTTTCGTCTGAAGAAAGGACAAATGAAACTGATCCAAGACTTGAAGTAATGCTACTGATTACTTTTGTATAAACAGTTGTGTATTCAATTCTGCTGTAATCCTGAAAGAACAGGCAACTGCGATGATCATTACCGGCCTGGTGTACATAGTTTATAGATTGGACGTGTTCAGTTCTTTGATTTCCGCCTGACTGATAGGTAAAAGTAATTTCCTCCGTTTGATTTGGCGTCTGTATTTTTGTCAGATACCAGACCGTAGTATGATTACTAACCACATCGCCCTTGTATCTTACTATGCTTGTTTCTTTTGAAGAACTGGTATTGGCAAAGATATATCTTGTGCCTGTTTCGTCAATGATGACCCACTCCGTGCCGCCGCAAACTGCCGGTTCAATCTTTATATTGCTGATTGGAATGGTGTAGGCCGCTCCATTTTCATCTATGCTAAACCTGCCAGATAAGCCCATGACATTGAAGTAAAAGTCATCAGGTTGCCCATCCCAGGTTTCTGACTGGATATTGTCAATGTAATCATAGTTGGTTTCATTAGCAGCAAGGTTGTCTCCTGCCAGGCCTCCTCTTGCATTTTCTCCACAATAACCATTTAAGAATTCATCCGGCATGCCTCTTACTGTTCTGGTAATAACTCCCCCCACCTGTAGATTCCATCCCAGTCCGACCCAGTTGGCTATCTCGTTAACTTTATGCCCTCCTGCATGATATGAAAGAGCTATCGGCACACTAAGTGCCCTACCGGGAAGGGAGAATAATGGAACCGAAATACCAGGAACACCTGTAAAATGATTTATCGGTATTGCCGTTTCCCGCGTCATTGAATTGGAATTGTATGATCCCGGGGTATAAGTGGTCTGCCCTGGCGCCGGCTTTACGAGCACACCTACGTACAATATTATAATACATCGTAGTGTCAACTTATTTAACCTGCTCATTGGTTTCGTATTTTGGTTGAATATCATTTTTAGTCTTATTTCTTAACCATGGTAATCTAATATTGGCCTGTTCACTTTCTTAAAAGTCAGCTCATTGGTTTGGAAGCCGAACCTGACTTGAAACCTGTTTCCAAATGGGCTTTTGATGTTACTTTCAACGACATTATACAAGAGCATCACAGTTCCCGTAATTTTCGTATGCACCCTAAAACTTCTTCCGATTCCAGCCATAAATCCTGGCTCCCAGGTTTGAACCTCTTCAGCTACATCCTGATCCTGTTCTTTTTTACTTAAGTAGTCATATTGCCCATAGACAAAAAACCGGTTTACAATATCGTAGCTAAGAAATGAGTTGAAACCATAGACTTTGGTATCATATTGGGTATTCAAAGATTTGGAATCAAATGTTAAATCAACCCGATATGTACCTCCCAGGCCTATTGAAAGCTTTTTATTTAACCGGAATCCGACTAAAGGAGCCAGGTCAATAAGCACCGGGTCAGACATTTGTATATCGAAATTCCCACCCAATATTATCTTTTCATCAACAGGTCTTCCTTGCAATGAATTCCGCCTTTTTGCGGTGCTCATGTCAGTGGAATTGGATATAGATGCATACTTTTTCCTGAGGTCGGCAAGCTTATTTTTCAGATGCTCTATTTGATCAATGTTTTCTGCTATAAAATCCCTCGTATAATCAATCCCTGACTTTTTCCCTTCGGATTTTAGGTGAGCCGGATCTGTATACTGTTGTGGCTGATCTATATACTTTTCGCCCATACTTTTATAATGCTCTTGTAAATCATTCACAGATCTCGCCAGTTGTCCGGATTGTTTCTCCAGCGCTTTGAATTCATCCATTTGACTTATCCTTTTTTCAACCATTCCAGGAAGGGTTTTAGCTGTGGCTTGCGAACAGGTCAATACACTATCCGGCAATTGGCTTAACATGCCGGGATCATTCCCATTGACCTTTAACCAGTTGGCTAATTCAGGATATTTGTCTGACAACAAACCCATCTTCTCATACTCCTCAAGCCCTGACAAATAGCGCTTACCTTGATCTTTAACCCACGCTTGCCCCCTTATGCTCAAATGCCCACTATCCAATACATGCTCCGGAAGAAATCGACCGTATTGATCAGACATCCCTACAGAATCAGGAATTCTGCTTTTCGCCAACTGCTTGTAAGCATCAAAAAGGCTGTCTGATTTTTGCTTTGCCAGCCTGATTCGGCCTTTCATTATTTTACTGCTGTCCTTGCTATAATACTTCCGGTATTTCTTAAGCCTTTTGGCAGGGGAAGTGATCTTTTCAAGTTTGTTTTTGTGCTTTTCTGAAATTGATATCTTAACGTTTTCAATTTCTTTTAAAAACTGAGCTTCTTGCGCATGCCAACTCGTAATGATGTTGGATACTCTATTCGCCGTTTTGGCATATTTACTTTGGGGAAACTTCGAAGATTGTGAAAAACAAAATGGTCCAATCATCATCAAGGTCAAAAAAAGTATCAATCGTGTATGAATAAGCTTTGAAAAGTCCATTTGAAACAATTTCAATTTCAGGAAAAACATTATATACGACCTTGACATTTGTTGATTCTTCAGTTGCAAAACAAAAGATCCCAGATCATCCATAACTTTACAGCTTCGATCAATTCCATGTACCAAATGCATATTTGGATAATTCCTATAAAATGATCCGGGACAAATACTTCTGATAAAAGTATCACCGGACAGTGACATGACATGTCACCGGGCAAAAAAAGTTTTGACTTATTGGAATCCTACCCACAAATGTGTCCCGGAAGGGTGCAATACCCATTGTAGTGTCAACGCTTTCTATTTAAAATGCTTAGCCTGATAGTTTATGGTCGTCTTTAGGTGGGGAGCCCGGGGGAAGACTTCCCATAAAATCCCCGTATTTTGAAGACTATTAACCCAAATAATGCATGCAGCAGATAATTCGTCAGCGAAAGTCTTCCTAAATATCTCAGAGCTTTAATTTTTTTCAACCATTTATTATTTGTTCTGATTCTTCTCTTTCGATGGATAACTATGGGTGATTACTTCGACGATGAATTTGGCTACGTCATCTGGCGAATTCATATCAATTTTTAAATCCCCTGGTAAAAATGAGGGTAGGGCGCTTTATTGCTCACTGTTTTCCATAAAACCAAGCCAATTACTGAAATAATATGGGGGCCGGATAAATACTTTGTCAATATCCAGGTCGTCAAATCCATGTTGCAATAGCTGTGACACTTTCCGGTTGCATGGTAGCAGAATAAATAGCTACAGGATGCTGTTTACAAACACTGCTAAATCGTTAACGTACTGATTCAATTCACTGGAAATAGTGATATACCTGACTAGAGCTAGCTACTCAATTCGACTACAAATAGGGATTGATACAGGCTTGATCTGTGATTAATTTTGTTATTTAGAACGATTCTAAATAAATCTAAACAAAAATTAGTAAAAAACCTAAATATTTTAATTAATTATTCAATTTCATTATTAACTATGAAAGTAATATACAATTTTCTTTGCCTGCTGTTACTACTTGCAGGAAATACTGCAATGGGACAAATAGGTACTATTGCCGGTAACATAACTAACTCAGCAGGAGACCCGTTACAGGCGGTCAATGTGAGTCTCGCAGGCACCGAAAAAGGAGCAGCGACTGATATAGACGGAAACTTTCGAATTAACGATGTATCTCCCGGACAATATCGTCTGATTATTTCCGCTGTGGGTTATAAAACGCTAAAAATCAAGATAGAGGCCGTTGCCAACCAGCTTACAACAGTACCGGGTATTGCGCTGGAGGCACAACAGGAGGAACTCTCTGAAGTAGTAGTTAACGCTAAAAAAAACAGATACCTGGAGAATGTTCCCTCAGCGTCTATACGCCAGGTAACCAGTATTGCCAAACTGCCTCAAAACGTTCAGGTTATTAGCAGTGAGCTTCTTATTGATCAGCAAGTTACGAGTATCATGGATGGGGTAATCAGAAACGTGAGTGGTGTAACCATGATGGAACACTGGGGAAATTTTGCCAATTTGCGTATGAGAGGATTCAGAGTCCCTGCTTTTAGAAATGGCTTCAATGTAAGTGACATTTGGGGGCCTTTAGCAGAAGATATGAGTATAGTCGACCGTATCGAATTTGTAAAGGGGCCATCAGGTTTTATGTTATCGGCAGGTGAACCGGGAGGTTTTTACAATGTGGTAACAAAAAAACCGACCGCCCAACCTTTGGCGCAAGTCACTTTAATGGCGGGAAGTTTCGACTTCTTCAGGGGTTCGGCAGATTTTGGCGGGGATCTGACGGGCGATGGAAGATTACTTTACAGACTCAATGGCTTTTTCCAAACAACAGACAGTCATAGAGGAGATGAGGACGTACAACGTTTTGCGCTCGCACCTGCCCTAACTTATAATCTCACAGAACGGACTTCCATAAATGCCGAGTTGAATTACCAACAAGCTGAAACCTACATGGGATCTGCCTACGTGTTTGCGCCTGTATCTGTAGGGTATGGCGGATTGGACAGGGATTTTAGAATGACAGATACCAATTTCCCAGTCACCGACATTGAAGAAACCACCATTTATGTTAATCTCCATCATAAATTTTCCGATAACTGGACAGGAACACTACAGCTAGGCTATCTAAAATATGACCAGGAAGGTAATTCAGCCTGGGTTGCTGGCGTAGCAGATAATGGAGATGCTAATCGAACTGTTTCTATTTGGGACGCCTTATCTAAAGGTTATTACGCACAAGCTTTTGCCAATGGTAAAATAAATACCGGGGATGTCAGCCATACCATTTTAGGAGGCATTGACTACTTTGATAAGGAGTACTGGGCCGATTTTTCCAATCGTGTGGTGGAACAAACCCCGTTTAATATCTTCAATCCTACTTACGGAATATTCCCGGTACCCCCGTTTGACCGGTCGGTAGACGTGGAAGACAGATCTGATGATCCGTTCGAAGGGTTTGAATCAACTGCTTTTTATCTGCAAGATGAGATCGGATTCCGGAATGATCGGATACGACTGACACTTGCGGGAAGATATACGATGCTGGAAACCCAGGGAAAAGAAGAGGATGACAATAAATTTACCCCGAGAGTGGGATTAAGTGTCGATGTCATATCGGACTTAACCGCCTATGCGCTCTACGATCAGACATTCTTACCACAAGCCGGAATAAGTGCCGATGGGTCAACATTTGATCCGGTCGATGCCAATAACATTGAAGGAGGGTTGAAAAAATCGTTTTTCGATGGGAAACTAAGAGCCACGCTCGGCGCTTTCCGGATCACTAAACAGAATTTATTGGTGGGGGATCCGCAAAATCCGGACTTCTCCATCCAACTGGGAGAAGTGCAGTCACAAGGTATTGAATTCGACATGCAGGGAGAGATCTATCCAGGGTTAAGTGTTGTTATTAATTATGCCCATACAGATGTAGAAATTACCGAAGACACCAACCCCGACCTCATTGGCACGAGAGTAGCGGGACATGCAAGGCATATGACCAATGGATGGTTCACCTACAATTTTGCTGATAAATCCCCTTTGAAAGGTTTTGGGGTTTCACTTGGTTATCAGTATCAAATCGACCGTTCCACCTGGGCATGGGCCTCAGACAACGAAACACTGCTGCCCGATTATTTCAGATTAGATGGAGGAATTTTCTGGAAAAAGAACAAGTACAGGATTCAATTAAATGTGAACAACTTATTGGACGAATATCTGTATTCCGGCGCGAACTTCAGTGATTTCCTATATTGGCAATCTGAACCGGGTATTAACGGAAGACTGGCTTTTACTTATAATTTTAAATAATCACTTATTATATCTCAAAACGGCTGATACTAAATGATAGTGTCAGTTGTTTTTAATGTAAATAAAATGAAAAAATTTATTTTAATGGATCATTGATCTTTTGATTAGCAGAGCATTTTGATCTCTAAGCATTAATTTTGATTAATTTTAACTAATTTAGATCAATCTTTATTCAAAATTTTAAAACTAATTATGAAAGCACATACGGCCAGTCTTATCAATGCCATTCTACTAATCATACTCTCTGCCTGGGGATACATGGATTCCGAATCTCCGTCTGTCACCGCACTCATACCGGCTTTTGTGGGTGTGGCCCTTTTGATATGTAATCCGGGAGTGAAAAAGGAAAACAAAGTTATTGCCCATATTGCAGTGTTACTGACTTTAATTATCTTCATCGGACTTTTCAGACCACTTATGGGTGTAATTGATCGTGGAAATACCATAGGTATTATCAGGGTAGCTATAATGCTCATTAGCACTGTCGTAGCCATGATATTTTTCATAAAGAGTTTTATTGATGCCCGGAACAACCGCGCTAAGGCTTAAAGGGTATTTTAGCTGAGATCTAATCGCCGGATCAGAGAATTGAAACTATCCGGATGATGGGCAGCGCAAAATCTGCCCTTTTTAAGGTTTTTGATAAAATAGAGACACATTATTTCATAACTTAAATCTAATTTTAAAAAAGAATTCCTCACATTCAATTTAACAAATGAAGTATATGAGCCAACTAAAAGAAATGACCCAGAAGCATTGTGATACAAATAAAACTGATTTCTCTGATCTCAAGGCCTTGTTTCTCAATTGCACACTTAAGAAAAATCCCGAAATATCTCATACGGAGGGATTGATTCAAATCTCAAAGGGGATTATGGAAAAAAACGGTATCACCACAGCGCTACTGCGTCCCGTTGATTATGACATTGCCTCCGGTGTTTACGGCGATATGACAGAATATGGCTGGGAGAAGGATGATTGGCCAACGATTTATGAGCAGGTGAAAAATGCGGATATCGTAGTGATGGGCACGTCCATTTGGCTAGGCGAAAAAACCTCTGTTTGTACCCAGGTGATTGAGCGTTTGTATGCCAATTCGCATATTCTGAATGAGGCTGGCCAATATGCTGATTATGGTAAGGTGGGCGGATGCCTGGTTACAGGGAATGAAGATGGCGCCAAACACTGCGCCATGAATGTCTTGTATTCACTCCAGCACCTTGGATATGTCATCCCTCCGCAGGCAGATGCCGCCTGGTTAGGAGAGGCTGGTCCCGGTCCGTCCTACCTGGACGAAGGTTCCGGTGGCCCGGAAAATGATTTTACCAACCGGAACACCACGTTTATGACCTGGAACCTGATACACATGGCGCGCATGATCAAAGATGCAGGCGGAATACCGGCACATGGCAATCAACGATCTGAATGGGATGCAGGATGCCGTTTTGACTTTGCCAATCCTGCATACAGATGATCACTTCCCGGTACAACCCGGTGATGAAAAAGAAATGGCCTTTAAAGTGATGGAAAGTGGAAAGTTGCCATTGTCTGGCAAATGTTTGTTGGTTTTAATAAAGTTTTCCACCTCTTCAAAATGCATATCCCAGCGACATCCCTGCGTAGACAGGTATAGAGGTACTACAACATCCCACAGGAGGAACATAAAACACCCTGAACATAACGCCGTTTTCCCAGTTTTGATAACGGTATCCTACCAACACCTGAATATCATTTTCAAATTTCGACTCATTTGAATCCACTGAACGAAAAACATAGATATCGTAATTTATCAGATAATTCAGACCCAGCTCCAGGCCTGATTTTTTCCCATAGATAAAACTACCACCCAAAAATGAAGTATAGGAAGAAAAACCATCTATCAGACCCAGGCCACCTCTTAGAGAGAACCTTTTTGCCGGATTGACTGGTAAGTATCTTTCATAGCCAAGCCCTGCGCCAAATGCAACAGCGCCACCGAGTTCAGCAAAAACGAGATTATTCTTGGTTTCAGCAGTATTCACGGTCTCAGCCGTTTCTTGACAAAAACCCTTAATACTGAAAAAAAATATCAAGATAAAAATGATTTTTTCCATATGCTAATTTAAGGTTTTGAATGAGCTAAATTTCATGAGCAATATTTACAACTCATGATTAGGTGGAATCATTGCGATGCGTGAGCCTAAGTTTTTTATCATGAAATCTAAGGTTTTCAAATCAAGTTTATCGCAACAAAAAAATTTATAGGAAAAATTTTGAAAGGTTGAATTAAACAGCGTTATGTTCTAACTTTCAATTTTAGCAACTCGATAATAATTTCTAATATACAGTAAAATTTTTGGGTTATCAAGCGCTCCTGATTATCTAATGCTCATAGCATACTAATACAGGATTAACCGGAAAAAGACAATCAATCATAGCTACCATTTTTACAGATGGTTTAAAAACAATTTCATCCATGAAAAGAATAGATCATATCATTATTAAAGCTGAAAACTTCGATGAAGCTATACAGGATTTTACCGATGCAGGCTTTAAGGTTTACTACGGTTCAAAAAAGGAAAAGGCCTACAATGCACTGATATATTTACAAGATCATAGCTTTATTGAGCTCCTGAAGACACAGGTCGTCCCTCCATTGGCACGATTACTTACCAAGTGGGGCGTATTTAGGGTAATCAGTCCCATTTTTCATAGACTTGGTAATTTTTATTTCAAAAAGGGTCCCATATTGGACTATCCTGTTTACAGTGCAAATATCAAGGCATTTCATGAGCGGGTGAAAAAAAGCAGTTCCAATCTCAAAGAGGATGCCAGACGTAAAAAACCCGATGGTACAGTGGTGACATGGAAGTGTTTTATGCCCAAAAAGCTCCATCTTCCTTTTGTCATGTCAGATTACCACCCTCAAAAAATGTCTGAAAATGAAACGGATACTCACCCAAATGGCATAACAGGCATCAAAAATATTGATATTAGGTTTAATAAAAACACCGCCTTGTTCAAAGGTGAGATACAGGATTTTTACCAGATCGGTAAAAGCAACATCAAAGACACTGACCATGGGTTTTCCGTAACTACTGATAACGCAATCATTAATTATATCGAATCAGACGATCATAGTATATCTTTGTTAACCTTATCCCCTGCCAGTGGACCAGTCAATGACAAATTAGGTAAATATGGCGTAACCAGCGCCAATTAACCATAAACGGAATTCCTTTCTGTGATGGATTTCAGCTGGTTTTTAATCTGTCAAATGTAGGTTGAGGCTGTGTAAAAATAACAATATTGCATTGTATACCAAATTAAATTCTGTTTTAGTTGATTGGAGGATAAAATAAATAATATATGGTCATTTTATCGATTTTTCTCAAAATAATATTTTGGGGTGAGCTTTCAACGTTTCATTTTTACACAGTCTGGGTTGCTTAAAAGTATTATTTCTGATTAAAATTTATTCAGAGATCATCTGTTCATTCGTACGATAGAAACAGTGCTGTAACAAGGTCTGCCAAACCTCTTTCTATGAGGCGGAATGGCAGGAAGTTCTGTACATCATTAGCCAGGTATCGGTTGTCTGAGAGCTTCTTGCCGTTTATTCCTGGAAGCAGGATCGGTTTTTTTCTTCTTTTTACGGCGCCCCCACCATATATAGATTCCGGTTATGTATAATACGGGGAGAAATAAACTGCCGATCATCGCTAGTATGCGGGTGGTAAGCCCCCCGATTTCACCGTAGTGAATCTGACGTTGATAAAGACCCAGAATTTTACTTCCAAGTGGCAAATTCCTGGGGTCATAGGTGACAATAAGCTCTCCGGTGTATCTATCCAGATAGCTGTAAGTACGTATATAGGGCCCTGCCTGTATCTTGTCAATATTGTGTTTAGTAACCCTGATAGGTTTATCCTGCCCCTCCGGATAGTTTAAACCCAATAGTTTGTGTTCAGGCACTATCTTATCCGCCCTGTTTAGCGCCTGGATAAATGAAAGCTCCTCAGCCCCTTCGTAGTAGGAGGACTTTATATTTGACCAATCGAATTTTTCCGGAAGTGGTGATAAGGTAACAAGCGTAACAAGCGCTGTAACCAACACCGGAAACGTAAAATACGCACCGGTAAAGGCCAGAAACCATATGATCAAATGCAAATAAAATCCACCGACATTATGCAGGTCGTAGTTTACCCTTCTCCAACGCGCCTTCCAACGAATGGTGAACCTTTGTCTGATTGAATTTTTATTGACGCTTTTTGGCCACCATAAATAAATACCGGTGACAATCAGGACAAAACACAACAAAAGAGAACTAATACCTGTTATCCATTGGCCGGCTTTTCCCAGGGTAAGATTCATGTGTATTTGAAGTACCCAGTAAAAAAAGGTTTTCTTTTTTCTTTTCTCAAGAATTTCGGCCGTATAGGGATTTACAAAATACGATAAGCCTTTATCTTCATAAAAAGTCACTAAATAAGCCTTTTCCGCCCGGCGCTGCGGCGAAAAGGACAGCAGCTTTTTGCCAGTTCTTGACTCCAGCTTTTTTACCACTTCCACGGGGGGCAGCAGCGGTAAATGTTCGTCCTGTTTAATCCTTTGGTTACGGGAATATGATTCTATTTCCGGGGCAAAGACATATATCGCTCCGGTTAGCCCCACAACAGCCAGGATGCTCCCCACCGTCAGCCCGAGCCACAGGTGAACCTGCAAAAGGAATTTCCTGGTATTTTTCTTCTTTGATCCGGATTTTTTCATAGCAAAAGATTTTGATATGGCGGGTCTTCAGCAATGTTTCATTCTATAAATTACTAAAAGGTGTAACCTATTGTGACCATAAAGTTGCGGGGATTGCCGGGAAAAACCCTAGCTGAATTAAAACCTCCAACCCAATGTTTTTTGTCAAAAACATTATTAATATTTGCCGAAAGATTGTAGCGATCAAAATTATAATACACCGCTGCATCTGCGACTCCATAGGCAGGAATTCTGAGATTTTCCTGATTCGTCCTTCTTCCGGAAACAAAATTATAGCCGACACCCGCACCAAGACCTTTAAAATCACCGTCTTGTATTACGTATTTCGACCAGAATCCTCCCTGGTGGTGAGGGGCAAGTATCTGAACTTTTCCTATATTACTTTCATCTTCATCTTTTGTAATTTTTGCTTCATTCAAAGCATAATTGAAAAGGAGACTCCAACCATCTGTGATTTTCCCGGTCGCTTCTATTTCTACGCCCTGAGAAGTGGTTTGACCTCTTTGTTCATAGTTGTCGGGGTTATCATCAAGAGGTACCGGAATGAGTACGTTGTTCCTTTTGATTTGATAAGCTGAAATAGTAGCTAATAACCTGTTATTTAAGAAATTTCGCTTTATTCCTAATTCAAACTGATAGCTGTCTTCCGGATCGAATGGCCCTCCGAAACTGGGATCTATCTGAAAAAGCGGTCTTACAGGTGTAAAACCGGTTACATAACTGCCATAAACATTGGTTTGATCATCTAATACATACGTAAGCCCGACCCGTGGTAAAAAAGCATTCTGATTAATCAGGCTATCCTGTCCTGCACTACCTTCTATAATATCACGATAATATTCCTGTCGCAAACCCAACAGTACCTTAAACCTTCCGGCTTCTATAAAATCCTGCAAATAGAACCCATACATTCTTTGTCGCGTTCTGGCATCTCCGTCTGTTCTAAAGAACGTAGGCTGATAGTTGAGTGGGTTATAATAATTGGCAAAATTGGGCTGACCAAAAATCATATTGGGTACTCCCTGTGCTTCGGTTGCGGCGTACCATCGGTTCCCTCCGCTTTGTGAAAGATAGGCATAATCAAAACCGATCAATGCCTTATGTCTAAATTTTCCGGTTTCAAAGTCAGCGGTAAAGTAAGAGGTCATATTATCGGTAGTAAGCGTTTGTTTTCTGACAAAGTAACTCATAACAATTGTATCAGAAACGGCATCCGCAAACCGGCCCCCATGTTCGGCATTGTCCTCCAAAAAATTATTTCTCAAATAGGATACATTAAATGAAATGTTGTCGGTTATCTTTTGAACCAGGGAGGCATTGAAAGAAAGCACATCGGCTATGTAATGATCATCCAGTTGATTTACACCAAAACTTATGGGTGTCGACTCAAAATCATTCCCTCTTATTTGTTGCCCCCGGTAAATAACGGTATTGTTCCTGGAGTAGGTCAAATCCACATTGATAGAAGTGCCTTCTGCGGGAAGAAAAGTAAATGAGGGGGCGATAATGGTAGCATTCCTTGTAATGTTATCCATGAAGGTTTCACCCTGTTCATGCGCGATATTTAGACGGTAAAGCACTTTACCGGTCTCATTCAACGGCCCGGTCAAATCAACAAGCCCTCTAATGGTGCCCCAGGAACCTGCAGAGAAACTGACACTTTGCTTTTTTGTCTTCAGTGGTTTTTTGGTGACATAATTGACAACACCTCCCGGTTCAATACTTCCAATCAATGCAGAGTTTGGCCCTTTGATGACTTCTACGCGCTCATAATGCCCGATAATCGGTAGTGTATACATGGCATTAAAATTGGTTCTGAGACCGTTAAGTAACACGGTATTCCCTCTGAATCCCCTTAATACAAGGCCTCCGGTGGTCAGGGAGCTTTCATTAACACCCGCAACATTCTTGGCGATATCACCTGATCTGTACAACTGCTGGTCAAACATCAGTTCTTTGGTAATGGTTGAAACGGTGACCGGTAAATCTTTTACGGGAATAGCCACTTTGGTAGCTACAAAAGAATATTCGCTCTTGTAATCTGTTTCAGGCCTGCCTAAAACTTCTACGGTTTGAAGTTGTGTAGTGCTGGTACTTAATGAATGATTAACAATGAGGGTTTCTCCGCCGGAAACAATAATATCCTGTTTATAGGACTCAAAACCAATAGCAGATATGATAAGGTTATAAGTTCCTTCAGGAACATCCTGAAGGAGATAAGCCCCATTGATGTCTGTGGGTGTACCATAAGTGGTCCCCTGAAGTACGACACTAATGCCAGGTAATGGCTCCCCTTCTTTGTCAGTGATTATTCCTTCAATAGACCCTGTAATTTGTTGAGCCTTAGCAGAAATAAACAGCAAAAATAATAGTAAATAAAGTAATAATTTTTTCATATTTTAGTAATATTAACTTCGGCTAATTAACATGTTGACTTATGGCATATTTGGACAAATATGAAAGCTAATATTATGTGAATCAATCCCTATTCATAGTGAAATTAATAGCTAAAAATAGTGACATCAGATATAGGCTGTTTTATACTTTCTTTGTAGACCAATTATCAGTTATCCGTTTCACAGATCTGCATGCTGTGGTGATCTGATTTGCCATCGGTAAGGATACAAGGGAGGGAACCCAATATGCTTTCCTATAAAAACTGTCTTTTTTAATGTAAACTTGCCTTCCTTTCGGATTAATATAAGTAACCGTATCACCAACTGATCCCGATCGATACGCATTACCAGATATACCATGCTTGGATTTCATCATCCAAATTGTATAGCTGGCTTGTGCTGCCTGGCAATTTGACTAAATCCGATACATAATTGAAAAGTTTCTGAGCCAGGTAATAAAACAGCCCAACATTTACCAAACCTCACATTAATAAATTCGATATTTACCACCATTACCACTCAAAAAGGGGAGCAATGAGCCCATTGAGTTTAGCTATATTTTTTAAGCCAATTACATTTTTGTTCTTACAATGAAACATATTCTGACCTTTATTATATGCATCACTTTTATTCTCAATGTGCATGCACAGGAATCCAGATGGGGGGTAACTTCGAGCCTGGGCGTGAGTGAACTGGCTATACCCATTGCAGATAACCAGGCCTCTGAATTGAAACCTTCTTATGGTCTTGGCCTCGTATCAGAAATCCAGCTAATCAATCACCTCAGCGCCCGCCTTGGGGTGAGATACACCAGAAAAGGCGGGCAAAAAAATATTCAGGTATGGGATGGATTCAGAGATGTAACGGTCAGTAAGCGGGCGTTTAGATTGTCATTGATTGAAATTCCCGTGGCGGTGAGCCTTGATTTTGGTAAGAAAAACGGATTTATTTTAACAGGGGGCATTTACTACGGTCTGGCATTTTCGGGTAAGGCCGTTCGGCAGGACAGGGGTGAGCCGGAAACCAGTGAGTCAATAGCGTTTACTGATACCTTCAATCCCGTTGAAGGGAGATTTCAGATGAAGGGCGCTGATTTTGGCTATATTGCTATGATAGGATATAAGCTGGACGACGTAATCATCGACCTGGGTTTAAATGCCAGCATTGCTACCGTCCGGCCCGACAATCATCCGGTCGATGAATATGAATGGAAGCATGTGGTTGTAAAAGTGAATGTGAGTTATTTTTTTAATGAATGATTCGCCTGTATATATTAAAAGCTTTAAAACACATCTCCTTTTCCTTACCCTTTTCTTAAATCCTTTTCAACTGACTCAAATCCATATTGATGAACCAATTGGTCTGTCATTTGATCAAGCGATGGTTCAAAAAGACTTCCAGGGTCAAACTTTTCTGGTTATTGGAAAAGACTATGAGGATGTTGCAGGAATCAAAAAGCAGGATGGTAGTGTCTATACAATTTCAGATGAGGGATTAGTTTTTATGAATTCGTCGGTACAAATGCTTGAAGCATTTATCCATATTTTCAATAGTGAAATTGATCTCGACGGGGACTATGACGAAGTGCTGAGAAAAAAGCAGCTAAAAAAGGTCGCACAGGCGATGAAGAAAACAGATCG
Organism: Agaribacillus sp. DX54; assembly: GCF_056858335.1. Lineage (NCBI taxonomy): Bacteria > Pseudomonadati > Bacteroidota > Cytophagia > Cytophagales > Splendidivirgaceae > Agaribacillus > Agaribacillus sp. DX54. The sequence goes on from NZ_JBXEQE010000014.1 coordinate 53,137, forward strand.
GCCAGCATTAAAGGAGAGCCATTGGTAGCCCTTTATTTTGGAGCAGGCCATGGGTGGCTTATTGTAGCAGTCATGTTAAACAAAAGATAAGATAAATAATTATTCACAACTGACCTTCGATAACAAAATGAAATTTGAATCGGATAACAGGGTCTCTTTTTAAATACAACCCGAAGGTCAACGAGCTCTGCTTAGTCGCTGATTTTAAGTTTTATTTTAACGCTGACAAACAGGCATTTGAACTTGACCAGAACCCTTATGGGGAGCCTGATTTAACCACCATCTCAAATGTCACAAGTGAGGAGAACGGTTCTGCCTTGAAGTTTGATGCTGTGTATCGTGGAGAGGAAATGGCACGTATTTCGGTCGGCGATCAAAAACTTTTCCTTTGAAACATCTGATCAATTGCCTATTATTAAGCAGGCATTGCGTATGTCATTCTGCGAAAACTTTGTGATCGATTGGTTAGATGCACTTTCAAATACAAGAAGAATTCATAAAAAACAGCCTCGGCGCCAAGATATGGGAAGTAATCAGAGGCTCTCTCACGATTTTTTACCTTCCAATCGCGTTTAGCAAGTACCTGATCAACCGATTACGTGGCATTAAAGAGCCCGAACCAAGAGCGCAAAACGTCTGGCTGGAACACGGTCAATTCGATGGCTTTAAACTGTGGTCCCTCGCCTTAAATAACGAACAATCAACAAAGATGGTAGAATCGGATACGCTTGACTTTCCGGATTGGAAAGACTGGGAGGACCCTTTCAGACACTTGTTGAAATTCAAGACAGAACCGCCATTACCTGAACTTGAGTATACTTTTTTTGACGAAGTAGACCTCCAAACCGAATCTGGCGTTTATTTGGTAAGAATCAATAAGAAAGGAAAAGGAATGACCCTTTGTCTGCTATCTGTCCAAGAGAAAAGACTCATTGACATCGCCAGGATTAAACCACTAAGCTGGTGGCTGGAGAAAACCGAAAGTGGCGACCTTCAACTTACCGGGTATGCTGATAAGGGAAAACATGTGGTGAAGGTTAAAACCATAAAAACCAGGGTTAGCCTGCAATAGACTACCCATCGCGCTTGTTGTAAGACATTTTCGACAAAATGCTTCGTGCCTTTGGGGTGCCCTTTTTAACCACCAAGACACAAAGGTTTTCGCCTGCAAAATAAAAGCCAGTCATAGCATGGCTCCGAGCCATACTATGACTATAACGTAATTGTAACGAACAGCAAGATAGCGCAAGCATCCCGCTTGTGTTTTCCAACGTCGTCAAAAGACACAAGCGGGACGCTTGCGGCCATGCTTTGGAAAACGCTTGCGTCGGGGATGTTGATGTTGTTAAGGTGTACTTTTACTATTCCTCGGTGAAGCCGTTTTTGAACATGCTGACTATTTCATTGTCGAGTTCGATGGTGTGTACGTGGGTCAGGTCACTGATGTCAAGGACTTTTATTTGGCGGCGGTTGGGCGCCAGGACGTAGAGAAAACTGTCGGAGCAGATCAACACAGGACTGGGCTCATTCATTTGTCTCAGTACCTCGATTTCAGATGAGGAAGTTCTTCCGGTTGCCGCGAGGGCCGGAATGTCGGCCATCTCAACCACCCTTTCAGCCACCTCTGTGCCGTCATTGGCATTATAGACCCTTACATGACCGTCAGTGGTGTGTAAAACATAATACTGGCCGTCAAAACTCATCATGTCACCGGCCACGTCATCACCCGCGTACAGGCTGGTCATAGTTTGAGCCTCCGGGTCGATGACAAAGACACCGAAATTACGGGAGCGGCCAAAAAACAGGTCGCTGTTATCGTGGGACTTCACCGTCGCAATCCATTGACCGGTCTCAGAATTGAGGCCTCCTATATTTTCAATCAGGCTTATATTATCCTGGTTGTCCACGAGAATAACACCATCTGGGGAGCCAAAAACGCCATACTCACCGTTTGTGGCGTTGCCGTGAATGTTGGTCACTTCCACACCACCGTTATCATCGATGACAGTACCATCGGCATTCACAAATTTTACCACCTGGGGTAGGCCTATGCCCTCTGGCAGAGCAGGTGCCGTTCTAAAGGTGACAACAAATTTGCCATTATCCAGCCTGAAGGCCGCCCCGTGGTGCTCGACGGCGTTTTGGAGGGACATTACAGTGGGGGTATAGGCAGGAAGCTCAAGCTGCGATTCTCTAACGTATGTGATTGAGCCATCGCCATCGTTGAAAATTACCATATGACCGAGCGAGGTAGAAAAATGAGTAGGTAAGGGGGTGTCAACACTGGTTGGCAGCCACGATGGCTGATTTTGATGACCGTGATCGATGTGGTTGATCACGCCCGAATCAAAGAATCGCACCTTGTTGCCAGCCCGGTCGATCTTGACAAGGTATCTGCCCGAGCTACTGGTGTAATGCCGGGCGTTTTCGGTCATGTCACCACTTATGGTATGGATGATTTCTCCTGTATTGGTCTGTAATAAATCTATGGCATTTTCACGCATCAGGGAAATGCGTACCCATTCGCTTTCCATCTCTTCAAATGTTACAGCAGGTGTTACGTCATTGGCGTCTTCATCATCATCACAGGCAACGAACAAGGTCAGCAATAATAAAACAGACCAGGGTTGTAATATCAGCTTTTTCATAGTATTTAATGTTTGTTTCCGTTATGTATATATAATTAGCGTTGTTATTGAACCATTCGTCGTTTTGCCTGGCAACCAGCTACTGGTTTACCAGCGCATTTCTTTCATTTCAGGTTCAACTATCTGTTAACTGTCGATTGATTGTTTATTCAAAAAATTTTACTGAGATATTGCCATTGGCATCTTCAGCCCAAATGGTCAGCAGCTGATTATCCTGCATGTCGAAAACAGCCTGCTCATTAGATAACAGGTCAGACAAATCGATCATCTGATGATCGGGCAAGTCCGCGCCCGTGTTGGGCCTGAACTGATGGGGCCAGTTTGATGAACCCCAAATCCATTCCTCACTGATTTCTCCTTCCTGCATGGGATTTTCCTCGTTTCGCCCGGATATGTAGATCCAAAGAAAGACAATATCGGATGACGATACGTTAGCCGTATTGCTGCTGACGCTACCGGTAACCGTTCTGGCTGCGGCATCTATAGTAACCGGACTGATTTGCGGCGCGTAGTCCCTTTGGATGTACAAGGTGCCATGATGCGTGGTATTATCTGCATAAGAGGTCTCATTGCCGGCTACATCAGTGGCTTTAATCGAAAAATGATATGGACCGGCCAGCACCAACGCCCCATCGGGAATAAAGCTGTTTCTTCCATCCAGGTATATCGTAGGATCTTCCCCGGCGTCGCTTTGAAACACAAAAGGATCATCCAGCGCTTCGCGGGTAATTACATGGTTGTAACGAAACAATACGAATTCGCCGGTGTTGGTGATCCTGCCGTGGGTATGACCGTCAAAACCACTATGCGACTCAATGACAATTTCTGAGATACCTGACGCATCACTTACCTCAAATGCCAGGGGTATGCTCATTGCTTCGCCGGCTACGACCGAGAAGTGTTCGGGCATAATGTTTGATGAATTTGCGAAAGGTCCTATTTCCGGGCTAAGCAAGTCCTGATCATCTCCGTCGTCTGAATCCAAACAAGCACTCAGGAATAATAGTTGTGAAACAATGGTTATCAAAAAAAGGCCTTTTTTCATGGTTTTTACATTATTTATGCAACTTTGCTGCAAATAAAAAAATTGGTGGCAAAAATGCAACGTTGTTGCATTAATTATTCTTAAAATTGACAGGAATTTTAAGAGACACAATCAAATTACGCCCCTGTTCAGGCAAGTTGATCAACCTGTACCGGCTGATATGATTGAAATAGGCTGTATTGAATACATTGTTGATATTCACCCTGAAGTGCAGCGCCTGTCTCAAGGCATCTACCCTGAAACCCATGCCTGCATTGACAATAAAGCTCGATGGCGTGGTTCTTTCATTTCTATCTACGCGGTCTTGCTCAAATATTTGTTCGACACTTGCAAAAACATAAGCATCGCTTAACAGTGAATTCGCCCAGGTAAAACCACTGTATTCCACACTGCCCAATACCGATGCGGCCGGCGTAAGTGGCAGGGGCAGGTCGGTATCAAGGTTTAAGTTTTGCACCAATTCGGCTACCAGAGCTACTTTCAATGGAAAAGGCAACTGGTAATTGGCCATCAGCTCCAGGCCATTGAATAAAGCATCGTTCTGTTGATACTGCCACATCGTACCTCCTGAAGACAGGTAAGAAAAACGCCCGGTAGGCGCCAGGTAAATGTATTGGTCATAGTAGGCATAAAAAGCAGCAAGCTCTAAAAGTGTGTTTTCCGATTGATGCCTAAAGGTGAGGTCTGCCTGATAGCCTCTTTCAATCTGCAGATCACGGTCGCCGATTTCATGTCTGAAATTGCCGTGATGCACTCCGTTGCTGGACAATTCTATGGCTGAGGGAAAACGAAAACTATTCCCTACATTCAGTTTAATGTCGTTTTTAGCATTTAAGTGATGCGTGATGCCTGCCCCTCCGCTAAAATTTTCGAACTTTCTGTCAAATGCGGGCGTCCGCTCTTCAAACTCGCCGGTGGGTTGTAAGGTGCCCGGATCATAGAGGGGCTGTGAATATTGCCGGATATCGTGGCGGCCATGGTCATACCGTATCCCCGCATTGGTTGTCCATTTATTGTTAATGTCCCACACATGATAATTAAAAAAACCCCATTGTGTCGTATTAAAATCAGGCAGCAAAAACTCAAAGCCATCCCTTTGGTTATCCATGTATTGAAACTGTGCTCCGAACAATATTTGGTAATCACGAGCCAGGTTTAGCTGGTAGCGCGCATTGGCAGTATATGTATAGAGCTCAAGGCCCAGTGCCAAATCGCTGTTGACGGCAGCAGCTTCGATGCCATGCGCGCCGGGAAAAGACAATTCCTGCCGCTTATTTCGCTGAATGCCCAGATCCAGTTCGAGTTGATGATTGCCCAGGACAAAGGTGTTGTTGTTAACCAGCATCAGGTGTTGGTTTTCCTGTCTGGGAAAATCTATGTCTCTGTGCCTGTTTTCGTGCCGGAGGTTATAGATGCGCGGCAGGCCAATGGCTCCGGCAAAAATTCCCGCATCCTGGTTGAAGGCCGAAAAACGCCATGTCGAAGAGACCTTATTTCCACGGTAACCGGCCATCAGGCTGTAATGCAGTTCCCGGCCTGCGGTGTTTTTCAACCTGTTTTCATAAATAGGCAGGTTAAAGCCCGCATAGGTAAACTCATCGGCAGGCACGGTGTAATCCCCATAATCCTGATGGGTAACCCGGGCACTGTAGACCCAATGGTCTTTTCTGCCTTGCCAGCGCAATGAATTGGAAAAGGCGCGGTTGTTGGACTGATAAGAAGAAACCCAATCGAGCCTACTGCCATTGGCTTCCGGAAACTCATCAGCCTGTATGTTGATCACTCCCCCCAATCCGTCAGAGCCGTATAGCAAGGAAGCGGGCCCTTTGATAATTTCCACCGACTCCACATCAAAAGGGTCAATTTCCAGGCCATGGTCGGCCCCCCACTGCTGCCCCTCCTGTTTGATACCACGATTATTCACCAGTATCCTGTTAAAACTCATCCCCCTGATCACCGGTTTGGCAATTCCTACTCCCAAATTCATGGCATTGACTCCCGGCAAAGATGCCAAAGCACCGGAAAAAGTGCCGGTGTTGTTTTTTTCAATAAAGTCTTTGTCTATCATCAGTACCGGCTGGCTTTGGTGTAATAGTTTTGTCAGCAGGTTGCGCCGGTAGATGCCCACTTCCTTCAAAACATGCACGGCCTCTGTCAGGGTAATCCGGATGTTTGACAGATCCGGAAAATCCGCTACAGGAAGGCGAACCGGGTCATAGGCCAGATGCGAAATTTCCAGGAAAGCCATTTCCACATTCAGATCACAGGCTATCGAAAAAGTCCCGTTTTCATCCGATATCGTCTGTTTTTCTCTTGGAAAAACTTTGATCAAGGCAGATTCCACAGGCTTTTTTTCACTATTTAACAGAACGCCTCTGAGGAGTACCTGTCCTTCCTGGGCAAAAAGCCCATGGGGTGACCACAGACTAATACAAAGCAGTAAAAAATATCTATTATGCAACATTGTTGCAAAAATAGACATTTATTACTAAATAACAATGCGATGACTCGAGCCGGATACAATATTTTTAAATTATTAAATACACGGCCATACCCCAATATTCAGAGCAATATGGAAATGAAGGTCGCTATGTCTCGAAAAGCACTTACATCATCGCAACTTACCTGGTCACAAATCAGTGGATGCTAACTCTTTACACCGTAAATACCTGGCTTCAATTTAATGCAGACAGAACCATCTTAAATGTTTAACTTTGCGCCACCCGGGATATGGAAATTAAAAATAGTTTCGATCAAATCGATGCCAATAGTGAGATAAAAGACAAATAATTTTCAGCGCAACCCTTTCATGATGAACAAAATGCATTCGGAATTGGAAAAGACGAACCAGTTAATCATTGACCTGAAAAACTGGCATTCATTTGGCGAACCGGAAATAGCCGGTAAACTTAAAGCATTTGAAAAAATACCCAGGCCCGAATGGTCCAAGTACAGGGCAGCCCAACTATCTGAGCCGGAAATAGGTCGATCTTTGGTATATAATAACACAAATTGAACTCCTAAACTAATCGCTCATGGAAATTATATTAACCGCGCAAACCGGTGGTCCTGAATCTGGCAGGTTATTCAGAAATGAAATCGTCAAACTCAGAAAGTCCTTAAAGTTGCTGGGGGACAAGCAATATTCCGAATCTCTGAAAAAAGCTAAAATCTTCTTACGAATCAGCGGGTCGATAGATAATTTTCACAAACCTACCGGAATTCACTACTGGCGATACAGCAAGCCAGGTAAAACCTATTCAGCCGATATCATCATCGCCAGGGACACCTGGCAAAATGGAGAAGGCATCAAGGAAATTTTGTCAAAACTGACCAAAGAATATTTCAGGTTTATGATTGAATATTTAACAAAGAAAAGAATTAATGATATCGATTCAGACCAGCTTCTGCAAGATATTGATGGTGTTGTCATGGATAATTTTTTCCGTCACTAACAAAAGTAATAAAGCGTAAACAAAGCCATAGAATTAAAAATCCGGGAAAATCGACAAGGGTAAATCCGAGAGCGTGTGGAACATTGATAAAAAATACTAATGGACAAAAAAAAGACTTTAATATATTTTTGTTTTTTTTGTATGTTGGCTTTTTCGTGTATGGATAAAGCCGGAAACACAGCAAGTAAAAATGACTCGGAAGTGCAACCGAATAAAATGGAAAAATCAATCAATCCGGTAGTATATTTTGAAATTCCGGTCACAGATATCGACAGGGCGATAAAGTTTTATCATGCCGTATTCGGATTTCAGTTTGACAAAGAGATTATTGACCACAATGAAATGGCCCTGTTTCCATTCAGGGACGAAAGCTCCGGCATTTCGGGGGCCCTGGCCAAAGGCGAAATATATAAGCCAACCAAAGACGGGGTTTTAATTTACTTTAACACCGGCAGCATCGATGAGACTTTAAAAAAAGCCCAACAAAATGGCGCGGAAATCTTATATCCTAAAACCTCCAATGGCGAACTGGGCTTTGTCGCAGAATTTGAAGATAGTGAAGGGAACCGAATTGCCGTGCATGAGCCGGTAAAATGACAAGCCCGGAAGGAAAAAACCAGCCCGGGAAAAAACCGGTTACCGGACTTTTACAAACTTATTGCATACTCCTTCAATACAAACCACATACATACCGGCAAGCAGATCCCGCACCACTACTTTCCAGGCACCACCCTCCCGGATCAGGTTTTTGGTATAAGCCATGCCATCCACCCGCGCTATTTGCACCTGGCTTACAGGCTTGAATTTTCCTGATAGCACAATTTCGTCCGTAGAAGGATTGGGGTATACTCGTAAAGGCTTATCCCTGAGAGGCGCTTCTGCTACCGATAATATCACTTCTGTTGTCACCTTTATAGTGCTTGCCGCCGACTCGTTGCCTGCCGCATCCCTTGCCGTCACCGCAAAGGTATAGGTGGTGGAGGCCTCCAAACCGGTTATGGTAGTACCTGTTGTATTCACCGACCCTTCCAACACATGGTCTTTGTATATTAAATAAGCTGTCACCCCGACATTAACAGTGGCCTTGTCCCAACTAAGGCCAATACTGGTGGTAGGATAAGGTTTTTAGTTTTGTGGGAACCATGGTGGAAGTTGCGGGTTTGAAAGTATGGCACAAGCGTCTCGTGGCTGTTGCACAACTCAAGAATGTGCCTATACGCTCATTTCACCGGCTAAAACCTCTGTGTCTCTTTGTGTCCTAGTGCCTTTGTGGTGCCTGGTTTTTAACCGCGAGAGCACGGAGATACGAGGGGGCACGATGGCTATGGGCGATAGAGGGTAGGGAGTCAACAGTGAAATGATGTGCAGAAACTTTGCAACATATCCGGTGCTTTTGAAAAAATCAATACAACTTAACATGTGAAAAGGGTGAATAGGAGTTAAAATTCGATTTAAACACAGTACAGGGTAGAACAGCGTTGGTAGTTATTTTTAAGGTTGTTTGTAAAAATATTTTATAAAATTTTAATAATTTACACAAAATTGTCATTTTTGTGTAAATGAATTTTATTAAATACGACAAAGAAGAGGTTAAAAAGCGAATTGTAGTTGATAATCCCTGGTGGCAAACGAATGAAATTGCAGACTTTTATCAGCCATTCAGGCACAGGGCCTATTTTGATCCGTTTTATCAACTAGTAGGGATAAAAAGACCCAAACGGGCTGTAGTGCTCATGGGGCCCAGGCGGGTTGGTAAAACGGTTATGTTGAATCAGGCAATTGAGAAGCTCATTGGCTCGGGAGTACCGGCGCGGAAAATAGTTTTTTTAAGCCTGGACAAGCCCATTTATTCCAGGCTTGATCCTGATTATTTATTAATGCTTTCGTTAGAAGCAGCGAGTACCGAAAGCCCTGAAGGTTGTTATTTTTTCTTCGATGAAATTCAGTATCTCAGGGATTGGGAGAATTACCTGAAGACGATGGTGGACACCTACCACGATACCAAATTTGTGGTATCCGGAAGTGCTGCTGCCGCCTTAAGAAGAAAGAGCAGGGAGTCCGGGGCCGGGAGGCTCACGGATTTTGTGCTACCGCCATTGACATTTGCCGAGTTTATAGATATGACGGGTAAACAGGGCATGTTAAAGCATACAGACAAAATTTCGGAAGCGCTGAATATCGCGGCCTTTAATCAGGAATTCATAAAATATATACATTACGGGGGTTATCCGGAGGTGGTCATGAACCCTGAAATGCAGGATGATTTGGAACGTTATGTTTCGCAGGACATTATCGATAAGGTATTGTTGAAGGATCTACCCAATTTATACGGTGTCAGGGACACCCAGGACATGAATGCTTTTTTCAATGTAGTGGCCTACAATTCGTCCAATGAGACATCGACAGCCAATATGGAACGGGATTTACAAATTTCCAGGCACCTGCTGGATAATTATATCGAATATTTACAGGCAGCTTTTTTGATTAAGAAACTATCCAGGGTCGATATCAATGCTAAAAGATTGAAAAAAGAACAGCAGTTTAAATTGTTTCTGACCAATGTTTCATTTCGAAGCGCTATGTTTACGCCCATTGAACCCACCTCCGACATGTTTGGAGCGCTGGTTGAAACAGCCATATTTGACCAGTACCTCCATCGAAGTTATGATATCAGATATGCCAGGTGGAAAGAAGGACGAAAAACCAGGGAAATTGATTTCATCAGTATCGACAGGGCTACCCAAAAACCCAACTGGGCCCTGGAAATCAAATGGTCCAACAACGGAGACCCTTCCAATTTGCGCTCATTTATGAATGCCAACAAGTTATCCACAAGCTGGATGACCACGCTTGATCAACACGATTTGTCAAAGGCCATCAAAAAAGTTCCGGCCTCCATTATGTGCTATATGATTGGGAAAACGCCTGAAATTATCTCCGGGGGTAATGATGGGGTTTAGTTGGTCTTTTGTTACCGGCGCAGATGTTATTTCACCTCCATCATTGGTCATTAATAGGGCAGTGCGCCTGGCAAAGGGCCTGCATTTTCGACGGTGACTCTTCCTTTGACGATAAAATCAGGTTTTACCGAACTTTGGTTTTTATCAACCGGATGGATAATGACAGTGTCGCCCTCCATGGAAATGTTTGATCTGCTATCTGCAATAACCGGTTTTACCTTTTTACCTTGTGAAAACCTTAAAGGCCGGCATTCAAAAAATGGAATTAGTAATGAAAACATTACAGGTAAGATATAATCCAAAGATTGAAATTATTTTTTTCCTCAGCCTTCAATAAATTTGGATGCATTTGGCAATGAAAGCCATGGTGCAATTCACACTTTCGCAGGTAATCCATCAAATTGTCCGGATACCTGTGACCAAAATCGCAAGCGTTGTGTGATGTAAACGAAATTACAGTAACTTCCTGCGCCAAAGTCAAGGGCATTCAGGTGAACACCACAATTACAGGTTATCCCATCCAACTAAAAGGGGCCAACGGATCAATGTCTCCGTAATCCCTGAGGGTCAATTTAGTTTTATAATTAATCGCTTTAAAAATGAAAATTGCAAAGATTGGATTGGATGACAGTTATCCGGAATACATACAGCAGAAAATAATCTTATCGAATCAGATCGCGCTGGTTATTGGTCTATTAGTAGCTGCCCCTTTTACTTTTATCAGCCTCCTACATTTCCCCCCGATTGCTTATTTACCCATGATCGGAACAATCGTATGCATGTCTACATTGGTATTTAACTACTTTAAACTACAGATAATCGCCAGGATAGTCATTGCTTTATTACCGATTCTGCTTACCTCTGCTTATGCTGGCTATATCAACCATGCAGGAACAACTCCTGCTCCTTCATTGGCGATGCTTGCATTAAGTTTTACCCTGGTTATTTTTTTAGTTTTTGATATCCGGGAAAAAGGTTACCTGATCACCTTAAGTATAATAGCCATGGCAGCGCTCCTGTTCATGGACAACATCAATGAATTGCTTGAGCTGGAGATGGATAATGAGGTTATCATCACTGGATACCTGTCAAAAGCAACCATTGCGATTAGTATTATAACCGGTGGTGGATGTATCCTGATCCTCGCCAATCAAAATAAAACATCAGGAGAAAAATCCCAGGAGCTATTAAAAAAATCCAAAGAGGCCAATGACCTGTTAAGTGGCAAGGAGACCGAATTGAAGGAGAACCTGAAGAAAATCGAGGAAGCGCAGGAGGAGGAGAAGAAAAGGCAATGGGCCAGTGAGGGTCTTGCCCAATCTATTAAACTTATGCGCGATCATGAGGAAATGCAACAGCTATATGATGATCTCATATCCTTTACGGTAAAATATGTGGAAGCCAACCAGGGGGGGTTATTTGTGCTGAATGAGGACAATAAAGAGGACCTCTATCTGGAGCTTGTGTCCACTTATGCTTATGACAGGAAGAAGTTTATTGAAAAAAGGATCAACATTGGTGAAGGGTTGCTGGGGCAAACTTATCTTGAGGGTAAGTATGTATTTTTGAAAGAGATACCCGAAAATTATGTAAACATCACCTCGGGTTTGGGGAAAAGCAACCCCAGATCTTTGTTAATTATGCCCATTAAGGTGGATGAAAAAACACTTGGGTTGATTGAATTGGCCTCTTTTAATGAATTCGAAAATCATCAGATGGCATTTTTAGAAACATTGGGCGAAAACATAGCCGCTACGATTGAAGGCGTAAGAAATACCTCCAGAATGCAAAGGCTTCTCGAAGATTCGCAACAACAGGCAGAAGAAATGCGGTCTCAGGAAGAAGAAATGCGCCAAAATCAGGAAGAGCTGCAGGCTACCCAGGAGGAGCTGGCGAGACAAAAAAGTGAAATGGAGGAAGAAATTGCCAGCTTAAAACAAGAATTGGAAGACTACAGGAAGAAAGAACCCGAAAATGAAAAAGTTGAAGATAAAAAGGTTACCGATAATCCCTCGACTGAAATGCAACAGGAACAATCCGGGCAACCGGCACAGGCCCAACACTTAAAAACCACTCAATCGATGACCAATACTGATTAAAGTCATTTCTTACGCTGACGTATATCAAGGTAAATAATCGCTTGTGCGATTATTTTGCTATTTCTTTATAAAGTTTTTACCATTGTCCTAAATCTTTTAAATGCCAGATTGATGAGCGTCTTCAGTAATCCACATATATGTGTCTCCGGCAGGTTTTTTGCCTGGATACTCCCGTGCCTGCTTTTTATCTTTACAAACACCGCCCAGGTGCATAAGCAGAGGATAGAAAACCACAGTACGGTGATCATTAAAATACCTGACATGGAAGAGGCCCAATACAGTGGTATTCTGGACGGGATCTCAAGGGATAACCAGTTTACTTTCGAATACGCCTGCAAAGAGTCCAATATTATTGTGGTCAAGTATTATCACAGCCATAGGGAAAAGGCGGATGTCCGCCTGGCCGCCACATCCAGCTTCAGGAAATGGGGCAAGGTATCGAAGATGGAGGTGATATACGTAGACTTTATGAAAGGATCGACCGGTAAATGTTGAGAAAAATAACGTCTGTGCACTCCCCGGAGTGATTTTTTGTTAACGCAGATCTTTTTTGTCTAGTGCTATTTGTGTGGCATGATAGTACTCATGGTGCCGGGCATCATTCCCTTGTAGCCATAAATTGTTCCTGCACCTCCTGAGCATATTTGTTTGCACCACTTCAATGAGTATCTTCCGACTCTTTTTCTTTCCTGGGAAACCGGTGATCCGCTGTGTCAGGCTTGCGATCGACCAGTTTATTGGGTTTACCATTTCCTCTTTTGATCAAATCAAAGACATCATACAGCTTACCGGTAGTGGTGTAGGCTTCGTAGCGGATCTTGTCCTCGTCCACATGGAGGATTTGATAAAGCTGCAGGCCTTCTGCCGACCGGTCGATCCATTTTTTTTCCTGCTTGAAAGTATACATTTTCGGTCCCGACACCGAAACCACATATACAGGGCCGGTGTTGTCAGGGCGTTTTGTACGGCCTGTGGACTGGTTTTTGGGCATTCCCCTTCCATATACGTGGTCATGGCCCTGCAGTACAAGATCGACGCCGTATTTGTCAAACAACGGTTTAAAGTGCTTTTTCAGCGGCCCGCTGTCACTTCTGGCAGCTCCGTAAACAGGAAAATGAAAGGTCAATACGGTCCAATTGTTAGGATTATCGCTCAGGACTTTTTCGAGCCATTCCAGTTGAATTTTGTAGCGGGTGGTATCCCTGTTTTCAATCTCCATGGAATTCAGGGAAATGATCCTGACCCCCTGGTAATCCAGGTAGTAGGCGGTTTCGCTGAGGTTCGGCCCTTCGGGGCCATTTTGGGGAAAGGTGAATTGTTTCGTCCACAAACGGTCTACAATGGCCTTGCCTTCAGGGCCAATGGTGTACTCATGATTACCGGGTGTGGCAACCATAGGTATCATAGCATGGATAAAGCTTCCGGCATAAAACCACTCACCCCACTCATTATCTGCCTCGGGTATGTTGATCAAGTCACCTGCGTGGATGATGAATTTAGCTTTCGGGTCATCAATGAAGGCCTGCCGTATAGTACGGCTCCAGAAGGACTTGACATCATTTTGCGCATCCCCGAAATAGATGAACGAAAAGGGCTCCGGTTCTGTACTGGCGGTGGTATAATGAAACCACTCACTCCATCTCCGGCCATCTCCCACCCTGTATGCATACATGGTTTTTGGGGTAAGCCCTTCTAAAGTAACAGAAAAGTGGTGCGAGGACACACCATTCAGGCTTTGCGTTTCCAAAACGGCCTGTGTCTCCCGGGTGTCCGGAAAATGCCAGCCTTCTTTATATTCAGGTGCATCGGTTGTCAAGGCAATCTGTGCCATACCTTCGGTAACCGTGGTGTCGGTGCGCCAGGTCACGGCAAAGGAGGTGGCCGGGTTTTGCATCCAACTAAGAGCAATGCGGTCCGGAACGGGTGTCGGAGCAAAAACTTCGGCAGGAGAAGGGATGCTAAACTCCGTCCATTGACTCCAGTAACTTTCTCTGCCGACACGGAATCGGTATTTGGAAGAAGGCTTCAGCCCCTTGACGGCAGCCACATGACTGTAATATGATTTACCATCTCTTGCGTTCACTTGTTTTGAAGTGGCTTGCCCGTGGAAACTGTCGAAAGGCTTTTTCAGCGCTTCTACTTCCACATTGCCGTCGGTGACGGTAGTATCGGTAAACCATGAAAATGTCCACTGGGTTGCCGTACCGTTATGACTGATACCGAGGGGAGTGCCCTGTTGTTCCTGGGCAATTAATAAATTGTTAGCGGCTAATAAAGCCACCAAAAAGCAGGTTATCCGGTGCATGGGTGCTAAGATGTTGTTGATATATTTAATATTGATTAAAATTCAGTTTCCCATTTTGAAAAACACAAAATGATCCGTTTCTTTTGGCAGGAGTAAAAACTATCTGCAAAGGCCCCTCATATCAAAAAGTGTAGCTAAAGTACAATATCCAAAAGGTTTTTCATACATAGCAGTGTTTTATAATTCCGATTATTTCAAATTATTTTGAAATCCTTCTAAAACCCTGCTGCTGTTTCATTCCCTCTTCAAAAATTTAAATTTACCGCTGGCTTCATTGGGAATCACCTCACACCTTTCAAAATCAACTTCAAGTGCTTCAAAGCGCATGGCTTTTATCAATTCTTTGCGGATAATCTCATCACAGATTTCATTATCCGCTATATACTTCACCAGCAATGACTGGTCCTTTTTCAGTAACAGTTGTATCTTCTTTAACCCGCTCACACGCAAAGCCCCGTGAATCAAATGTTGCGAATGCAATTGTCTCCCATCTTTCAATGGCAAAACATCAAATTCACGCCCGTCAATACTTTTAAAGTGCAGAAATTTGTTTTTACAATGGCCCTGTGATTCGGAAAGCGTAATCATGTCACCCAACTCATAACGCACCAGCGGGGTAGTGTACTGGTTGAGTGTTGTAAAAAGAACTTTTCCCTGCTCTCCATTTTTGACCGGCCTATATGAATCATCCACTACCTCTACGAAAAAGTTTTGTTCATCAAAATACAACTGACCGCAATATATGCATGAATAACCCATTATACCGCATTCCACCGCACCATACCTTTGTATTCCCGGGGTACCGAAAGCTTTCTTAAATTTTTCTCCATGATATGATTTTTTGACTTCTCCCCCTGTGGATATAACACGAATGCCCTTCAGACTTTCGCCATGATCCACCAGCCAATCTGCTATCTGTTCCACGCTTGTCAACGTGCCATGTAACATTTGCGGATTGATCTGCCGCAATTGCTTCACCTGATCTTCTACAGGTTGGTGTATACTGACATGAAATTTCCGGCTGTTGATCAGCCTTTGAAAAACTGAATACTTCTTGGGTGACACCTCGCGCCATACCTGTACTACCTTCCACCATGGCCACCACCCGTAGCCCAGCATAAAACGTAAAAAACTTAATTGCCGCACCGCATTTTCCTTTTTGGATAACCGGAATTTCAATGGACTTCCGCTTGTACCTGTGGTGGACATGTTCAGCATCTCATTTTTATTCACCTTTTTCGAGGTGATTTCATCAAGATGGCATTTTCGCAATTCCGGAGCGTTGATTACCGGTAATTTTTGCACATCCTTCAATGAAGAAAGGCCTAAATCCATCCCCTCGTATTTTTTCCGGTAAAAAGGTACGTTTTCGCAGGCATGGTGGACAACTTCCCGAAATTTCGATAATTGATATTGCCTTATATCTGAACGGCTTTTGTAAGGGAAACGTAATGTTTTGAAAAAATCAAACAGCAGATTCATATGGCCATTCTTTGGTTTGTTTACAAAAATATGACACAAGCACTTATGTGTGCGCCCTTCATACCCACTATCGATATTCACGAATGTAATAAATTATGGCATTCAAATAAGGGATTTCATTGAAAAACCATTTAAAATGGCCTGAAGCCATGCCATGACTCCTTTTTTGATAATAATCCATGGATAAAATTCCTTGCAGCAAACATGGATTCAGGGATTTTTCACAAAGAACTGGCAGAAAACATCAGGAAATCATAATTTTGTTATGTTGGGAGAAGCCTGCATACATGAATCCATGTCACCGACATACAAAATTCCCGGTTACCATAATACTTATGTTATTGGCAATTATGTCTTGTGCCCAGACGCCAAAAAACCTGCATTTTCTCCAACTGCCTTTTGAAGGGCTGTCACACCCTACAGTAAACTGCATCTTTCAGGATAAAACAGGCTTCCTTTGGCTGGGCACCATCAACGGTCTCAACCGGTATGACGGCTATAATTACAAGGTTTTCCAATCTGACGGGGACATTAACAGCGGGCTTTCCAACAACTACATCAACAGCATCGGCCAGGATGGTGATGAAAACCTCTGGGTAGGCACCAAGTACGGGTTGAACCTGTTGATGAAAAACGGAAACTATTTTAAGACCTACCTTCCTGATGAAAACAATCCAAATGCATTAATCAATCCGAATATCGAAGTAGTTTACAGAGACAGTAAGGACAGGATTTGGGTAGGATCCTGGGGTGGCCTGAGCCTTTACCGAAAAAGCACAGGAGATTTTATCAACTTTTCACATGACCCGCTGGATGAAAGCAGCATCAGTGGCAATGTGGTAACGACCATTATGGAAGACAGCCGGGGCCGGTTGTGGATTGGTACTGCCTTTTCGGGACTGAACCTCATGGACTTGTCAACCAAGCGCTTTACGCGTTTTCAAAAGGAAGCCAAAAAGAGTAACTGTATCAGTGGCAACAGCATCAGTGCTATTTATGAAGATGAACAGGGACAGATCTGGGTTGGGGCCCAGCGGGGCGGCCTGAACCGGTTTAATGAAGCTTCACAAACTTTTAAGTGGTATCTCAACGAGGAAAAGCGAACCAGCATTGCCAGCAATACGGTTTATTCCATTATTGAAGATGAAAACGGTGAATTGATGGTTGGCGGAATGAATGGTGGCATCAGTGTATACAACAGTGAAGAAGACAATTTCCACCGGTTCGACACTTATGGCAACTACAACCCTTTCGGGAGCAAAGCCAGTGTATTCAGTCATTATAAACTCAGATCGGGTGAGATTGTGATCGCCACCTCAAACGGTGGTGTAAAAATTCAGGATAATTATCCTACCGCTATTACATGGCATCAGCATGTCGAAGGGAACGACCATACGCTTCGCATGAACAATGTCTTGGCTTTAGCTGAAGACGCGTATGGTAATTTCTGGGTAGGGACATCGGGAGGTGGCCTGAATTATCTGACGGTAAAAACCGGAAAATTCAAATGGTTTCCACACTTCAAAGACAAAACCGTCAACAGCCTGTGTTTTGATAAACCCGGCCATTTATGGATCGGAACGCTCGAACATGGCCTGGCAAAATATGATATCATTAAAAATGCGTTTACCTACTTCCCACATCACCCGGATGAACCGGAAAGTCTTAACACCAACCATGTAACAAGGCTGATCAAAGATGATAATGGTTTGTGGACGGGCACTGACAGGGGAATCAGCCTGTTTAATCCGGAAAAGCAACGATTTCAACATTTTCACCATTCAACAGATAAAAATGAAAAACTTGAAATAGGAAAGGTCAACAGCCTCTTGATAGACCAGGCCCGTACAGTTTGGATGGCTTCTGAAAGTGGTCTTCATTATTACGATAAAAAAGATGGAATATTCCGGTTGTACAGATTCCAGGGCTTTGCCAAAGGAAAAAACCGGGACTGGGTATCTTATCTGTATGAAGATAGCCACGGGTGCATCTGGATGAGCACCCTGGATGGAAACCTGATATTGTTGGATGCAAACAGAAAACCCATAAAACCCGGTGTTTCCAACCCTAATTACCAAATCACTGAGGTAACCAACATGATGGAAGATTTCAATGGCTTTTTCTGGATTACCTGCCGGCAGGGTTTATTCAAATGCGAGGTTGACCAGGGCACATACGGCATCCGGGTGCTGAACAAACTCAACAAAAGTGATGGCCTGCAGGGAAATCTTTTCAATAGCCATGCCGGCTTGGTGAGTAAAAGGTCGGGTAATATTCTTGTCGGAGGGCTTAATGGTCTGAACAGGCTCAACCCCCTGGAAATGGATCTGAATCCCAATGTGCCTCCTGTGATCCTTACTGGAATGATGGTCAATGGTGAAAAATACAGGGCGCCTGATAAAAAGGAGCTCTTTGAAGTAGATGAGGTCTCCTTATCGACCAGAGAAGCTTCTTCTATTGACATTTACTTTACCGCGCTGAACTTTATTAAGTCACAGAAAAACCAATATGCATTTATGCTTGAAGGGTATGATGAAACCTGGCATTATGCGGGAAACAAGCATGTAGCCTCATACATTAATCTGGCCCCTGGCAAATATCATTTGAAGGTAAAGGCAGCTAACAACCACGGGGTCTGGAATCACGACAATGCCAGTCTTGGCATTATCATAACTTCTCAAATCTGGGAAACTGCCGGTTTTAAACTGGGTCTGATGTTAATGACGATAGTAATTATTGTTGCAGGTTTTACTGGTTACCGCCGTTATATGGCCCGGCAACCCGATCACCTATCACTATCTGACCTCGTTTTCAGGAACCACCAAACCGCAGACAGCAAGGTGGTTCTCTCCGGAAAACATTATGACAAAGCCTTCGTTGAAAGGGCCGTAAAATACGTGGAGTCCAACATCGACAATGACGAACTGTCAATTGAGAGCATGTGCGCCGAGCTTGGTCTCAGCCGGGCCAGATTATTTCGAAAAATTAAAGAACTCACCGGCCAAACAGTATCTGGTTTCATCAAAGATATCCGGCTGGAAAAAGCAAAGCTTTACCTGGAAGCCAACCCCAGAAGTGTCAGCGAAGTAGCCTTCGCCATTGGATTCAAATCCCATGCCCACTTTACCCGCTCGTTTAAAGAAAAATTTGGGATTTCCCCTTCCGCCTATGTTCAGGGCCGGTAAAAGCCGTCAGAAATACGTTCAGTCAAACATTTGATACGGTTGATCAAGTGAAAATGGCAAATAAACAGCATCTTGTAAGTTCGAATCACTACTATTTAAATTCAGACATGGCGAGGCAATTCGATTTTACCATCACCGGCCCTAAAAAAATATCCTTTTTCGCAGGCATTCTGCTGATACTGCTCTCCTCCTGCCAGGAGGAAAAAATCGATTTTAATGCCCAGGTCCGCCCCATTCTCAACAAAAATTGCATAAGCTGTCATGGGGGCGTCAAACAGTCCGGAGGCTTTGGGCTGATTTTCCGGGAAAATGCTTTGCGCGAAACCAAGAATGGTAAAATCGGTATTGTGCCGGGCCATCCCGACAAGAGCGAAATGATTGCCAGGATTAAACACGACGACCCTGAGATGCGTATGCCGCTTGAAAAAGAACCACTTAGCCAAGAGGAAATTGACGTACTCACCCAATGGATAAAACAGGGGGCAGAATGGCAGGATCATTGGGCCTATCTGAAACCTCCGGAACCGCAAATACCCCATACCACATCCAGCTGGGCAAAAAACGAAATTGATCATTTCATTTTAAACAAAATCAAAGAAAATAACCTGTCACCTTCTGAAGAGGCCGGCAGGTATGACCTCGTAAGGCGTGTTTATCTTGACCTGACCGGTTTACCCCCCTCACAGGAACAAATTGCCGCTTTTGTCAACGACCATTCGGAACAGGCTTATGAAAATCTTGTGGATCAATTACTGGCATCGCCCAAATACGGTGAGCACTGGGCCAGTATGTGGCTGGATCTGGCCCGGTTTGCCGACTCCAAAGGGTACGAAGCCGACAGGGCCAGGGAGATATGGAAATTCCGGGACTGGGTGATCAAGGCATTCAACGACGATATGCCCTTCGACCAGTTTACGATCGAACAGTTGGCGGGCGACCTCTTGCCCGACCCTTCTATCAACCAACTCATCGCCACGGCATTTCACAGAAATACACTGAACAATGACGAAGGTGGCACCGACAATGAGGAGTACCGGATAGCTTCGGTCATAGATCGTGTAAATACCACCTGGGAAGTATGGCAATCCACTACCATGAGCTGTGTGCAATGTCATAGCCACCCTTACGACCCGATATTAATGAAGGAGTATTATTCCTCATTTGCTTTTTTTAATAATACCTCAGACTGGGATGTTCCCGGCGAACAGCCCCTGCTTAAAGAGCTTGAAGAAGATGATGAAACCCGGCTTGAAGAAATCAAAAAGTGGATTGCCAATCGCTCAACTGTGACGGAATCCGGTAAGTGGGAAAAATTCCTGCGGGTAGGGGAACCGAAACTCAGGCCCGAGGACTTTGAGGAGGTAGGAAATGTGGTGCATTATAACAGGTCCGACCAGGACTTCATGCAGGTTTTTAATGGATCGTATATTAAAATCAAAGGGGTTTCCCTGCAGGATGTCGACAGAGTATACATAAATTATCGTCAATCGGAAAAATACAAAGGCTCATTATATATCAGGGCTGACAGCCTTACCGGTCCGGTGATTGGTAAAACCACTTTACCTAAAACAAATGGCTTTGTCAACAGGCCGGTAAAGATCACCTCCAAACCTGCGATCACTGATTTATACTTTCAGTTTATCGGTTTGTCAGGCGATTATGCAGGCTTGATCGATGGCTTTTTGCTTGGAAAAAAACTGCCCGGCGATAACGATACTGAATATCAACGGGTTTATAAGGAAATAGATGAAGTGTTGAATGCTCCTTTCAGACATTCAACGCCCATCATGGTAGAAAAACCCAAAACGCACAGCCGGAAGACCCATATTTTTGTACGGGGAAACTGGCTGGTAAAAGGAGAGGAGGCATTTCCGGGAGTTCCGGAAGTGTTTAGCGGCGAAAAACAGGCGTTTGATAACCGGCTGGATCTGGCCAAATGGCTTGTAAGCGAAGAAAATCCCCTGACCGGAAGGGTTATTGTCAACAGGTTCTGGGCAAAGCTGTTTGGCAAAGGATTGGTAACCACCGTTGAAGATTTCGGAACCCTGGGTGATTACCCTTCGCATCCGGAGTTGCTGGATTGGCTGGCACTGAGGTTTTCAGGGGAATGGGACTGGCAGGTAAAAAAGCTATTGAAAACGATCGTCATGTCAGCTACCTACCGGCAAAGCGCCAAAGTAACCGCCATAGCCATGGAGCGGGATCCGGACAACAAATGGCTTTCCAGAAGTCCGCGTGTGAGGCTTTCCGCAGAGCAGATCAGGGACCAGGCGCTGGCAGTTTCGGGGCTGTTAAGTGATAAAATGTATGGCCCCAGTGTAATGCCTCCACAACCCGATGGTGTTTGGACGGTTGTTTACAGTAACGCCAGATGGAATACCAGTGACGGAGAGGACGCCTACCGCAGGGGGCTGTACACTTATACCAGGAGATCAAGTCCCTATCCTTCATTTATCACATTTGATGCGGCAGGGAGGGAGTTTTGCCTTTCCAGAAGGATCAACACCAACACCCCCCTACAGGCCCTGGTGACTTTGAATGATCCGGTGTATTTTGAAACCGCCCTGAATCTTGCCCGGCAAATCATGCTGGTGAAAGGAGGAAAAAAAGAAAAGGCAGAAGTTGCTTACAACAAGGTAATGGGTAAGATGCCCGGGCCTGAAAAAACCAATATATTGATGAAGTTACTGGAAGAAACCGAGGCCTACTACCGGGAAAATGAACAAGAGGCTTATGAGCTAACAAAGTCAGACAACCCGGAATTGGCAACGCTGACCGTTATGGCCAATGCCCTGATGAACATGGATGAATTTATAGTTAAAAACTGATTTCCGATGGATTTATACAACGAAGCACGAAAAAGAAAACTGGAGTTTACCACCCGCCGGCATTTTTTGAAAAGGTGCGGCACCGGGCTCGGTGGCATTGCGCTGGCCTCGTTGCTCGGCCCACAGTACCTATTGGGAAGGGGTATGGGTGACAATGCCGGACCGGATACCTTGCCTCATTTTTATCCAAAAGCAAAAAGGGTCATCTACCTGCATATGGCCGGAGCCCCCTCGCAACTGGAAATGTTTGACTATAAACCAAAACTCGAGGAATTGCATGACCTGGATTGCCCGGAGTCGTTACTGGAGGGTAAAAGGTTTGCTTTTATCCAGGGAACACCAAAAATGCTCGGTCCGCAACATGCATTCGAAAGGTATGGCGAATCGGGCACCTATGTTTCTGAACTGTTGCCACATTTCAGTAACATTGTCGACGAGGTGGCGCTGCTGAAAGCCATGCACACCGATGAATTCAACCATGCGCCTGCCCAGCTTTTTTTGCAAACCGGAAGTCCCCGGGTCGGCAGGCCAAGCATAGGCGCCTGGGTCACCTATGGCTTAGGCTCGGAAAACGAAAATCTACCTGGTTACATGGTGTTGGTATCAGGGGGGAAAAGCCCAAGTGCCGGCAAAAATGCCTGGGGAAGCGGTTTTCTTCCCTCGGAATACCAGGGAGTACAGTGCCGCAATTCAGGTGACCCGATCCTTTATGTCTCCAACCCCGAAGGCATGAGCAGGGACATACGGCGAAAGTCACTCGATGCTATCAATGCCATCAACAAAGAGCAGTACAAGGAGTTCGGCGACCAGGAGATCCTATCCAGGATCGCCCAGTATGAGATGGCTTTTAAAATGCAGCTTTCTGTTCCCGAGGTTATGGACATCACCAAAGAACCCACATATATTCAGGCATTGTATGGTGCCAATCCGGGGCAGGCATCATTTGCCAATAACTGTCTGCTGGCCCGCAGGCTCGTTGAGCAGGGTGTCAGGTTTGTCCAGCTTTATCATTGGGGCTGGGATATGCATGGCGACAGTAAGGCCACTTCGCTTAATGAAGGGTTAAAAACCAAGTGCCTGGAGATCGACAAGCCAATGACCGCCCTGGTGCAGGACCTTAAGCTCAGAGGCTTGCTCGATGATACCCTGGTAATCTGGGGCGGAGAGTTTGGCCGCACTCCTATGCGCGAAAACCGTGGGGGCAGGATTATGCCTTTTTATGGCCGGGACCATCATACGGAGGCATTTACCATCTGGATGGCCGGTGGAGGCATAAAGAGTGGGTTTTCATATGGGGAAACTGACGATATTGGTTATTATGGCATCAAAGACAGGGTACATGTTCACGATTTGCAGGCCACTATCCTGCATCAGCTCGGATTGGATCATGAAAAATTCACCTATCACTTCCAGGGGCGGGACTTCAGGCTGACGGATGTGCATGGACATGTCGTAAAAGATATCCTCGCCTGAAAATATCAATCGATACGGAGTGATGAACAACCCCAAAAAAGGTGGTTGTGAAAAAAGACCTTTGACCATTTAATTTCCAGGAAAAATGCAAAAATTCAGGCTACAAGAGAAAATGGAAAATTCCGGACCAACATCGACAATACTTGAACTGCGTGTATGACAATTCTTTTGGAAGCTAACCTGACATTGTTTTTTGGCCGGTTTCACCCATTGCTGGTGCACCTGCCTATTGGTTTTATTATCCTGGCGGGCATCTTTGAAATGATTTCATGGAAAAAAAAGGTGGACTTACAGCTTGCCATTGCTTACGCATTATTGGCAGGCGCCATTTTTGGTATGATGGCCATTGTCTTGGGGTTGATGCTCGCTTCGGAAGGTGGCTATAATGAATCGGCCCTGAATACCCATAAATGGACCGGTATCGCCACTACTGTATTATCGTTAGCTGCCTATCTTCTTAAAAAAAAACTGCACAAAGCCGCCTGGATGCAAAAAGCATATCAAAGCACGCTGCTACTGGCACTGATCACCTTAACAGTGGCAGGGCACTATGGAGGCAGCCTGACACATGGTTCTACCTATTTGCTCGAACATGCCCCCGGGCCCGTAAGGCAGTTGGCCGGGCTCAAACCGGCCAGGGAGCGTGTTACTGTAATGGATTCGGCCCTGGTATACGACGATGTTATCCATTACATGTTCGAAGCCAAATGCAATGTTTGCCATAACCCAGACAAACAAAAGGGGGCACTGTTACTTACAGAGCCGGCACATATCATGAAAGGCGGAGACAGCGGACCCGTCATTGTACCCGGAGATGCCTCGCAAAGTGAGCTCTTCCTCCGTGTAACGCTGAATCCTGATCACGATGATTTTATGCCTGCCGAAGGCCGCACCCCACTTACCAAAGAAGAAACCGCCCTGCTGGAGTGGTGGATCGAAGAAGGCGCCCCATTTGATAAAAAAGTAGTGGAATTATCACGCGAAGAAAGAATAAACGGATATTTGAGGGAGGTAGGTATTGGTGAAAAAAAGTCCTTCCTGGCCAGCCTGGCTATTGCGTCAGTAGCCCGGGAAGTACAAGATGAAATAGTTGCCGAGGGATTCAAGTTGAAAACCATTGCCACCGACAGCCCATGGCTCGAAGCAAGTTATTCATCCTATAATCCGGATAAGTTAAGCGAACAAAAGCTGAGCACCCTGACCAACGCAAAAGAAAACATCACCTGGCTTACACTTTCACGTATCCCTTTGAAGGATGACTGGCTTTCTCATATTGGCCGCTTCACCAATCTGACGAAGCTTTGGCTCAACCAGACAGCCATTACTGATGAGGGTATCAGACATCTGGTGCAACTCAAAAACCTGGAATATCTGAATTTATATGGAACAAAGCTCACTGATGAAGCCATAACCGATATCCGGCAACTCTCAGGCCTTAAAAAATTGTATATCTGGCAAACCGACATCACAGAAGAAGGAGTAGCGCAGATTAAAGAATCCCTGCCGGAAGTCGAAGTAGTCTATCAATACCCTTCTTTATAAACTTATTCACAAAGCTTTACGTTGTTAAAACACAAAAAAGTACATTTTTAAGGCCAAAGCATTCCAACCTATTCATCATTTGCAGGGTCTTATGGTCAGGTGACACATATACCTAAAAGGCTAAAAAGAAACCGTGTGTTGCATTTTTTTACTTTGATACTGATGACTGTTAATGCGAGAATTTATGAAAAACAAGAAGATTTTTTTGAACTACAGGGTAAACACGCTTATCATCCTGACTTTAACCGCCCTGTTATTTCAGGGTTGTTTAGACGATGATGAATCAGATTTGGACCGGCAGGTCAGACTGGACGATGAAGCAATCACCGAATACCTGGAAAGCAATAACATAGAAGCGGAAAGAGATCCTTACGGTTATTATTTTGTAAAAACCAAGGAAAACAGGGCTGGAGAAGAAGTGGAGGATGGGGATGTCTTGTCTATCTATTACACCATGACCTTACTGAACGGAAATGAGGTAGACAGCGCTTCTGCCACCAGGGGCGGGGCTGTGAAAATAGGCTTTGATCAGAGTCGCATTACCATGGCTCCCTCCGGGTTATACGTGGGTCTCAGTACCATGAGGGAAGGTGAAATCTACAAATTCTTTATTCCCTCGTACCGGGCTTACGGTTCTTATTCTTACAAGCAACTCATCCCAGCCAATGCTATCTTCATAATCGACGTGGAGTTGGTTAATATCGGTAGTCGTGAGGAGCAGGAAGAAATTGAAATAGGTATGATCGAAGCCTACCTGGAGGAACAGGAAGTGGTAGATGCGGATAACTTTTCCTCGGGGTTATTCTATAAACAACTCAGCACCGGTGATGGCGCCAAGCCCGGAAGAGGCGATAACCTGAGGGTTCATTACAAAGGCACTTACCTGGATGGTACCGTTTTCGACCAAACAGAATCCAATTCGCCATTTGAGTTCACACTCGGGTCCACCTCGGTGATTGAAGGGTTTGAAGAAGGCATAGAGCTGATGCAGGAAGGAGAAAAAGCGCTGCTTATTATGCCTTCCAACCTTGCTTACGGGGAAAGTTTTCAGGTCGTTCCAGCACAAATCAGGGAGGATCTCATTGATAAGGAGCTGATAAGGGAATCTGTCGAACCTTTTTCACCATTGATCTTTGAGGTAGAGCTGGTGGATGTTAATTAAAGATCAAACGAAAGGGTCTTAATTCATGGTATGGCTTGGAGCCATGCTATGCAGCTACGCCACAATACTCTGAATAATTTACTATTAAAATAGCGCAGGCGTTCCATCGCTGCTGCACAACGTTTTAGACAAAATTCTTTGTAGTTTCCTTCGCGTTGTCGTATATCCAGTACACTACCGAGCCTTCCTCCGTATCGGACGGGAATGCCACCCCTGTAAATTTTAATGTCTTTTACGGCATCCGGATTTACCACGGAATATAATCCCAACAAATACGCGGAATTGCAGATAATCCCTTCATCCAATAAAATCAGGGATGAACACTGCAAATAGCCGGATGGAGGCAACATCTAAAGCCCGGGATTAAACGGAAAAATAACACTAAATTCGACATGACTCAGTCCCGGTAATCGTAGGTAGTACAATTTTGCTACCTGATTTTAAAATTGTACCTCAAATTTTTGTAAATTATAGGAAACAAAAACCCTAATACCATGAATGCCTTACATAAAATCGAGCATTGGGCTGATTCGCACCGGCCCACATTTTTCGTAATTCTCCGTGTTTTTCTGGGCGTTTTTATTACCTACAAGGGGCTGAACTTTATGTTCAACATCAATGACCTGCAATCTACGATGACAGAACAGGCAGGTCTCAACTTTTTTGCCGCAGGTATAGCCCACTACGTGATCTTTGCCCATGTGCTGGGAGGGCCGCTGATTATTTTCGGGCTTTATACCAGGTGGGTATCGCTTTTGCAAATACCTATTCTGATAGGGGCTGTATTTTTGGTGAATTATCCCAAAGGATTTCTTTCTGTCGGCCATTTGATGGAATTGGAAATGTCCATCATCATACTGGTTTTGCTGGTGTTGTTTCTGATTTTCGGGGCGGGCAGGTTTTCTATCGACCAGTTGAGGCGGAACGAAATGGAAAAAAGTGAACGGTAGTTAAACTTGTGTGATCGCAGCAAAGATTTTCAAAGTTTAATGAAAAAAGAGGGTGCCCCTTTAAGGCGCCCTCTTTAAAAAAGCCGGTTTATACTTTGCAGCTTTGATTTGGGTTAAGTATATCTCTTAATTGGTAAAGAAAAAATAATAAATCAAAATACTGTGAGCTTGGCAGGTAGTTTTTCATCGATGGACAAAGTTACATACCTGATCCAATTATCGATGTCTCCGTATAATGCCTCTTTGCCATAATCCCGGACGACCAGTTTTTTCAAATCATCAGCCATTGTTTGTAGCGGCTTTTTGCCTGATAACCTGTAAATACCTTTTTGAACTTCCTCGAATTTCCCATGGGCAAGTAACCGGTCGGCCTCATGTGGCCTGAGCCTGGCGGTGTGGGTTTTACCTTTGCAATTCAGCAGCACTTTGTAACCATCGCCAGCAGATTCTTTAGATAGTTCGATAATTTTTGCTTTCATAGTTTTGTTAGTAAAGTTTAAAAAATTTCTGAATTCTGTAGGTAGCTAATTGTCTGGTAAATATATAAAAAAAATAACAAATCGTACTATGGTTTGATTATAAAATTCCTTACATAGCTAGTTTAGATTTTATGGATATCAAAAAGGCCTTTGGAGTTGTACTAAAAAAGGAAAGAGAGAGAATCGGAATAACGCAAATAGATCTGGCAGGACTCTGCGATATTGACAAGGAAACAATCTCTTTGTATGAACGCGGTCTTCGCCAGCCTACGCTAAAAACGTTACTTAAGTTAGCAGATGCATTAAACGTAGAAGCAGAATACCTGGTTACCGAGGTAAAAAAGCATTTGACAAGCCTCGAATAATCCCCAGCCCATTTAAGCGTTCATGGTCAGCCTCTTAATTCTCTCCAGGTAGCAGGCAAGATAAGTTTCTTTGACCGCTGTATTCAGAAATGACCTTTCAACCAGTATATGCACCGATTCATGTACTGGTATGAACTCTTTTATAATTTTGCTTACCCTTGATTGCTTTATCCCTATCTGCCGGCCAAAAAGATAAAAATCCTGATAGGTGTAAAATCCATAGGCCTCATAGGCTTTGGAAAACTCTTCTTTAAACATCCTGGACATATCATGAGATGATTTCTTTTACTGTTATAGTTCCTATTGTATCTGAAAAGGCCGTTTTCAGCAATAAACTAAAATAATCGTTCTCATCAATCTTCAGTAGCCTGCATTGTGTTTGTTTATTCACTCCTTCAGATAACAGTCCAAAAAAGAAAGGGAACAAATAAGTTGATTTGAATATCAAAATTTATGAATTAATTATTGCTGCTCGGTGTTTAGTAAATGATTCGACCCTCGAAAACTCTCAACTTTGTAAGTAGCTTTTAAGCAGGATCATTTATGTATTCCACAGCATAAATGAAGGGCCTTAAACTTTATGAAAGAAAATTAATAAACAGTTTTCTTTCAAATAAATTATTCCTATCTTTCGAACCGAGATAGCTAGGTATTGGAATTTATTCATACAAAGTTTATCACTCCCCCCAATATTGGGATTCTGATAGTAACAAGAATCCTGAATTAATTTTAAGATTTTTTAAAAGCAGATGATTTCATCCGTTTCCTGATAAAACATTCAGGAAATAATTCATGCTAACCTCCATAACTATTTTTTTAACTAAAACACAACACATCATGAAAAATCTAAAAACAACACTGTCAATTCTGGCGATTTTCATTTTTTCAACTGCCTGCCAACAGCAGGACGAGGTATCAATCCAACCGGAATTTGTAGAAGTGGAGATCCCCGATGTTTACAAATCAAGTATTAACAGCAGAACCGCTTACCCGGAAGTTGATGATTTGATTGTGGATGTACAATTAACCACCATAGATGGAAAAGAAGTAACCGGAAAGGTGCACCTTGTCATGCCTGATGATGAAACCTTAATCTATATGGCGGTTACTGAAAACATTCTTAGCTCCACAAAGCTGACACCGGATTTTTGGAAGCAGGCAATAGGCCGGTATCATGCAACGAGCCGGCAATACGAATCACAAGGCTGCTTTGCCAGTTGCAGGGGTATGAAGAGAGGCAAGGGGAAGGGCACCTGTAAAGCTTTGTGCTGGTTACAAATCATTAAAGATGTTGCTACGGTAATAGTTACAGTTGTTACAATATCCAATACATAGATTACGAGTCCGGTTAGGGGGTTCTTAACCCTCTTCCGGACTTCGGCGATTCCGAATTTTAAAATAGCTTTAAAATGAATCCGTGCATTAAACTCAACAGACTGGTGCAAACGCAAGCATCTTTCCGGTTTCCCGGACTGGTGCAGCACAAGCGAGACATGGGTGTTGCACAACGCAAACACATGCCCGTATTTTTTTTTATCGGCAAAAACCTCTGTGCCTCTTTGTGTCTTTGTGCCGCTGTGGTTAAAAAAGGGACACCACAAAGACCCCAAGGCACAAAGAACTTTGCCGAAAACGTTGTGCAACAGCCACGAGACACTTGCGCTATCAGCGTATTTTCGTCATTATTCCAACCTGCCGGCAAGCAATTGTTGAAACTGTTACATATGATTTTTTTAAGTCTGAGTTCGACTACAGTCTCTTCGCAAATGATTGTTGCTTCAGGCATTGTTCAGGATGAAAATAACAAACCCATAGCCAATTGTCACATCGCTGTTAAAGATACTAACCTGGGCACTGTAACCAATGGCCAGGGTCTGTTTACATTGAAAATTCCAAAAGACCATTGTAATATCACACTGCTGGTATCCTATGTTGGTTACCATACCCAGACGGTCAGATTAAAATGCCAGGATAAATCCAATATAGTCGTCCGCCTGAATGATAAAATACATCAACTGAAGGAAGTCAAGGTGAATGCACGCTCACCTTCACAGATTGTGCTGCAGGCTATTTTGAATCTTGAAAAAAACTATCAGGTAGACTCGGTAACTTATACATTGTTTAGCCGGATTACAGACACCGTAGACGCTTTGCCAGTACTGATCAAGGAGTTTGTGCTCGACCTTTACCATGGAAAAAAGACCATTCCGGCTTTTTATATTGAAAAGATACGTGTCAAAGGATTTAATAAGCTAGGCGAAAAAAGATTACAGGATAGCCGGTTAACGGATGTCTATGTTACAGGAAGTCATATAATGCTCCGGTATCTGCCTTCTTTTTTGAAAAAATCGAAAATGAAAAGATACCGTTATACGCTGGCAGATGATGTTATCATCGATGATGATCATTATTATGTTATCATGATAAATTCAACCAAAAAGAATTACCCTGACAAAGGAACCATCCGGATCAACAAAAAAAATTATGGTATCAGCTATCTGGAACAGCAATACGCCGCAGAACACTGGGATGATATGAGCCATTTAAATTTCATACAGAAATCCCATTACAAACAGGTAGATGGCAAATGGTATTTTGTACATGGCACCAGAAGTTATGATGAATTATTAAAAGAACAAAACATAACCATCAAACATCATCAGGTAACGGTAGCCACCGACAGAGTTCAGGCACTACCCCTTGCCGAAAGGCCGAAAATGGGAGTTATGGTTAAAATGCTCAAAGATTTTACCGGAAGTTATGATGACAAATTTTGGGAACATTATAATTTCATTCCTTCGGAAAGCAGGTTTAAAGACAACTAGTTGGGTTATATCAAATCAAAAGCTTTCTTCATGGCACCATAAGTCGTTTTTACAGCTACCTCATTGTCCATATCATTGAGTTTTTGGTTAAACGGTTCAGCACGTACCGGGCCATCGTAACCAAGTGATATCAATGCACCTAAAAAAGCTTTCAGGTTGATCACACCGGTAGCAACCGGCAGCTCCCTTTTGTTATCAATCTGCTCATCGGCGGTAAAACCTGCTCTGGCATCATTAAGATCGCAGGTAACAATATCTTCTTTACGCAGTGTCAGAATATCCGCCACTGTTTCCCCGGCACAAAACCAGTGAAAACTATCCAGCACCAACCCTACGTTGGATTCACCGATTTCAAAAATCAACTCTTTAGCTTCCTGCATCGAACGGATGAATGCGTATTTGTCCCTGGTCATCAAAGTTTTGGGACCTACATATTCCAACCCTAACCTCAAACCGTAGTGCCCCAGCACCTTGGCAATTTCCCTTAACCGGCTGGCATGTTGCCTGAAGTTAGCAAGATAGGTAAGTTCAACGTGTGTAGGCATGATCCATGTGCCCAATCGTGACACGCCGGCCTGCTGCAAAGCGCCTGCCAGCCTGGGCAGTCGGGCCAGACCATCCCTGAAACTTTTTTCATCTTTCCTGAAATCCATTGGCAGCCCCGCCGATCCCCATGAGATTTGTTTTGCCTGCATGGTAGTTAAAAAATCTGAAAGTTGTTTTTCAGACATATTGGCAATTTCATCAGGCATGGCCACAATAGCCTCAAATCCAAATTTTTTGGCCAGGGTCAAAAGCGCCTTCTGATTGGTTTTAACGCCGATAGCTCCCGGATTGAGACACATTTTAAATTTTCTTTTTTCTGCCGGTGATACAGGCAAAGAAAAAACATAAGACGGGGCAAAGCCAGCTATTCCTATCAGGGAGCTTTGCCTTAAAAATTTTCTTCGATGATTGGCAGGCATAAATCTTTGTTTTTTACATAAAGCTAATCAATTCGTTTAAACAATACTTTCAAAAGTTAAAAAACCGTCATTTAACACAGCACTTGCTTTCCCATGGCAAGTTATAACTATTTAGAGCTCAATGGGTGGCTGTTCGATAAGTTCGATCTGGCTAAGAAATGGAAAATTTTATAAAGCTACGGCCGCCGGGAAAAGCTTCAGCGTAGAAGCAACGCTCCGCTAAACGCACGCCAGTTTCCTTGTTACAGGTCGCGCAACATCCACGGATGCTCGCTTCATTAGAGGTTTTTCTTCGTATTAAAAGCATGTGATCGTTTAAAACCAGGTTCACGCAATGTCTCGGTTCCTGTAATCAAATCATTGGCTATAAATGCATTGTTTTTCTCCAGCTTAACGATGGTATAGGTTTGCTGGCTGTTATTAAGGTGTTTAATCGCAGCAATTTCCACCCATCCACTAACCGTTTGAAGCCTGTTCCCCAATTGTAATTTCCGTACGTGATCGAAGCGGTACTCCAAACTTGTTTTTTGGGGATCAAATGATCTCCAACCGTTTCCGTCATAGAAAGGATGGTCGGCAGTTGCTATGATTGCGCTACCATCTTTAAAAATGATTTTCATAAGATTATCATGAACCGGACTGGCCAACTCTTTAATCACAGATGGCTCAAAAAGATTGTTTTCGAGGTTATAACTCAGAATTTCATCACCCACCGAAAGCCATTCAATATTCCTGGTTTGACCATTTGCCAGGGTTATTTTCGTGCCCCGTGCCAGAAAATGAACATCCAAGCCGTCAAAGCTAATTTCCGTGATTACAACATCATCGTATTTAAGGCCTTTGTAAACATCAGCAATTTCAAATTTTATTTTCCAGCTATCCTTCTTTTTTAAAGCCTCCAAATCATTTCTGTCACCATTACCAATCGGAGGCACGGAAAAACTTTGTACGGCTCTTATGTCCTTTAAGTACAAATAGGCAAAAGGTTTATCATCAACATACATTTTAAGCAACTTTACCCTGGAGTTATTTTCCCAGGCAGATTTGCTTTTAACATAACCATTGATAACCACAATTTTGTTAACTCTGGGGCTTTCAGGAGCGAAATGATATTCCAGGTATTCCCCGATACCATATCCATTTACGCCTTCAACCCAGGCGTTTTTATAGCTAAAATCGTGGGCATTTTCAGGCCTGTAGCTGTTATTTCCCTGAGATGCCAGATACGACGAAGCCGTGAAACCCATGGGGCCCATACCACAATACCAACTGCATCCACTACCCTCGGTCATCCAGATATTTTCTTTGGCCTCATCACAGTGTCTCAATATTTCTTTTTCATCCGATGTGATTTCTTTGTAACTTCTTCCCTCTTTATCCAAGTTTTTCCACACCTCGTCACACTTCCGCCACGATTCGGGTGAATTGTACCTGGCGATAGATTCAGGGCTGAAATCAAGTTTTGCGTCAATGGTGGGTTCCAGGGTTTTAATATTTTGACCTAATACCGCTGATGATGTCCATATGAATAGAATAATGTGTAATATTTTCATTTAGTATGAGGAAACTTGTTTCCGGTAAATGTAGCTTTTGCAAATTGTTAGTTTACGCTGGTTTTATTATGGAACTTACATGAATCATAAATCTTCATTCCTAACAGTGGCCTACCTGTAAGGTGCCGCATCTCACCAGATTATAAAAAGCATACTACAATCAATATACCGCCTTCATTCCGTAGTTAAGTAGACCCGTTAAGGATCTTATGACCCCCTGGCTTATCATGGCATCAATTACTGCTGCTCAAACAAAAGTATTGCCCCCGTTTACCGATATTTTTTGACCGGTGATGAATTTGGCGTTTTCAGAAGCCAGGAAAGCGACCATTGCAGCAATATCATAAGGTTCACCCATATGTTTCATTGGAAGATTTTCCACATATTCCCTGATAGATGATTCCGGGGCATCACGGTGCATTTCGGTGGGAATCCATCCGGGAGCGATCAAATTGACGGTGATATTATGCGGGGCCAGCTCAGAAGCCCATGACCTGGTCAACCCAAGCTGCGCGCCTTTTGCCGCAACATAATTGCTGAATTCCGGCATGCCTAACTCAAACGCCTCAGAGCCAATGTGAATGATACGCCCCCATTTTTTTCTTTTCATGGGACCTAACAGTTCCTTGGCAAGTAATAAAGGACTTTTAACAAAATAGTCCATCATTTCCAGCATATCGGCCCAGGTTAGCTCCTCAATGGATAAATGTCGATGGTGGCAGGTAGCGTTAAGCACCAGTATATCAATCTCACCAAAAACCCGGTTTATTTCTTTACACAAGTTGGCCACACCACTTTCTTGCGTCACATCTGCCCTGAATATTGCCGCCTGACCACCCGCCGCGATTACAGCATTTTTGACCTTTTGGGCGCCTTGTTCGTTGTTTATATAGTTAATAGCCACCTTGGCACCATTTTCTGCCAATTTAGTAACCATAGCCGCGCCCAAACCCCTGGAAGAACCTGTTACTAATGCTACCTTGTTAGTTAAATGATGATTCACTTTTAATGCTCATTTAAAATTTCAAACTATTTTCTTCGGCCCACCGCCATGGCTGCTTCTCGGTACGCTTTTAGAAAGCAAAAGCTAACCTCCGGCACGCCATGGGCCAATATGACAAATATCTTCTTACCGGATGAGTAAAGTCACAAAAAAGCAGCAGTTATAACATTAATTTTGGACCAAAAATAAATTTTACAGCTACCGGGCAGGCGTTTACTAACCCGGCAAGAGCGCTTTTCCTAAACAAATCAAAAAAACGATGACACAACAATTTGACAAATTATTTATTTTGGCTTTCCTGTTTTCGGGAATAACTGCTTGTCAGCAAAGCAAAAATACCGAACAGGTTGTTAATACGGAACCTCATTCGGCAGAGTTAATCATTAATCTTGTCAGCGATGCAACCGCTAGTGCCCACAGCTCACTGATGGGACTTCATTTGGGCCAAAATGCGCTTAAAAATGAGATTCCGGTAACTGTGTTTCTGAATGTCAATGGTGTGAAACTCATGTCTCCCGGAGCAGATACCCTCTCTTTTCAAGATGAAAACCTTCATGCGTTGCTGAAAGCGATGATTTCAGACGGCGCGCAGGTACTTGCCTGCCCTCACTGCATGGAGGTAGAGGGCATAGAGGAGAGCAATCTGATCGAAGGTGTAAAAGTGTCGAATGAGGAGCTGATGATGCCCAAAATAAAGGCCAGCCCTACGGTATTTACCTATTGAGCATCAATCATTTTTGCCTTATATACATACTCACTTGGAGAGTTTATGTATTCATATCGGCTAAAATACAAGACCGGGCATAGCAGCAAGTGTCGAAAGCCATGTATGCAAAAATAATATTCGCAGAAAGGGAACTGTTGTTTCGATATTCGCATTTAATTATTTTAGGCGATTAAAACAACACATAAAGTTCACTTAAAAACATATTTTTTAACGATGAAAAAACTAATTCTTTTTGCAGCCTTGTTGATCTTAAGTCCCGTTGTTACACAGGCCCAAAATGTCAGTTGGCGCGGCCTGGACAAAAGTCCATTGGATTACGCGTATTTTCCGGATAACTTCCCCCATGACCGGCAGGCAGGTCAAAAGGCGGTAGTAAGGGTCATTTACAGCAGGCCTCAAAAAAAGGGCCGTGAAGTTTTCGGAGGTATGGTTGCCTACGGTAAAGTCTGGAGAACCGGCGCTAATGAGAACCCTGAAATCAAATTCTATCAGAACGTGACCATAGGAGGGCAAAAGGTAAAGGCAGGAACCTATTCTTTGTTTGCCGTTCCAGGCGAAAAAGAATGGACCATTATCATCAACACCGACCTGGATTATTGGGGCGCGTATAGGTATAAAGAACAAAATGATCTTTTGAGAATCAAAGCGCCAACCCAAAAACTCGATGATGTTATTGAGGCATTTACCATTCAGTTTGTTGGGGTTGGGGAAAACAAGACGGTAATGAAAATGGCATGGGACCAGACCCTGGTTGAAGTCCCTATCAGTTTTTGATGGCTTCCCACATCTCCTGTGTCATTACTCCTCTGAAGCCTGCATGATCCTGCCCGGTATCGGGGCTGCAATGCATCCTGGCACTGGCGCGGTAACTGCTGCAGTAGCTTTCATTGCATAAAAAAGAGCCACCGCGCTGCACCCTCTGGGGGGTATAAGGCTGTCTTGGGTCAAAGGGCTTATCGGCACCCGGGGGATTGGCTACTGTTCCCTGGTTGGCACACTGCGCATAATAATCCACATGGTACCAATCGGCAGTCCATTCCCAGACATTGCCGGCCATATCATATAAGCCGTACCCATTGGGGCGGTAGGATTTGACAGGAGCTGTGGTAAAAAATCCATCGTCCTTCGTATTATGCTCCGGAAACTTTCCTTGCCAGGTGTTTCCGCAGACCGTAATGTCGTTGTCATCGCCCCATGGATATAATTTATTAAACAATCCCCCCCGAGCGGCAAATTCCCATTCAGCCTCGGTTGGAAATCTTTTCCCTGCCCATGCCAGATAAGCCTTGGCATCATCCCATGACACCTGAACAACCGGATGATCTTCCTTTCCTTCAATACTGCTTCCCGGTCCCTGGGGATGGCGCCAGTTGGCTCCCGCCACCCAACTCCACCATTGAGACCAATCAAACAGGTTGTCGGTTTCTACCGGTGTGAAAACCATCGATGCCGCCACTAATATCGAATCCGGGGGTTTGGGCGTATCAGGGGGCAGTTGTTTTTTCATTGCTTCCCATTCGGGCTTTTTCTCCGCAGTGGTAATGTATCCCGTAGCCGACACAAATGCTTCAAATTGTTTATTGGCCACCTCGGCAACATCCATCCAAAAACCATCGATTTTAACTTGATGTGCGGGTCTTTCATCCGGTCTTGCCTGCCGGTCATCATCCAGCGCCCCCATGATAAACTGTCCGCCGGGAACCCAAACCATGCCGGGAGGACCATCGGCAGGAGCTGGGCCTGTATTGGGGACAAAAGCGTTTTCTACTTCTTTGTTCTGAGAAGGTGAATGGCATGATAAGAGGCACGCCGACCATAACAACAAGAATATCTGTGGCCAATAACTTCGTTTCACGTGTTTTTTATACATTGATTTTGTCTATACTTGTCGCGCCATCTCCGGCTTTCCAAATACTTTGCTCTATAAAAATAAATCTAATCTACTTAAAAGCGCATTAAATCGGTAAAATCTTGAATAAATCCAGCGGTACAGTTTTAAAGCTTTAGTTTTTAGCCCCTCCTGAAATTCAATACCCGGCCGCTAAACTATCGGATTCGAAGTCTGACAAGCGCAGAACAGGCCCGCTCCTGAGCACTGACCCATAGTATTCGCGCCAATCAATCAGGAATTTAATTCATATTTCTGTGACAGTTGTAATTACTTTTTCACGATATTTATTATGACAAAAAAAAGCTGAAGAAAATAACCGGTGAAAACAGCAACCAAACAGATCGGTACGAAGCATAGAATGCCGCATGCCCTTTCAATTGAAGAAGTTCTGCAGCAATCGCATTCCGGTGCGGACGGACTTACCGAAGAGGAAGTTTCGAAACTCCGCGAACAACATGGCTTCAATGAAATACCTGGGTTAGGCAAGCCATCGGGCATTGAAATGTTGGTTAATCAATTCAAAAACCCTATAGTACTATTGTTATTCGGGGCGACAGTTATCTCGTATTTGCTGGGTGATTACACCGAGTCTGTTTCAATCCTTGCCGTTATTTTGATCAATGCCATGATCGGTTACATACTCGAGTCTCAGGCGGTAAGATCCATGGAGTCGCTCAAAAAACTTGACAAGGTCTATGCCCGCGTGATCAGAAACGGTGAAATGAAAGAGGTAGAAGCCAGAGAGCTGGTGCCTGGAGATGTAATATCCCTGGAGGCCGGAGATATGGTTCCGGCCGATGGAAGAATCATAGAATTAGCCAGGCTGGAAATCAACGAATCATCCCTCACCGGTGAATCAATGCCGGAGATGAAATCAACCGGCGCACTGGATGAATCGATAGTACTGGCAGACCGTACCAACATGGTGTTTAAAGCTACGGCAGTCACCAGGGGCAACGGCAAAGCGGTTGTGACCGCCACAGGCCTCCACACAGAAATGGGACTTATCTCAAGCATGGTGGAAGAAGCACAGAAAGAGGAAATTCCATTAAACAGGAAGTTAAACCAGCTCGGCAAAAAACTCATTGTATTAACCATAGCAGTTATAGTGCTGTTGATCATCGTGGCACTGGCTAAGGGGCAGGATTTATTTGTCGTCATCGAAACTGCCATAGCGCTGGCTGTGGCGGCCAATCCGGAAGGATTGCCTATCGTTGCCACCATATCCTTGTCACAAGGGATGTTAAAACTGGCAAAACATCACGTAATTGTAAAAAAGCTGGCTTCAGTAGAAACACTAGGGGAAACTGACATCATTATGACGGACAAAACCGGGACACTGACAGAGAATAACCTTACCGCCAGTATTGTCAGTTTACCAAAAAATAATGGAGATATTTCCGCTTCCGCACCCGGTATTGATCATGACGCAGTAGCACTTGCAGCAAAAGATGTCCGCAATCTATTGAATGTAGCTGTTTTTTGCAACAACGCTTAATTTAAGGGAAGGGGAAGACGGCATAGGGGATCCTGTTGAAACTGCCCTGCTGAAACTTGCGGACGATATCAACCCATCCTTAATTGACGAGTTGCGTCAACGCTGGAAAGAGTTGGATGAAATACCTTTTGACAGCGATACAAGGTATATGGCTACGCTGCATCAGGCCGGTAATCGGTATTTTGTCTCTGCCAAGGGAAGTACCGACGAAATCCTGGCTCTCTGCACTTACATCGAGAAGGAGGGAAAACCCGTGGCTTTGCCGGAAGGAGATAAAAATTATTGGAAGGAAAAAACAGTTTTCTTGTCCAAAACCGGCCTCAAAGTTTTGGCCTTTGCCTACCAAAAGCCTGAAACAAGAGAAAATGTTTATACCCATGATCTTATTTTTTCCGGGTTAATTGCCTTTATGGATCCACCACGAAAGGATGTTTTAGAAGCAGTGGCAGAATGTTATCGCGCAGGAATTAAAATTGTGATGGTGACAGGCGACCACCCCGCAACCGCAAAGGCCATCGCCGACATGATCGGCCTGTCAAGGCGCGGGCAGGAACCGGTGATACATGGTGCTGATCTGAAGCCTGTCACAAAAATGACCGGTGAAGCGTTGGAGCGGCTGGATGATACCATCATCTTTTCCCGTGTTACTCCCAGGCAAAAGCTGGATCTTGTCGACCATTACCGTAGCCAGGGCTTTGTAGTGGGCATGACAGGTGATGGGGTTAATGACGCTCCTGCCCTGAGAAAATCTGACATAGGCATTGCTATGGGAAAAAGGGGCACCCAGGTAGCGGCAGATATTATTCTGGTAGATGATGCGTTCTCTTCCATCGTCCGGGCTATCCGGCAAGGGAGGATTATCTTCAACAACGTCAGGAAGTTTGTGATTTACCTGCTTTCATGTAACCTGGCTGAGATCATGGTGGTAACCATTTCCGCCTTTTCCAATTTGGGAATGCCTTTGCTGCCACTGCAGATTTTGTTTCTTAATTTGGTAACGGACGTATTTCCGGCCCTGGCCCTCGGAATGGGCGGTGGTAAGCCTTCTATCATGGAAGGTAAGTTTCACGAGCCCGAAGAACCGATCCTTTCCGGAAAAAACTGGAAGTCTGTTATCCTATACAGTGTAGTCATGACCGTATCCGTTCTAGCCGTCTATAGTTACGCCATATTGGCCTTAGGAGCCGATAACCGCACGAGCAACAGCATTGCTTTTTTCGCTTTGGCCTTCGGTCAATTATGGCATCGGCTCAACCTTATCGAAAGGCGGGATAATTTCTTCAGAAATGAAATCATCCGCAACAAACACCTATGGATGGCGGTGATTTTTTGTTCTGTGTTACTCCTTTTGACCATCGCTATCGCACCGGTAAAAGAGGCATTGCAGCTATCGTATTTGCACGAAGCGGAATGGCGATTGATCGTGATAGGAAGTATTGCTCCTGTGTTTCTGATAAGATTGATGAAGCAATTTAAACTGGAGGGGTGAGTAGTATTGATTATTAATTTATATGCATTGTATGTATAATATATTTTTTATATATTTGACATATGAGGAAAAACATAGATATTGATGAAAAACTACTCACCAAATTAAAAATACTCTCTGCTTTTGAAGATATGAGTGTAAAAGCTTTAATGGAAAAAGCAGTCCGTTTTTTTGTTGAGTACAAGGAAAAAGAAAGATTCAATGCGCTTTCCAATGAAGAAAAAGAAGATATAGGACTACTTCTCCTGATGCAGCAAGCGGATAGAGATGATAGGGTTAGCCGGGATGATGTAATGAAGGCATTGGAAGAATAATGGAAGTTTTTTATCTAAGGAGTTTCCTTAATGATATCAGGAAAATCAAGGACCGGAGACTAAAGAAAAAACTAAAAGATTTAATAATAAATCTCGAAAATGCCGAAACATTAGAAGACGTACCTAACGTTGTTAAACTGAAAGGATATGCGATTGCATACAGAGTTAGAATTGGTGATTATCGCATGGGTTTATATTGTGAAAATAAAGTCATAGAAATTGCAAGATTTGTTAAGAGAAATGACATCTATAAGGTCTTTCCTGACAAAAAAAGATAAAAATAATTGGGTTCAGATTCCTGCAAACCGCCGGCTAATCCGACCGCAGTATACTAGCCGGATTACTTTGATTAATCTTTTTAATCTGCAATGAAATGGTAAACAATAGCACCACGACAATCAATCCGATAGCCCCCAGAAAATCGAGCCAATTAATATTTATATGATAAACGAAGTTTTCAAGCCATTTTTCCATAACATACCAGGTCAACGGCAGGGCCGCACAAATTCCCACCAGCGCCAGGTATAAAAAGTGCTTGCTTAGCAGCAAGGTAATAGAAGACAGGCTTGCCCCTAATACCTTTCTAATGGCCAATTCTTTTTCCCTGGTTCTCATAGTGTAAGCAAATAATCCAAAGATTCCCATAAAAGCAATAAGGATGGCTAATGCCGAAAAAAAATAGATCAGCTCAAGCTGTCTTTCCTCAGCTTCATAGATTTTTTGATACAATTCATCGACAAAGGCATAATCCATAGGAAATTCAGGGAAGTTTTCCTGCCAAAGATTCCGGATCGCAGCGATCTGTTCAAGCATATCATCTCCGGATAACTTTACAAGGATATTATGAATCCAAACCGGCTCTGTAATCATTACCAGCGGTTGGATGCTATTTTTAAGGCTTTCCTGGTGAAAATCTTCCACCACTCCTACCACAGGTCCCCGTTGCAACTGAATGCCGGCTATACTCCAGCTAAATTGTTTGCCCAGGGCCTCTTCCGGCGAGTTCCATCCGATGATCCCAAGGGCCGTTTCATTGATTATATATTCTCTAGGTTGGCTTTGGAGATAGGCCATCAGGTCTTCTTTTTCCCCACTATCCCTGTTCTTTTCACTAAAGTCCCTGCCAGCTTTTAATTTGAGCCCCATCACACCAATAAAATCTTCATCAACGATCTGCACATCCATCACCGGTGGACTTTCATACATTATGCCTTCAGCATAAATGGGCCCCGAGTCCCTGATTTCTGTAGAGGGAACCTCCATTGATGCGGTAACACCCCTCACAAAAGCAAGCTCCTCAAGCTGATTTTTTAATATATCGTATTTGTTTTTTACCGGGTCAGGAAGATCCAAAATCGCCAACAATTGCTCCTTATCCAATCCCAGTTTTTTACCGGTTAGATACCGGAATTGTGACTTGGTAATCAACGTACAGCTTATAAGGGTAATACAAAGAATAATTTGCAAAGCTACCAGCAGATTTTTACTGCTCATAAACTTTCTTGTAGACCCGATATTGCGTTTACCTTTAATAGATGCTACAGCAGGCTGTTTGGTGAGTACAAATGCGGGAAAAATACCTGCTATGAAAGCCACCACAATTGTCGCTGCCACTGCCATGACAATTAAACTGAGCGGTGTAACAGTAATGGGTGCAAACTTCTGAATTAACGGAACCAGTATTACAACAAAAAGGATGGCTAAAACACTACTGATAAAACACATGATGCCTGACTCCATAAAAAAGTAAGTAATCAAATTTCCCCTGTCAGACCCCAATACCTTTCTGATCCCAATCTCCGGGAGTCTTTGCAGTGATTGTGCGGCATTTAGATTGATAAAATTAATGGTTGACATGATTAAGACAATCAAACCCACACTTGCCACCAACCATAAGTGAGACTTTTTACCATTGAGTTTAATCTCCCTGGCTAAATCTGAATTCAGATGGATAGATTTAATTTTTTGTAAAGGCAACTTAACGGTATCTGCATCCTGCTCACCTGCCCTTCTTTGAATAAATGCAGAGAGTTTACTTTCCAGGGAAGCCAAATCCGTATTTTTCCGGGATAAAATATAGGTATAGGCCCACCCCGTTCTTTCCTGCTCTGAAGCGAAGGAAGTAAGCATATTCACCGGCAAATGGGTATTGGCCGGCAGGTCTTCCATAACACCGGTCACGGTATATACATTTTGTATTGATCCTGTAGCGTCAATAATAGATATTTCTTTTCCCATAGGGTCCTGGTCACCAAAAAATGTGTTGGCCATTTTTTGTGTAAGCACGGTGGAATATGGGTGAAGCAGGGCGGTTTCCGGATTGCCCCGGAGAAGCCTGAAATCAAATACTTCAAAAACCTCATTGTCTACCGAATAGGCATGGCTTATTTTATAATTGTCTGTCCCCACCTGAATAAAACGAGGGTAATAATCCTGAAACCGGATGAGATGTTTTACTTCAGGAATATCCGTAGGCAGGGTTTTCACCCAGTCCCTGTCTACCCTCGCCCAATGTACGTCGTAGTTGTTGTCCCGGATATGCATGGTCACACGATAAATACTATCAGCTTTTGAATGCATATCTTCATAACTTAATTCACTTGCTAAAAAAAGGCTTATATAAAAGGTAATACTTAAGCCAATTGATAAACCCAGAATATTGATGACTGAAAACAGTTTGTTCCTGCGAAGGTGCCTTAGGATGATTTTGAAATAGTTGATCGCCATGTTGGTCAATTGCTTGATTCTTATTGAAGTCTCAGGTCCGGATACACGGATTTAGCAATAATTGTAAAACACATCTATAGCCCATCCCTGTTGCACTTTTTACGTTTTACAGACATCTTTTGTTCACATCAATCGATCAGGCCATTCGTGCGGCAAAAACGATTCCGGTGGACAATCGGTGTTGTAGCCATCTTTTGACTTAATTTATTATATTTAAAGCGTAAGGAGGCAAATATTTTTCGTGCCGACTCAACCTTCACAGGCACGTTTTACCAGTTTGGAAATGACGGTGATTCCGATGATATTCAGGCTGGTCCGGAAGGCGCCGGAATCAAAGATACGAAGATAATTTGCTGACAGCTAAAAAGACGAAACCATAGAAAATCGAGCTATGAACCATTTCAAGAAAATTGTCACCGTAATTAAACTCCATGAAAAAGACCTGGAAAGGTTTATGGAGGTCATTAAGCTCTTTGAAGTTGTTTTTGAAATGGAACCGTTCCCAATACCAGCGTCTGCCCACCTGCAAAAACTTCTGGGCAAAAGTGATTTTTTTGTGTTTGCAGCCATCATAGAAAACAAATTGCTTACATTTACGAACTCGCCGTCGATTCCAATTATCAAAGACAGGGAATCGGAACAAAACTAATCGCCGAGATGAATAATTATTGCAAGGAAAAAGGGTTTGAAGAAGTTTTCGTCCAGGCTGAAAAAGTCGATGACTATGCCTTAGATTTTTACCGTTCGACTAAACCAACCGGAGAAGAGCAAATAGTTCACTTCTATTATACACTTGATAAAACAAAAACCGGACTTCGTGAATAAGCTGCGACCCAATGAACAGAAAGGATCAGTTAAGGAATAACATACCTTTTACTACTGTGAAGCATTAAAACAACATGTCCATCCTGTTTGTCAGCAA
Source organism: Agaribacillus sp. DX54 (assembly GCF_056858335.1). NCBI lineage: Bacteria > Pseudomonadati > Bacteroidota > Cytophagia > Cytophagales > Splendidivirgaceae > Agaribacillus > Agaribacillus sp. DX54. The sequence continues at coordinate 97,029 of NZ_JBXEQE010000014.1, forward strand.
GGCAAAGAGGCCCAAAAGAATGTAAGCAAGGAGTTCAGCTTTGATGAATGCTAATAAGCTAGTCTTTTTCATAATTTAAAAAATAATCGAGCCTTTTTTTATTCTACGGCGCTGCATATATATGGGTTTTCGCAGCTCCGGTTAACCGTGAAAAAAATAACGCCGGCTTACTATGGCCGGCATTATTTTAAATAAAGCTTATTCTTCTGTGGTACTAAACCACATGGGTTTGGTATGGTAATCAATTTCCAGACCACCTACTTCCTCAAGCGCCTGGCTGTTCCAGTCAAACTCGGAAAAACCTCTGACCAGCCATCTTTGTGCCGGCTTGTCTCCATTTTCAGGAGCAAATTCTTCGGGCAATTGAAAGCCCAAAAATACGTTATTATCATATTGGTACCGCCTAAGATCGACCCAGGTTTCATTATTGGCATAGAGGGCGATATACTTTTGGATCATAATATGACTGAGCGCCAAATCATTGGCATTTTGCGGTAAGGCCCCGGCAATAAACTGACCGGCTGCTGCCGGATCAACACCGGTGAAATCCATATGAGCCCGTATGGCTTCCAGAAAGGCATCGAAAGCTATGGTCAGGTTGCCCTGGATAAACGCCGCTTCAGCCTTAATAAATTGCAATTCGGAATAAGTAATCAAAGGGTAAGCGACTTCATCCTGAAAAATATATTTCCCGTATAGTTGTGGTACGATACCCGAAACATCGCCAAGGGTAGGAGTTATGCCCGTGTATTCGTCATTCTCATCGGTGTTGAACATCAGCGCCAATCTGGGGTCGACCTCTCCATTAAAATAGGTGCCGTTGAGATAACTGATAATCAGATTGGTTTGGAGGCGAAAGTCGTAGTTGCCACGGCTTGGCCCCATAAAACTACTTTTGGCCGAGCTTTCACCCTCAAATGGAATGGCAGCGTTATCTTCATTGCCTGCAAATGACTTGTCTACAAACTCAATTACTTCGGCCGGGTTATAAGAGCTTTTATTAGAGATATGGTGGGCATTTCGCGCTTTCACTGCATAAACAAATTTTTGCCATTTTGATAAATCGCCGCCATACATCGACTCGGTTTCCGCAAAATTAGGATCTGTTTGTCCCGTAGGGTTTTCCAGCTCGCGAATGGCCTCGTCACATAAATCCCTGATGCCCGCATAAATTTCCGCCTGCGTGTTGTAATCAAACTTTGTTAACGTGTTATCCCATGCCTGATCAAATGGTAGCTCCCCGTGATGATCGGTAAGCACCTGCCAGCTCCAGCCGCGAATGGCGGCGGCAATACCTTTGTATCCGGCCAAACCAAATTCTTCCGCCTGCTTTGTCATTTCATTCAGGTTAGAGCCGGTGGCCCAGTAATGATTTCTGAATTTTTGCGTACCACTTCTGTTGCTGGAACCATGACGATCAAAATGATAGTTAGGGTTGAGCCACGACCAGTTTTGTGTTATCGCTCCCACATAGCGGCTGTCAAACATTTCACCCTCCGCCATAGAGTACAGTATCTGGGGCAAATAGAGATGAGGTGCCGCTGTCTGGGGCAAATAAGGATCATCGTTGACATCCAGGTAATCATCGCAAGATCCAAGAACTGTCAAGCCAAATAGTATATATATAAAATTGAATTTTTTCATGATCGATAACATTTGAGAACTGAAAGTCACTAAAAACCAAGTCTGATTCCGGCAGCAAAAGTCACAGGATTAGGTACGGAGAAAAAATCAAACCCTACCGCATTACTACCGCGAGCCGATGCATTTAAACCATTGATGCTCGGATCCGCGCCATCATAATTAGTCAATAAAAGAAGGTTGTTGCCGGTTATATTTATCTGAACATCATTGATAAACGTATTGGTCAATAAAGATGAAGGCAGCCGGTATGATAGCGTCACATCTCTCAGATTAAGCCAGTTAATGTCTTTTTCAATATACGCTGACTCAACCAGCCCTAAAATGGTACTTGTATAATAGTCCTCATCCAAAATAGTCTCCTGAGTGTTTCTTTCCCCATTTTCCAATACCCCGTCAAATACCACTGTTTGCCCCCTGTTAGCGGTTCTGGGGCTTAATCCTGCCGCTGTAAGTGATCTTTCGGTCGCATTAAATACATCTCCACCCTTCCGGATATCGAGCAGGAATGAAAGTGTAAATCCTTTGTAGTCGAAAGTATTGGTAAGTCCTACCGAAAAATCAGGTTCGCGGTTACCTATCAAAACAAAATCAGGGTTTATTTCAGGCTCTCCATCATCACCGATAATCAATTCCCCATTGTCATTTGTTAAAAAGGTACGGCCTGTAATGGTCATAAACGATTCTCCCGGCACATATCCCGCCCTGGCATTTCCGGCCAGCCAGGTATCTGACAAATAAAATTCCTCAAAATCCCCGGGCAACGATAGCACTTCATTCCTATTCAAAGAAAAATTGGCATTGACATGCCAGGTTAACTCATTTTTTCTGAGCACTTCACCATTGACCATAATTTCAAGACCTTGATTTCTGATCTCGCCCGCATTGACCAATTGCAGTATGTATCCCGAGGCATAGCTAAGCCTCGGTGAAACGATCTGATCTTTACTGGTTACGTTGTAGTAGGTAAAATCAATACCTAAACGGTTAGAAAAAAATCGAATGTCAAAACCAGCCTCGTAAGAGACCGTTGTTTCCGGTTTGATGTTTTCATTAGCCCCGAAAAAACTAACATTAAAACCTCCCCCGGTTCGCGTAAACTCCCGAAGTGAAGGCCTGGTGCTGTGTGGAGGGGCATCTTTTCCCACCTGCGCAAAAGAGGCCCTTATTTTTCCAAAAGAAACGGGCGAATTTACATCGAGGTTAAGGGCTTCTGAGAATACAAAACTGGTGCTGACAGAAGGGTAGAAGAAGCTCCGGTTATCTCTTGGAAGTGTGGAAGACCAGTCATTTCTACCGGTGACACTTAAAAACATCATATTTTTGTAATCTGCTTTTAGCTCACCGAAAACACCTATTAGTCGCCGGTTAGACCCGCTTACACTCACCTCACGGGTTGCCTGATCTGTATTGATAATGCTGTAAAGACCCGGCACAAGTATGTCTTCGCCATAACGGGAATCTACCCGGTATTCCCTGTCATCGATATTATTGCCCAGGGTGAGGCCAATATTGAAATCATCAAAGGATTTATTGGCCGTAATAAGTATAAATGAGTTGATTAACTTATTGTATGCCTCATATTCGGCCATTAAACCATTGACATCCCTCGCCATACTCCTGTTTGGGTATCTTTGAATAGACTCCGGATCATAGGCGGTAAGGCCTGTAGTAGTGTAAATGTCAGAACCTATCCTGCCTGTAATGTTAAGCCAGCTCAATACGTCGTAAGATATGCTTCCATTGAGTAGAATTCTGTCGGTTTGATCCGTAATGCTGTTATTCTCTGCTGTGAAAAACGGATTTTCAATCTCATTGTCCCCCAGGATTTTCAGGTTACCACCGGCATCTCTTTGAACCCGTATGTCGTCGGTTACGGGCCACCTGAGCACACTGGAGTATAAACTGCCGGCCCCTTTTGAAGTACGCTCGGCTTCTGTTCTTACATAATTGGCAGAGGTAGTTAAATTAAGTTTAGGACTAAGCCTGGTTGTTAAGTTAACCCTGAATGAGTTTCTGTCAAACCCTGTTTCAGGTACCGAACCATCCTGCATGGTAAAATTTCCCGAAGCCAGATAGGTCATCTGATCATTTCCTCCACTTACACTCAGATTATGAATCTGGGCAAATCCTGTCTCAAAAAAGTTTTCAACGTTGTCGTACACCCTGTCATTAGGTCCTAAAGGTGCTCCCCAATGGCCTACTACCTCCGGATCATTAGTCCCTTCGGTTCCTGTGTTATAGGCTTTAAGGATATCGGGGAAACGGTTGATTTTTTCCCACCGGAAATTATTATTATAGTTGATTTTAGCCGCGCCGCTGCTACCTTTTTTGGTGGTGATGATAATTGCCCCGTTAGCAGCATCGATCCCGTACAAAGCGGCGGCGGCAGGTCCTTTCAATACCGTGACGCTTTCAATATCATTGGGGTCGATATCCCCTGCCCTGCTCGAATAATCCGACTGCCGGTTGGAAGCTTGATTGAGTAGATCTTCCTCGTTCAATGTGGTGTTATCTATAGGGATTCCGTCTACCACAAACAAAGGTTGATTGTTGCCATCCAGCGAGGTACCCCCACGTATCACAATGGAAGATGACGCCCCGGGCATGCCACTGGTAGCCCCTACGCTCACACCGGCTACCCTTCCCTGCAGGGAATTGATCAGGTTAGGACGGGTGGTATTGGCTATTTCCTTTCCCGATACTTCCTGTACTGCAAAACCCAGCTCCTTTTTGTCTTTTTCAACGCCAAATGAAGTGACTACCACTTCCTGCAGTTGCATGATGTCCTGCACCAGGCCTGCATTGACAGTGACAGCGGTTTGTACGTCAAGATTAATTTGTTCGGTTTTTTTTTCGTAGCCAATAAAGCTAAAAATCAAGGTGTAGGTACCCGGTGTTAAACTGGCTGTAATTTTGTAATTGCCGCTTGCATCGGCAATTCCTCCAAATGTTGTGTTTTGAATCTGTACCAAAACACCCGGAAGCGGCTCACGGCTACTCCCGTCAGTAACTTTTCCGGAAATGGTGTAGTCACTCTGCGCCCTGAGGTGGGATACCATCAGGATACACAGCGAAAACACAAGCAATTTCCTTAATTCCAAAAATGGACATCGTGTAATCGTTGCATTCATATTTATTATTATTTAGGGTTAAAATGCCATCAAAAAATATCCACGATTTCCCATGATCCGACCGGAGTTGAGAGGACTCCTGTATCGACTGCCACTTATTTACCCGCTTATCCTGTTTTCAGGCCAAACCGGATGAGTCGATCCAACTGTAACCGTTTGATTAATGTTTCCACACCTTATTGCTCTAAAACTGCTTTGTTCCAAAAAAATCAAACATTTCTGTGGGATATATAATGGGTTACACCAACTTTCTTACACTAAAAAAGGGCCTGGCATGTATCTATGGTGAACTTCGAAACCTGCCAGGATTACCAGCTAAATGTAAAATATAAATCTTATCATTGCAATTAAAAATTGCATAACATTGTAAATAATTGTAAATAATTGCAAATAATTAAAGTTTTTGAATAAAAATTCATTATAATCTTGCAATACAAATAATAATATGCAAATTAATGCTGTTTTTATAATCTTTGCAATGTCCTGCAATATTTGATCTTTAATGACATAAATGATAATTTGTCCGACAGGGTAATTTCGATCCGCTGTAAATCCCCGGAATTAAAAAGGGGAATGATTTTTGGCATGACTTTGTTAAGTTCGTTACTATGTTAAAAGAAGAAAGGCAAAATATAATTCTCAATGAAGTAAGAATACATAACAGGGTGCTCCTCAATGACCTGGCAGCCCAATTGGGCGTATCTGAGGACACTGTAAGAAGGGATCTGAAAGAGCTGGACACGCTGGGAAGAGTCAAGAAAGTGCATGGCGGAGCTATTTCAAAAGGCTATCATCTGTACAGCTACCGTGAACAGGAGATTTACGCCCACGAACACAAAGTGCTTATTGCCAAAAAAGCGATGACGTTGCTGAAAGATGGCCAGGTGGTCCTGATTAGCGGAGGCACCACCAATCTTGAACTGGCCCGCCTGATTCCTAAACAACTCAAAGCTACTTTTTTTACCCCCAGCTTAACAACCGCCCTGCAACTTTTATCACACCCCAATATCGAAACCATCTTTATTGGTGGAAAGCTTTCCAGGGAAGCGCAGATTGCCATAGGTGGTAATGTGGTCAATCTGCTCTCACAGATCAAAGCCGATATTTGCTTTCCAGGCACCAGCTATCTCGATGTCAGACATGGATTGTCGGACTTCGACTGGGAGGTTGTACAAATGAAAAAGGCGATGATTAATGCGGCGAAGCAAACGGTAGCGATGGGTATTTCCGAAAAATTAAACTCCTTTAATAAGTATCAGGTTTGTGATATTGAAGATATTAACTATTTAATCACAGAATTAGACAGCCGGCATGAGTTGCTGGAGCCTTACAAAAACCAGGGACTAAGTATACTTTAGTAACAGCAAAATCACAGATACACCCTTTTAACCAACCACTTCTGCAAAAAATAAATGACAAATTAAAAAAGTCATCACTGACAAAATGATGCCATACATAAAGATATTGAAGGATACCCGGAGAAAACCGAATTTTCTGTCCAGGTTTAGCCCCAGATAATAAATATCCCTGCCTATACTGTTGTACAATTTGTCAGCACTGCCCATCAATTGATTCAAGCCATCTACATAAGATTTTTCCTCCATGTTTTTGAAATTGCCATAAAACAACAAATGATGAAAGCCCGGTTCAGAACTGTTGCCATGGGTTTTATCAGGACGTGTGGCGAGGATGGCAAAGACGATGGATCCAGATTAGTGGCAAGGATCAAAAAAATGGGTACAATCAAATGGGGATCATCGTTTATTTTTCCTAATAAAGTACCCAAAATGATGGATAAAATGATCGCATTAATCGAAATTAAAATATTAGACTTTCTGTCGACCATGGCATTTAAGGTATAATGATTTTTGGACGTCAGCCTGAAAAGGGTTTCAATTCCACGCTCCGGCCGGTTAACCATTTTGGCATATTTCTTTTTTAGCTCTTTTAAGCCCTTTTCATCGACTTTCAGTTCCCTTTCCAGCCAGGCATCTTTCTTTTTATCCAGCTTTTTTTTCATTTTATTCAGCACCACGAGATTGTCCCCGATTCCAAATGTATAAGTACTTTGACCGTAAGCTGAAAGATAACGTTGTTTTCTGAGCTTATTATCCAAATAATCCAGCCAATGCTCATCATCGTAATGTTCGTTTTTTACTGCCTGCAGATAATTTCTCAGGTGGGCCTCATACCTGAAAAAGGACTTTTTTCCATATATACTTGTGCAGATATCTGTCAAAAGCGCGTGTTCGGCAGCACTTTCATTATCGATAAGGGCCAGTGCCTTGTCTATCACCGATTTTTCCAGGCCTGTTTCTGCCAATAGCCCCTTACACAATACATCTGCATCCCTGTATTCCAGGATTTTTATCAAAATTGCCAACGTCAATACCTGCAGTTGGTGCGCTGAAAAATTTAATGCAGCACTCGCTTCTTTAAGGGCCTTTATATACTGCTCAAGCAAATATTTTTTAAATTTATAAACAGAATCACCTTTATTTTTAAGTTCTTTTTCTGCAAATTCATAGACAATTGAAATCAATTGTTCGCTACGGCCCGGCAAATGATGATTAGTCTTCATAACCCATTGAAATTTGTGAAACACAAAAAAACTTCATAAGGTTATGAAGTGGTGTCGTTTAAAATACACTGGTTTATCAATTTTTGTCGTTAATTAGCCCTTTGTTTAACCAAGAGACCAACTCATGCTAACAAACAGGTATACGTTTACCCTATTACTGATATTTATTCTGGGCGCCTGCGCTACCCGTAAAGCGCATTTCTCCGTGGATTACCAACCTCCAACGGCTGATTCCGGAAAACCTGATTATGCTGTTCTTTTTTTTGGAGGAGCGGATAAAAGCCCTGATAACGGCGGCTCTGCCTTTGAGGGATTAAAACAGCACCTGGAAACAACGGAAAAAGGCGCTTTAATACTGTTGGGAAACAATGGTGCGAAAAAAGGCATGTCCGATTCGACTGCCGAAAGTTCCCGTAAAAGAACAAAAAGATTGCTCGAAGGAAAACTGGGTACTATCAGCGCTTTCAAGGGGGATGTATTTGCTGTTCCCGGAAATCATGATTGGGCTAATGGTGGCAGAAGCGGTTATCAAAGGATTTTAAGGCTGGAAGAATTTTTAGAAGATTATTTGGGGGAAAATGTGCTGGTGCCCAACAACGGCTGCCCCGGGCCTTATGAAGTTGAGATAAGGGAGGGATTGGTATTTTTATTTCTAAATACGCAATGGTGGTTACATGAATGGGAGAAAGGCGGTCCGGAAACTGGTTGTGAAATGGAGGGTGACCTGGATTTCATTGTACAATTGGATGACGCCCTGAAGCGCCACATGAATAAGAAAATAATCGTAATAGGCCACCATCTACTTTTCAGCAATGGGCCCCACGGAGGGTATTTTCCTGCCTATACGCATTTGTTACCGCCGGTTTTGGGTTCTGTTTACGCATGGTACCGTAAAAACAGGGGTGGACTTCAGGATCTGGCAGATACGAGGTACAGGATCATGAGAAGAGGGCTACAAAATATTCTCGCCCAGCACCCCAACCTGGTGTATTTGTCAGGCCATGAGCGCTCACAGCAATATCATAAAAACAAGGAGCAACACTACATTGTTAGTGGTGCTATCGCCGAAGCCACTCAAACAGCGCCAGGCAATGGCGCCAGGTTTGCCTATGGAAATCCTGGTTTCGGTAAGTTAAATTTTTACAACAATGGTGACGTATATCTGGAGTTCTGGACGCTTGAGGAGGGTAAAATCCAGTTGACTTTCAGGGAAAAATTATTGAACCATATTTACAACCCTGCCACTGATGACCTGGAAACGCGCTATGCTGATCTGGATTACAGTAACCAGACCGTTAATGCAATCGCTACCACGAAATTAAACAAGGATCAAAAAAGACCGGGGTTATTGGGAAAAAATTATCGCACCGAATGGGCGACCGAGATTAAAAATGTGCCTGTATTTGATATCGGCAAAGAAAAGGGTGGAATGAAAATTGTTAAAAAAGGAGGTGGCTTGCAAACTATTTCGCTGAGGTTGGAAGATAAAGACGGCAAGCAATATGTGTTGCGGTCCATTGAAAAGTTTCCTGAAAAAGCCGTGCCTGCGGCGTTAAGAGGAACCATCGCCTCTGATATTATAGCCGATCAGGTATCTGCCTCTCATCCCTACGGGGCATTTGTAATTCCCAAATTGGCCCATGCTGCCGGTGTATACCACACCAATCCGAAGCTGGTCTACCTGCCCGATGACCCCCGCCTGGGTATCTACAGGGACGATTTCGGCGATGGCTTATTCCTGTATGAGGAGCGGCCGGCCAGGAACAGGAGCGATGTGGAAAGTTTTGGCAGATCAAAAAAGATTATCAATACCCTGGACGTTATTAAAAGAACGCAGAAAGACAATGAACACTATATAGACCAGAATCAGGTGCTGAGGTCGAGGCTTTTCGATATCTGGATCGGTGACTGGGACCGGCACGACGACCAGTGGCGCTGGGCCAGATTCAAAGATGAGGAAGGTTTCAATTTTTATCAACCGATTCCCAGAGACAGGGACCAGGCTTTTTTTTGGTCAGATGGCCTGCTGATCAGGGTAGGCTCACGCAGATGGGGGCAACCCAAATTCCAGGGCTTTCATGAAGAAATCAGGGATGTGGCCGGATTAAGCTTCAATGCCCGCCATTTTGACCGCACTTTTTTGACCAAACCCGATATGGACGACTGGCTTAACACAGCCCGGGACCTGCAGGAAAGACTGACCGACGAAGTGATAGAAGAGGCTATTAAAGGCCTGCCCGAAGAAATTTACAAAATCAATGGCGAAAATATCATCGGAAAATTGAAATCACGGCGACAACACCTCCACACTTATGCCAGGGATTTTTACCTTTTCCTGAATAAAAATGTCAATATCCTGGGAAGTAACAAAGCAGAGCTGTTTGAGATAAATCACCGGAAAAACGGTGATGCCCTGGTAAAAATTCACAGGATTAAAGAAAAATCCGGTGAAATAAAATTCAAAGTCTTCGACCGTGTTTTCAAATACGGGGAAACCAGAGAAATCAGGTTGTATGGTTTGGGTGATGACGACCGCTTTATCGTAACCGGTGAATCTAAGAACAGTATCAGGGTAAGAATCATAGGAGGGAAGGGAAAGGATCAAATCAAAGACAGCTCCAATGTTAGCCGTCGCAACACAATCGTTTATGACAAGACCAAAAACACCACCATCAACTCAAAAAACGGCCTAAAAAACAAAACCTCCGATAAGGATGAAAATATCAACCAATATGATCGCTTCGCCTACAAGTATGACAAAGTCATTCCGCTGGTCACAGGTGGATTTAACCCTGATGACGGTGTGTTTATAGGAGGGGGAATTTCTATTATTAAACATAAATTCCGAAAAGCGCCGTTTGGGGCAAAACATAATCTCACCGCTTCGCTGGCTCCAAGGTCGGCCTCTTACAATTTCAGGTATAAGGGGCATTTTGTCGAAACGGTCGGTTCCTGGGATTTGCTGCTGGAGGCCGACATCTACCAGCCCAGTATTGCGGATTTCTTTTACGGTTTTGGAAACCGAACCCGTTTTGATGAAGACGCACGCGATGATGACAGCCAGTTTTACCGCGCGCGCTTCGGTCAATGGATTTTGCGCACCGACCTGCAGAAAGTACTCAATGACATCCATACTTTTACCATCGGCGGGTTTTTCCGGTCGGTAAATATCAAGTCAGACTTTAATGACAATGAGCCCAACAGATTCATTATCACCTATCCGGAACTGATAGGAAGAGGAAGCGATGCGGCCGTGCCTTTGCTGGACAGGACCCGCAGCTATGTGGGGATGAACCTGAACTATGGTTTAAACCTGAAAAACTCTAATTATTTCCCCACCAAGGGTATTGCCTGGAATGTGGCGGGCAAGCTTGTCACGCAAACAAACTATGAAGAAAATGACTACCAAAGCATTGCCTCCGATTTTTCAGCTTATTTTACTTTTGGCGGGTCTTTGAAGACAACGCTGGCCTTGAGGGTAGGCGGCCAGGCGAACTTCGGCGACTTCGAGTTTTTTCAGGCCCCGCGCCTGGGTGGCTTTCAAAACCTCAGGGGATACAGAAGGGGCAGATTTGCCGGCGATGAGTCATTTTACCAAAACACAGACCTGAGAATTAAGCTATTGGAATATAAAACACCTCTCTTCCCCGGCAGTTTGGGCATTACGTTCATCCATGATATTGGCCGGGTGTGGACGGATCAGGAAGATGTCTCACTGATCGATGAAACCAAGGAAGAATGGCACAGGGGTTATGGTGGCGGCATCTGGATTGCCCCTTTGGGGGAGTTTGTGATTTCTGCAGATTATACGGTCTCGAACGATGATGAGCGAGGCATTTTTGTACGATTTGGCTTCTTTTTTTAATGAAATGAAAACGTTTATTATTTGCGTTGTACTCATTCAATGTCTGATGGTGCAATGCGCAATGGCTCAGTCATACAGCGTAGGCGCCGGACTGGCTTATGGAGATGACATTAGGGAACCTGGCATCAATTTCAGGGGATATTACAACCTGGCCGATAACAGAATTTGTTTTGGGCCTGAATTCACCTATTTTAAAAAACGAACTGAAAACAGTACCAGTGAAGAAATTGATATTTCCCTCTTTGAAATCAATCTGAACGCACACTACATATTTGAAGTCGCCCATAAATTAGGCATTTACCCGGTGATTGGCCTTAACTACAGTCAGGAAAAAGAAGATTATACCGATACTGAAGAAGAAGTTACAGAAAAAAAATGGGGGATGAATGTGGGTGCGGGAACACACTATACAGTGAATAAGTTTACGGTATTTCTTGAATATGACCATTTATTTAGTTATTTAAGTCAAAACACTTTCATTTTAGGGGCATTTTATACCTTTGGAAAAAAAAGTGAGGAGCGTGAATAAACTCAGCCTATACGCATTACTGATAGGTAACTTTTGGTTTAACCCGGCCTGGTCACAAACAAATAACGTCCGATTTACCCAGCTATCAGTTGATCAGGGCTTATCCCAGTCCACCATCCTCAGCCTGGAGCAAGATATGATGGGGTTTTTGTGGGCAGGTACCGCCGACGGGCTCAACAGATATGATGGCTACGAATTTGTCACCATGAGGCGAGACCCTCAAGACCCCGGTTCAATCAGTGACAATGAAATAATGGCTGTTTTAGATGATAAAAAAGGAAATATCTGGATTGGAAATGCTGCGGGGGTGGATTTACTAAATGTAGAAACAGAAATATGCAAACATTTTAGTTTTGATCCCAATAATCAAAACAATTTAAGCAATAGTTATGTCACCAACATTTTCCAGGATCACCAGGGAGACATCTGGGTGGGTACAGCCGAAGGATTGAACAAATTCGACTACCAAAATAACACCTTTTCCAGGTACTATATTAACCCACCCCCCAATAATAACCGGAATATCATCAGGTCTATCTGCCAACTATCAGCTTCCATTTTGCTGATTGGCTCCGGAGAGGGATTATTCCGGTTCGACACGGAAAGCCGGCAATTTCAACAAATCACAGACAACCGGCCTCCTGAAAAAAGTATCAACGCCTGCATGGTCAATGCCATCATTCAAGATAACGATCAAAATGTCTGGGTAGGCACCGATGTGGGCATTTTTAAATATGACGCACAGTTGAAAAACTATACCCATTTTACTTCACAAAACAGCCCGGTAAGTAATGATTTCATTAGATGCGGCCTGCAAAGGAGAGACGGAACCCTCTGGTTTGGTACTGAAAACGGACTGATCCGGTACAACCCTGCAACAAAACGGTTTCATGTATACCGGCATCAGGGCGGCCAACCCCATAGCCTGAGTAATAATACGGTTCATTCTATCCTGGAAGACAATGCCGGCAATTTATGGATTGGCACAGGGAGTGGCTTAAATCGCCTGGATCCATTCTCATTTCAATTCAATCCAATGCTTATCGACCCCTTTCAAAAAAATGACCTTGTTAACAACAAGGTATGGGCAATAGAAGAAAATGGGCCATATCTGTGGCTAGGTACGGAAGGGGGCTTACATTTGTATGACAGTAAGGAAGGCCATATTGTTACCACACATCCCAATCAGGCTATACATGAAAAGCTAAGTAATACCATTGTGAAATCGATGGAATCTATGGGGCCGCAAATGTATCTGGGCACTGAAGGGGAAGGGCTGCTTACATTCGTCATCGGCGCCAATCATTTAACCAGCTACAAAACGGTGGAAAATGACTCCACAACGATCAGTGATGATGTTGTCAGGGTGATCAAAGCCGACCAGGATAATGCCCTGTGGGTTGGCACTGCCTATGGACTGAACCATTTTAACCCGGCCACGCGCAAATTCTGTCGTTTTTACTTCGATGTCGGTAATAATAAATTGAAAATCAACTCTATACGGGATTTAAAACATGACGGTGATTTTATTTGGGCAGGCACGGAAGAAGGGTTGATAAGATTTAACAAAATCACCGGTAAAACGAATCATTTTATCCATTCAGCCGAAGATTCCACAAGCCTGAGCCACAATTTTGTCAGAACCATATTCATAGATCAATCAGGTATATTATGGGTGGGTACTTCCGGAGGACTCAATAAATATGATGCCCAAAAAGGGATATTCAAATGTTACAATACGCGTGACGGTCTTGCCAATGAAGTGATCTATGCGATCCTGGAAGATAACAACCGGCATCTTTGGATCAGTACCAACAAAGGGCTTAGCCGGTTTGACACCGGCGATGAAATTTTTTTTAATTACGACGTTAGCGAAGGGCTGCAAAGTTACGAGTTCAATACCAATGCTGCTTTTAAAAACAGGCAGGGACAGCTAATTTTCGGCGGCATCAACGGTTTTAACATTTTTTCTGCGGAAAACATCAAAGAAAACAATTTCCCGGCACCTATTCTTTTAACCGGATTCGATATTTTCAATAAAAAGGCAGACATCGGCGACAATAGGCCCCTCCGTAAATCTATAATGATGGCCGATACTGTATTTCTTAGTTACAGGGACAACCTGTTTACTTTTCGTTATTCGGCCATCGACTTTATCTCGGCACCAAAAACAGTCTATCAATACCAGTTGGAGGGTTTTGATAAAAACTGGAACTATGTGGGGCCGCGAAGATATGCTACCTATACCAATATACCCGGTGGTGTATATAAGTTTAAGGTCAAAAGCTGTCATAACCAAAGGGATTGGAATGAGGGTCTCTCTATCGTTATCATTATAAAATCCCCATTTTGGGAAAAGCTATGGTTTCAATGGGGCGCTGTTCTGCTTTTTGGCTTATTTTTGTTTGCATTTTTCAGGATCAGGACGCAGACTATCCGCAACAGAAATATAAAACTGACCGGGCTGGTTGAGGAGAGAACCAGGACCCTGAAAGAAAACAAAAAAGCGTTGGAAGAAAGCGAAGCCCTGTTTCGAAATATCTACGAACAAAGCCCTATTGGTATCGCTTATGCTGACAAGGATTTAAAAACCATTATAAAATGTAATCCACAGTTTTGTCAAATTCTGGGCTATCCGGAAGAAGAAATCAAGGGTAAATCCATGCAAAATTTTGTTCATCCCGAAGACTTGCTTCCTTCCAGGCATGAGAGCAGTAACAACAGCCTTTTTAATGAATCGAAGTTTTATCAAAGAAAAAAAAGGCTCATCGACAAAGCGGGTGATACCATATATGTGACAGCGGCAGGCTCCATGATCACCGATTTTTCAGGAAAAGCAAAATACCAGTTGATCATGTTTGATAACATCACTGAAGAATTGAAGGCCCAGGAAAAATTGCAAAAAGCGCGGAGCCAGTTAATCCAGGCCGATAAGATGGCCTCTCTCGGCCAGCTCACTGCCGGTGTAGCCCATGAGATCAATAACCCGGTTAATTTTATCTTCAACGGAATTAACGGGTTGGATAAAAACCTGCAACGATTCCTCGAAATAATCAGCGAATACGAACAACTAAATGGCGAGCAGAATCTGAAAAGACAGCTTTTGGCTATTCTGGAGAAAAAGGAGGCGCTGGACTATGAGGATTTAAAAAAAGATATAAAAGAAATGATCCCCACCATCAAGGAAGGTGCGGAAAGAACGGCACAAATTGTCAAAAGTTTACAAACCTTTGTCTGGAGTGCCGATGTCGACTCAGTACATGAAGACATCCACAAGGGGCTTGAATCAACCTTGTTGCTGCTTTCTAATCAACTAAAAAATAATATATCCGTTAAAAAAGATTTCAAGGCCAGTGACCCGGTGGTACAGTGCCTGCCAGGCCAGTTAAACCAGGTTTTTATGAATGTGGTCATCAATGCTATCCAGGAACTGAAAGCTATGGAAAACGGAATCATTACCATTGAAACCGAATCTGATGAAAAGCATGTCTGCGTAAGCATTAGTGATAACGGAAAAGGGATTCCTCCTGCATCCAGGGAAAAAATTTTCGAACCTTTTTACACCACCAAACCGGTTGGGCAGGGAACAGGCCTTGGCTTATCAATTTCCTACAACATCGTCAAGGAACACGGTGGACAAATCAGTGTGGAAAGCCAAACTGGAAAAGGCACAAAATTCATGATCAAAGTGCCAAAAAATAAATAATTAACCTTTTTGATGGCAGACAAAAAGTACAGCGTTTTATACGTAGACGACGAACCTTCTAACCTACGGGCTTTTAAAGCCACGTTTAAATGGGACTTTCATATATTCCTCGCTGAAACCGGATACGAAGGACTCGAAATACTCAGGGAGAACCAGGTTCAAGTAGTCATCGCAGATCAACGGATGCCCGAAATGACCGGTTTCGAATTTTTTAAAAAACTGGTGGCTGAATTTCCGGAACCCACAAGAATTATTTTAACGGGCTATTCGGACATGGGCGTGCTCATCAAAGCTATCAATGAATGCGGCATTTATCAATACCTTACCAAGCCATGGAATGAGAATGAGCTGAAGTATGTCCTTGAGCGGGCCTGCGAGATTTACCAGTTAAGAAAAGACAATAAAAAGCTTATTCATGATTTGAAAGTTGCCAATGATAAGTTAACCGAGGAAAATTTCTACCTGAAGGAAGAAATAAAGCTGGAGCATGACTTTAACCACATTGTCACCAAAAGCCCACTGTTCAGGGAGGTATTGCAAAACGTTGAAAAAGTCGCCAATACCAAGACCAGCGTTCTGATCACCGGTGAATCAGGCACAGGAAAGGAATTACTGGCCAGGGCTTTACATAACATCAGTAACCGGAGTAAATGTCCATTGATCAAGGTTAACTGTGCTGCATTGCCACGCGAATTGATTGAAAGTGAACTATTTGGTCACGAAAAAGGCGCTTTTACCGGCGCCATTTCAACGAGAAAAGGAAAATTCGAGCTCGCCGACAAAGGAACAATTTTTCTGGACGAAATAGGAGAAATGCCCATTGAGTTACAGGCCAAATTGTTAAGGGTGTTGCAGGAATCCGAGATTCAGCGGTTAGGTAGCGATAAGACCCACCCTATCGATGTGCGGGTGATCGCTGCTACCAACAGGCAACTCGAACAGGCTATCGCCAGAGGCGAGTTCCGGGAAGACCTTTATTATCGCCTTAATGTCTTCCCCATCCACATTCCCCCCCTGAGAGAAAGGGCCGAAGACATTCCCATTCTTGTCAATTTCTTTTTGCAAAAACACGAACCTATCGTTGGCAGGTCAATCAATAAAATCCCTAAAAAAGTATTGAATAACCTGATAAATTATCATTGGCCGGGTAATGTCAGGGAACTGGAAAATGTAATAGAAAGATCCATGATTCTAAGCACAGGTACCACGCTGCAGCTAATGCATCTGGAAAACAAAATGCCTACCATAAAAAATCAACCCGACTTTCTGACCCTGGAAGAGGCCGAGAAGCAACATATTCTCAAAGCCCTTGAATTAACACGCTGGAAGGTGAGTGGAAAAAACGGGGCGGCGGAGTTGTTGAACATGAATCCAAAGACACTTTTTTTCAGGATGAATAAGCTGGGAATAAAAAAATAGTTTTCTCGTATAATAGAATATTTCTGATATATGAGAAAATACTGATTGGGATTTTTTTGCAAGATTTTATATAAAATACTGAAAATCAAATCTTTGCTATTTAGAAAGCAGATTGGCATACCTTTTGGATAAAGATGAGCTAAAAATCTGTTTTGATTTCCTATTATCACAAACTATCCAAAGACGATTTCAGCAAGAAAATCCGGGAACAACAATCCCTGGCCTTATTTGAGTTTACAGTGGATTGGTTGGGAGGCAGTTACATCATCGACCCGATCATCAAAAAACTGGCCAGGGACTATCGCAGGTACCTGGACTTTTATCAGATCAACCTGGAGTCAGATTCAGAGTTGATCAGGACTTATCAGTTAAATAAATTTCCAACCATACTATTTGTTAAAAGGGGTAAAATAGTCAATAAGATTGAAGGTATTACCTCTTCTGAAAAACTAATTGAAGACATCGAAAAACTAATCGAGAATGATCCCATCAACTAAAAAAGACCAGACAGCGGACCACCTGAGATACAATCCCCTGTTCCAGGATTTAACACCACCGCAATTTGATTTTATATCGGAAAACCTGAAGTACCAGACTTATAAAAAAGGCGAAACCATCAGCCATTGCCGTGGACTGGTGCGATATACTTATTTTATCATTTCCGGTAAGATCAAACTATGTGAGATAGACTGCGCAGGCAATGAGCTCATCAAAGATGTTTTAAAGGAAAATGATTTTTTTGGCGACCTGCTGCCCACACGAAATCATTTAAACTTTGAATATGTGGAAGTGATATCCGGCCGCGTACTTATTTGTAAAATTCCCTCCCTGGTGATCAATGATCTCATAAAGAATAACCCAAACTTTTCATTGAAATTAAATACCGAGCTTTGGGAAAAGTACAGAAAAATTGAAAACAGATTCAAAAACGTAGCCTATCTCAAAGATGTGAAAAGCCGTCTTATTAACTTTTTCAAAGACTGGGCTACCAGTGAAGGCGAGCAGATAGGAAGCACGGTTAAATTACAAAATTATCTGACCCATAAAGATATTGCCAGTCTTATTTGCAGTACCAGGGTCACCGTGACCAATATTCTTAACCAATTGCGGGAAGCAGGGGATATTAATTATTCGAAAGGACAGATTGAGATTGTGGACATCCACAACTTCGAATAAGCCCTCTTCAAACCATTGCAGTGACAGGACATTTTGTCTTTGCTACCTTGTCTCTTATCGAATGTAATGATTCTTTGACCGGATACGTGAAAATTTACTGATCGACCATCTTACTATTCAAAAATCATAACCAGATGAACTACGACTTTATCATTATCGGCACTGGGGCGGGAGGTGGCACACTCGCCTGCAAACTTGCCTCCTCAGGAAAGAAGATATTAATCCTTGAAAGGGGCGGTTTCCCGCCCAGGGAAGAGGATAACTGGAGTACCAGAGCGGTCTTTACCGAAGCCAAATACAAGGCCAGGGAAACCTGGCTTGACGCGAAAGGAAAAGAATTTCATCCCGGAATTCATTATTATGTGGGTGGCAACACAAAAGTATACGGGGCAGCCTTGTTGAGATTTCGAAAAGAAGACTTTGGCGAAATCAAACATCATGGGGGCCTTTCCCCTGCATGGCCCATTGTTTATGAAGACCTGGAACCTTATTATTGTCAGGCTGAAAAACTATACCACGTTCACGGATCAAGAGGAATCGACCCTACAGAACCCCCAGCCAGCAAACCATATGCCTACGATCCCCTGCCACAGGAACCTCGTATTCAGGAGTTATACGATGATTTTCAAAAAGCAGGGCTGCATCCTTTCCCCTTACCGGTAGGTGTGCAATTACCCGATGAAAGTTCCGGAGGGCAGGCCCCGTTTGTCATGGGGTCTTTCGATGGCTTTCCCGATCCCACGGAATCAAAAGCCGATGCCCATGTCATCGGCATTAAACCGGCCCTTCAACATAGGAATGTAACATTGTTAACAGACTGCTTGGTTGAAAAACTGGTGACTGATGATTCAGGAAAAACGATTAAAGAAGTTCACACCTCAGGAAACGGGGAAAAACAAATTTTCACTGCCGGCAAAGTGATTGTTTCCTGTGGTGCCATTAATTCTGCCGCCCTGCTACTCCGTTCAGCCAATGATAAACATCCGGATGGACTGGCCAATAGTTCTGGCGTAGTGGGCAGATACTACATGTGCCATAACAACTCAGCCATGCTGGCCATTTCAAAAAAACCTAACCCAACCCGGTTTGGTAAGACCTTTGCAATAAATGACTATTATTTCGGAAGCGACGATTGGGACTATCCCCTGGGCCACATTCAAATGCTGGGAAAATCCAACGCCGAAATGCTTAAGGGCGATGCCCCGGCGATTGCTCCGAACATGGCATTGGATTACATGGCTAAACACGCCGTCGACTTTTGGCTTACCTCAGAAGATTTGCCTGATCCGGATAATCGTGTCATGGTGAATAAAAATGGTCAGTTGCAGTTGTTTTATAAAGAAAACAATCTGGAGGGCCATAAACGGCTAATGGGCAAACTGAAAAAGCTGTTGAAACACCTGGGCTGTGAAGAGCAATTGTTTTCCCAATCTATTTATTTAGGTAAAAAAATTCCATTGGCAGGAACAGCCCATCAATGCGGAACGGTAAGGTTTGGAAACGACCCAGCCACCTCGGCTTTGGATATAAACTGCAAAGCCCACGACCTGGATAACCTGTATGTGGTAGATGGCAGCTTCTTCGTTTCAAGCTCAGCAGTGAACCCTGGTTTAACCATTATAGCCAATGCCCTCAGGGTTGGTGACCATCTTCTGGAAAATAGCTGATAATCGATGAGGCGTATCGTAAACAAACTTCGTGTCTTTGTGCCTTTGTGGTTAACCTTTCTTCACCACAAAGACACGGAGGCACAAAGGGCACAAAGGCTAACCCGGCACAAGCGGGACGCTGGCGCCAGGCGGGGGAGCCGGGACATCCGGTTTGTCGGAGGAAAAATGGTGCTGTACCTCCTGCTGGTCCTGGGCATGCAAGCCAATGTACTGGCCCAGAAAGTAGAAGAAGTCGGCATGGTCTCTATGACAGTCGCCGATTTGAGTCAATCCACCCGGTTCTTTGAGGAAGTCTTAAATTTCAAAAAAATCTTTGAAACAATCGAACATGGCAAAGCGCTCGATCAACTGTTTGGAATGGACAATGTAAGAATCAGAAAGGCACATCTGACCCTGGGCGAAGAAAAAATAGCGCTGATACAATTCATGGCACAGGAAGGTGGCAGAAAAATTCCTATGGATTCAAAAAGCAATGACCTGTGGTTTCATCACATTGCCATTGTGGTGAGCGATATGGATAGGGCCTATGCGCGACTGAGGCAACACCACGTAAAGCACGTTTCCACGTCACCACAAACTTTGCCCGATTACATCCCGGCCGCGGCCGGGATCAGCGCATTTTACTTCCGGGATCCGGATGACCACAACCTGGAGATCATTTATTTTCCGGCAGGCAAAGGAAATCCACGCTGGCAGACCACAGGAGATCAGTTATTGCTTGGCATTGATCATACCGCCTTTGCAGTGGCCAATACGCAGGAGTCCTTGATCTTCTACCGCGATATCCTCGGCATGCAGGTGGGCGGTCAAAGTGAAAATTATGGCCCCGAACAGGAACACCTGAACCAGGTTTTCGGAGCCCGGCTGCTCATTACCGGACTGCATGGAGATAAAGGCATGGGCCTGGAGTTTTTAAATTACCTGGCTCCTCCCGGTGGGAGGCCCTATCCTGAAAATTCCAAGCCAAATGATTTATGGCACTGGCATACCGAATTGAAAGTACAGCATATTAAACAAGTGTATCAAAAATTACAAAAAGCCGGGGCAGCATTTATTTCAAACCGGATTGTGGACTTGCAAAAATATCACTTTAACGCAAAAAGTGGATTTCTGGTCAGAGATCCCAATGGCCATGTGTTGCTAATTACGGAGTGATGTATTTTATACAACAGACGTAAATCCCACTTATACTTTTATTTGCCCTTAAAAAACCCTATGAAAATGTTAAGTATATTATTGCTCGTTTTGACCGTCAACCTGAATACTTTCAACCAAACAAAAGAGTATTCACTGGTCAATGTAAACCAACAAGGTGTCATGCTGAATGGCTATGATGTGGTAGCTTATTTCACCGAAAACAAACCTGTTAAAGGTACAAGCACCTACGCGTCTTTTTACCAGCACGCCACCTATCATTTCACTTCCATAGCAAACAAGCAATTGTTTGATGGAAACCCTGACAAATATGCGCCAAAGTATGACGGCTATTGTGCTGTGGCAGGATTAAAGGTTAATTTTCAGTAGTTCACCTATGAGTATTGGCATGAGGCATCGGTTAAGCGTGCTATTTACGTTTAGTCTTGCCGGGTGATCTATAGCCCAATCAAATTTAAAACAAATGAAATACCTGATAATAATTATAATAATTACGCCTCCGCTTTTTGCCCATGCTCAGGAATCCGTAGAGCTATCGATGGGTACGCCTGAGGCTATTGTCGATCTTCGATCGGCAGAAGGCGTAAAACTGGTTGAAGCAATATGGAAATTTCTTCCGGCAGAAGTAGTAACTGCGGACTTCAAGGCCCCTGGGCCACAGGGAAAAGATAAGCAGTACCTGTATCCTACCGGCAAAAAAATCAAAACCAGGGACATTCATCCAAAAGCCGGAGCTATTGACTTTGATGACAGCCAATGGGAAACACTGGACCAGGGTACGCTGGAAAAAAGAAGAGGAAGTGGCCTGTTTTCGCTCGTCTGGTACAGGATAAAGGTTAAAATTCCACCAAAAATCCTAGATTTTAACACCCGGAATTCCAGGGTGTTTTTTGAAATTGTAGTGGACGACTATGCGGAAATTTGGGTTAACGGACGTTTAAATAAAGCCTTTGGCCAGTCCGGAGGGAAAGTTGTGAAAGGATTTAATGCCAGAAACAGGGTTTTATTGACCGAACATGCCAAAGTGGGCGAGGAATTTCAAATCGCTGTTCTGGGCATCAACGGTCCTATGGCTGACCCACCTTCCAATTACATCTGGTTACGTTCGGCGACACTGGATTTTTACAGTAAAAAGCCCGTGTATGCCGGTTGGGAAAACCTCGGAAGCATAGCCAGGGTAAATCCGGAAATCGACAACATTTTAGATAAAAACGCTAAAATCCAAAAGTTAGCCACCGGATTTCAGTTCATCGAAGGCCCGGTATGGCATCCGGAAGGTTATTTGCTTTTCACCGACCCCAATACCAACGTAATATACCGGTATGACAATGCTACAGGTAATGTGTCGGTTTACATCACCAAATCCGGGTATACAGGCTTTGACATAGGCAAAATCAGGCAACCGGGATCAAACGGATTGGCGATTGACAATGAGGGCAGACTGATTGTTTGCCAACATGGAAACAGAAGGGTAATAAGACATGAAAAAAAAGGACCTGTGACAGTACTGGCAGACTCATATGATCAGAAAAGATTAAACAGCCCCAACGACCTGGTGGTCAGGTCTGATGGCGCCATATATTTCACCGATCCACCTTACGGATTAGAAAAATTTTATGAAGATCCGCAAAAAGAGCAACCGGATCAGGCTGTATATTGTATTATAAATAACAAGGTGCTGAAAGTGGCCGCTGATTTGGGCGGGCCCAATGGCATTGCTTTTTCCCCTGATGAAAAATATCTGTATGTAAGCAACTGGGACATTCGTAACGTACACAACACCAAATCAATTTGGAAATATTCGGTGCGGCAAGACGGATCATTAACTGATGGAAAAGAGTTTTTTAACATGAATTTAACAGATGACAATGAAGCATTGGACGGCCTAAAGGTTGATCACGAAGGAAATATTTATGTCTCTGCCCCCGGGGGTGTCTGGATAATATCACCCGAAGGGAAATACCTGGGTAAAATTATAGCCCCGGAAAGACCGGCTAACATGGCTTGGGGTGATGTTGGAAAATCATTATATCTGACTGCCCATTCCAGCCTGTACCGTATCAGAACAAAAATCGGCGGAAAAATAGCCGTTCACACAAAACAATAATTACTGATTATCAATAAATTAACTAACACCTAAATATGTACCAAAAACCCAACGACAGGTTAAAAGGCCAAACTGCCATTGTAACCGGTGCCAACTCAGGAATCGGAGAGGCTGTCGCCATGGCCCTGGGTAAAGACGGAGCCAATGTAGTGGTTAACTATGTTTCAAACCCCGAGTCTGCTGAAGAGGTGGCGCATAATATTTGCCAGCATGAACTTTGCGGAACCGGTATAGCCATAAAAGCCGATGTGAGCAAGGAAGAAGCGGTACAGGCCATGTTCAGGCAAACCATCGATCAGTTTGGCACCGTCGATATTTGCGTAGCCAATGCTGGCATTCAACGTGATTTTGCTTTGCATGAAATGCCCCTCCAAGAGTGGCAACTGGTATTGGATATAAACCTGACCGGGCAGTTTCTTTGTGCCAGGGAGGCCATTCGCGAGTTTTTAAGGCGGGGGCTGAAAGAGGACGTATCCTGTTCCATGGGCAAGATCATTCATATGAGCTCGGTGCATGAAATCATACCCTGGGCCGGCCACGCCAACTATGCCGCTTCCAAAGGCGCCGTGGTGATGCTGATGCAAACCATCGCCCAGGAATATGGGCCCCAAAAAATCAGAGCCAACAGCATTGCTCCGGGAGCTATACAAACCCCCATCAACAAAGATGCTTGGGAAACACCCGAAGCACTTGAAAAGCTCAATGAGCTGATCCCTTACAAAAGAATCGGTGTACCTTCCGATATCGGAGCGGCCGCTGCATGGCTCGCCTCCGATGAGTCGGACTATATTAACGGAACAACCATTTTCGTAGATGGTGCAATGACCTGTTATCCGGGTTTTACGACCAATGGCTAATTTATCAAATTCCAACCGAGTTTTCCATGGCAAAGAAAAATATATCTGCAGAACAAAAAAGAATTGATGACCATTACAACGGTAAAATCAATTGGCTCCAATGGGGACCTTACTTAAGTGAACGGCAATGGGGCACCGTAAGGGAAGATTACAGTGCCACCGGTGAAGCCTGGGACTATTTCCCCCATGACCACGCCAGGTCCCGCGTCTACCGGTGGGGCGAAGACGGACTGGCCGGCATCTCCGATGAATTTCAAAACCTGTGCTTTTCATTGGCATTGTGGAATGGCAAAGACCCGATTTTGAAAGAAAGGCTGTATGGCCTAACAGGCTCTGAAGGTAATCATGGGGAAGATGTAAAGGAACTCTATTATTACCTGGACAATACCCCTACCCACTCGTACATGAAATATTTGTACAAGTATCCGCAAGCTGCATTTCCCTACAGCGATTTGCTGCATACCAATGCAGCGAGATCTAAATTGGAAAAGGAATATGAACTAATTGATACAGGGATATTCGATCATGATCAATATTTCGATGTTTACATCGAATATGCCAAGGAAGGGCCCGATGATATTTTAATCAAGATATCCGCATACAACAGGGGCAAAAAGCAGGCAGAATTAGTAGTGCTGCCCACCTTATGGTTCAGAAATCTATGGTCGTTTAATAAAATCGATTTTAAACCGGTCATACAAAAAATTGAAAACCTTCAGGGATTTGGCGGGGTGTATGCCGATCACAAAATCCTCGGGGATTATTATTTGTATTTCGACCAACCGGAAAGGTTCCTGTTCACTGAAAATGAGACAAACTCCGAAAGATTGTTTAATTACCCCAACAAGCAGCCTTTCGTCAAAGACAGCATCAACGATGCAGTAATCAACAATGATTTTCAGTTTTTTAATAACTATAATGCCGGTACCAAGTTTTCGCCCTATTACAAATTTATGGTTAAAGGGGGCGGATCATGTGCGGTAAATCTCAGACTCTCTGCACAATCTTTCAGCAAAAATCCATTAAAGGAAACCTTCACCGAAAGCTTCCGTGAAAGGGCAAAAGAGGCAGATAGTTTTTACAGTCGGTTCATACCTGAAAACGGCCATAAAGAAACCGCCAATGTACAAAGGCAGGCATTTGCCGGGATGCTGTGGACCAAGCAGTTGTATCACATAGACATTCCGGAATGGTTAAATGGGGATCCCGGACAGCCCGCACCGCCCGAAAACAGGAAAAAGTTTGGCCGGAATCACGAATGGCAAACGCTCAATAACAACGACATTATTTCCATGCCGGACAAATGGGAATATCCCTGGTACGCAGCCTGGGATTTGGCATTCCATTGCGTCCCACTGGCCCTGATCGATCCCGGTTTCGCCAAAAATCAACTCATCCTGATCATGCGCGAATGGTACATGGCACCCAATGGCCAGATACCCGCTTATGAGTGGGCATTCAGTGATGTCAACCCCCCTGTCCAGGCTTGGGCAGCCCTGAAAGTTTATGAGATAGAAAAAAATAAAACCGGAACCGGCGACATCAACTTTTTGAAAAGGGTTTTTTCAAAGCTGATGCTAAACTTTACTTGGTGGGTTAACAGAAAAGACAAAAAAGGGAAAAATATTTTTGAAGGCGGCTTTCTGGGGCTGGATAACATCGGCGTTTTTGACCGCAGCAATCAGTTGCCCAAAGGAGGCGTACTGGAGCAGGCAGATGGAACAAGCTGGATGGCCATGTATTCCCTGAACATGATGCATATGGCCCTCGAAATTGCCACCGAAGACGATGCTTTCGAGGATGTAGCCACCAAATTTTTTGAACATTTTATCTACATTGCCGAAGCCATTAACAGGATGAGCCATGACTGGGCCAGTGCCTGGGATGTGGAGGAAGGGTTTTTCTACGACCTTCTGGCTATACCGGACGGTAGGTACATTCCCTTGAAAGTAAGGTCACTGGTAGGGCTATCGACACTATTCGGGGTAGAGGTTATAGCCACAAAACTCCTCAAAAAAGTACCTGATTTTTTTTCCAGACTCAACTGGTTTGTAAAATACCGAAACAAGTTGGGCGAATATTGTGTTATACGGGAACTAAGAGACCATGGCTCGATTTTGCTTTCCCTGGTCGATGAAGAAAAATTAAAAAAACTGCTGCAGGCGATGTTAGACGAAAGTGAATTCCTGGCACCGGGAGGCATAAGATCGGTATCAAAAATCCACCGGCAGGGTTACCGGGTCAATATCGATGGTGAAGAATTCGGCATGGACTACCAACCGGGGGAATCAACCACACATCTTTTTGGCGGAAACTCTAATTGGCGGGGACCTGTATGGATGCCCATGAACTACCTGTTGATCGAGTCAATAAGAAAATACTATGATTACTACGGGGATACGTTTCAGGTTGAATTACCTACCGGTTCGGGTCACTTTGCTAACCTGAATGAGGTAGCTGACGAACTTTCAAACAGGCTCATCAGAATCTTTCTCCCCGACAAAAACGGGCACCGTCCTGTGAATGATGGTGTAGCGCTGTACAGGAAAAGCCATTTTAAAGATCTGGTTCTTTTTTATGAGTATTTTCATGGTGAAAACTCACGTGGGGTTGGTGCTTCGCATCAAACCGGGTGGACCGGCGTCGTCGCAGCGCTAATCGACCGCTGTGGCTGGTAAGTATTGGCAACAAAATAATAGCATGATAAAAATCAAAAAAAACGCAAACCCGGAAGCTTATATCAGAAAAGAATGGCTTTATACCAATGGGTTGGGAGGATATGCCTCCTCCACGATTATCGGAATGAACAGCCGCAAGTATCACGGCCTGCTGGTGGCTGCACTGAACCCGCCTACTGAGCGAAGAGTGCTCGTGGCTAAGGTAGAAGAAACCGTTTTGCACGGTGATAAAAGCTATTCCTTATCCACCAACCAATATCCCAACACATTTTACCCTAAGGGTTGTCAAAACCAGATCGGTTTTGACCGGAAACCTTTTCCAATGTTCCGATACAAAGTGGACAAGCTCAGCATTGAAAAAACCGTATTCATGGTACAAAACACCAATACAACCCTTGTCGAATACCAAAATACCTCCCGGGATCAGCTTAAGCTCCGGTTAAATCCTTTGTATTCGGACAGGGACTTCCATGGCCTTTTTTTTGAAAACCCCCTATATGATTTTTATGTTGAAAAAAATAGCAAGGCCCATGTCATTTATCCCAGGTACGGAGAAATACCGGTCTATTTTAAATATTCCAAAGGGGACTTTATCGATGCTAAATACTGGTTTAAAAATATTGAATACGCGATAGAGCAGTACAGGGGGATGGACTTTGCCGAAGATGCCTGCAGCACAGGTTACCTGGATGTGGAGCTCGAAGCCGGCGAAAATGTTTATTTACTTTTTACCACCGACAAGGAGTACCTTGAACACGACCCGGCGAAGTTGAAAAAGCAGGAAGAAAAATACATCCGATCTATCCGCCAAAAAGATATAAAAGATGAATTTGTCCAGGATCTCATATATGCCGGGGACCAGTTTATCGTACACAGAAAATCAACCGATAGTGCTTCGATCATTGCCGGGTATCACTGGTTTTCAGATTGGGCCCGTGATACGATGATATCCGTTCTGGGCCTGTGCATCGCCACCGACAATAAAAAGGCCGCCAGCTCAATTATTAACACTTTCATAGCTTATCTGGATAAAGGAATGATCCCCAACCGGTTTCCCGATTATGCTGATGAACCACCGGAGTATAATACCGTAGATGGAACACTGTGGTTATTTATTGCCATTTATGAATACTACCGGAAATTTGAGGAAAAGAGTTTTATAAAAAAAGCCTACCCCAGGCTGGCCGAAATTATTAAATATCACCTGGAAGGAACCAGGTATGATATACATGTACTTGAAAGCGGCCTGTTGTATGCCGGAAAGCCTGACACGCAGTTAACCTGGATGGATGCACGGATAGGTGACTATGTAGTAACCCCCCGAAATGGCTGCCCGGTAGAGGTTAACGCTTTGTGGTACAATGCGTTAATGATCTTTGATTTGCTTTCCGATGAATTGGGCAAAAAAAATACCATTACACCAAATCTGGCACAACAGGTGAAAAAATCATTCAGGAAAGAATTTCTGAATGATAAAGGTTATCTGAATGACATGATATACTGCGGGGCGGAGCCAGACACAAGCATTAGACCTAATCAGATTTATGCCGTCAGTCTTCCTTTTCCCCTCTTGAATACCAGGGAAAGCAAATCCGTGATCAATCATGTTAAAAAACATCTTTTAACCAGGTACGGGCTGAGATCACTCAGCCCCCAAAGTCGTGATTTCATCGGCACCTACCAGGGCAACCAGTGGAGCCGTGATACAGCCTATCACCAGGGAACCGTATGGCCCTTTTTGTTGGGTGAGTACTACCTCGCCCTGTTAAAAACAAATAATTATTCCAAAAAGGCCAAAGATGAGGTAGAAACACACATCTTAGGATTAAAAGATCATTTCTACAAGGACGGTTGCATCATTGGAATCTCAGAAATATTTGATGGTGACAAACCTAAGATGGGCAAGGGTTGTTCCCAACAGGCATGGTCAGTTGCCCAGCTAATCAGGGTAATTTTTACAGCAGGTTTATTTCAAAATGATTAAAGCATTCAAAAAAAACTGGCCTGTTTATTTCATAGAAGCCTGGGGCCTGGGCACTTTTATGATTTCGGCTGTTCTTTTTACCATCATCGTTGAACATCCGGATTGGCCGGTGAGGCAAAGTTTTGATGGCAGTCCCATGTTAAGAAGGCTTTTTATTGGCGTGGCAATGGGCCTCACCGCCATAGGCATTATTTATTCTCCCTGGGGAAAAAAGTCCGGTGCTCATTTAAATCCTGCGGTAACACTTTCTTTTCTGCGGTTAAAAAAAATCAGTAATCAGGATGCCTTTTTTTATATCATGTTTCAATTTATCGGTGGTTACCTGGGTGTATTGCTGTTCAAAATATTGTTGTACTCATACACTTCCAGCGCCTCGGTAAACTACGCGGTAACCATACCCGGACCGCTTGGTTGGTTCGGGGCAATGCTGCTGGAAGCACTCCTGGCCTTTACCTTGTTTATGACCATCCTGTTTGCCAGCAATAATCAAAAGTTTGCTTCTTTAACAGGAGTATTTGCCGGTATCTGGCTTGCCATTTTCATTACCTTCGAAGCGCCGTTTTCAGGTATGAGCATCAACCCGGCAAGGACCGTTGCGTCTGCCTTACCTGCCAACATCTGGACACATGTCTGGATTTACTTTGCAAGCCCTGTGGCCGGTATGTTACTGGCGGCAGAGGTATATAAAAATTTCTGCCATAAATCGTCTGCGGTGTTGAAATGCCATATGTCCGGGAACAAACACAATTGTAACACTTATAAAGATTAAATCATTTTATGATGCACAAAAATGCCATAGTATCAGGAGGGGTCGGGGCTGTCGGCACCGCCATAGTAAATAAACTAAAAAGTATTGATTATACCATCACCGCCACACTTGGACCGGGGGACAAATCTGAAAACGATGCAGAATCGAAAGTAACTTATCAACAGATAGATTTAACAAATGATGTTGAAACAAAACGGTTTGTAGAGCATTATTTATCCAGGGCAGAAACTATTGACTTACTGGTATTGACCGTTGGTGGTTTTTCAATGGGCAGTCTGGATGAGACCACCATGAACAGTATTAACAGAATGATTGATTTGAATTTTCATACTGCTTTTAATCTGGTGAAACCTGCTATCGAAAAAATGCGGGATCAGGAAACCGGTGGACAAATTATTCTTATTGGTTCGAGACCGGCCATCAACCCACAGGAAGGTAAAAATGTATTGGCCTACAGTCTTTCCAAATCCTTGCTGTTTTCCTTGGCAGAAATTCTGAACGCCCAATACCATGCGCATAACATTGACACAACGGTGATTGTACCAAGTATCGTAGATACACCAGCTAACAGAAAAGCCATGCCCGATGAAAACTTTCTCAATTGGGTAACGCCCGGAGAACTTGCCGACACAGTTGAATTTATTATCTCCGGATCCGGAAAAAAATTACGTAATACTAACTTTTACCTGTATGGAAACGCTTAAAACCAAGAAGAACACATTTCCCCTTTATAAAAAGGAAATTCCCTATTTGTCAACTGAACAAATGATTGAAGTGGATCGGTTAATGATAGAAAAATATCATATCGAGCTGATTCAAATGATGGAAAACGCCGGTAGAAACCTGGCCCTGCTCGCCAAAAAAAGATTTTTGGGGAAAAAGAAAAAAAACAAATCCGTCGTAATCCTGGCCGGCACAGGAGGCAACGGCGGCGGAGCGCTTGTTTGTGCCAGAAGATTGTTTAGCTGGGGTTTCGATATCAAAGTATTCATCACAGACCCACACAACATGACCAAAATTCCCGGTCACCAGCTCGACATCCTGAAAAACATGGAGGTGCCTGTTGAACCCGTCGAAAAGCTGGATACTATCACCAACCCGGGACTTGTTATCGATGGCATTATCGGGTATAGCCTTAACGGAGACCCCCGGGGAACCGCTAAAACCATGATAGAATGGTGCCTGCAGCAAAATAGCCCTGTCCTTTCCCTTGACACCCCATCCGGAATAGACCTTACAGGAGGTAGAATCTATGAACCAGCCATCAAAGCCACCGCTACACTAACCCTGGCCCTGCCTAAACAAGGGCTGGTCGCAGGCAACGTCAGATCACAACGGGGAGAATTGTATTTAGGGGATATTAGTGTACCGCCGTCTTTGTATGCTGAACCCACGCTCGGCTTGTATGTGAAACCGATTTTTAAAAGGAGCGATATCGTTAAACTGGATTAAACGTTGAAATTGAAAGTTTTACAGACCTTCCACCCTTTCAATTACCTGTCTTTAAAGTGAATGTGGGCATAAATTTCTTATCAATTCTTCGCTCCTTGCCACCAGCAAATTACGGGCGTTTTGTAAGGCATAGCCAAGGGGCATATCGTCTTTTTTGAGGGTTAACAGTTTTGATATGCCCAGTTTTA
Organism: Agaribacillus sp. DX54; assembly: GCF_056858335.1. Lineage (NCBI taxonomy): Bacteria > Pseudomonadati > Bacteroidota > Cytophagia > Cytophagales > Splendidivirgaceae > Agaribacillus > Agaribacillus sp. DX54. Next base: position 127,940 of record NZ_JBXEQE010000014.1, read on the forward strand.
TAAGATCTTTATCAGTAAGGCTGTCATCTTTGATGCCACAGATGACGCCAAATGGTCGATGATATTTGACTGCGAGGCTTCCAACACCGGCCACTACTTTTCCTTCCAGGGTTTGACGGTCGAACTTTCCTTCGCCGCTGATTATTAAATCAGCCTCTTTGACCAGATTTTCCAGTCCAACAATATCCATGACTGTTTGAATACCGCTTTTCCTCCTGGCATTCAGGAAGGCCATGGCCCCTGCGCCCAATCCACCCGCAGCGCCGCTTCCTTTTACGCTGGCAATGTCCCTGCCCAGTTTTTTATGCATCAGCTTACCAAATTTCATCAAGCCATCATCCAATAGCTTGATGGCCTCCTCATTGGCCCCTTTCTGGGCCGCATAAACCCAGGCAGCACCTCGAGGCCCAAATAACCGGTTTTCCACATCACATACCACATAAAAGGAAATTTCCTGCCAGTCAATCCCCGGCTGTTGCAGATAAAAATCCTCAATCAATACCAGGTTTTCACCAATTGGCTCGACCGGTTCACCCTGTTCATCCAAAAAGGAGTAACCCAACGCAGAAGCCATGCCAATGCCCGCATCATTGGTGGCGCTGCCTCCTATAAAGAGATAAATTTCCGTTGCACCGTTTTGGATGGCATCTTTAATCAACTGACCCGTTCCCAAAGTGGTGGTGTAAAGGCAATTTCGCTCTGCGGAAGTCAGCAATTCCAGTCCCGAAGCCGCCGCCATCTCTATAAATGCAGTATTTTCTCTCATTAAATATTCAGCCATGACCGGTCGAAATAAAGGGTCGGCTACTGTGACAACCATTTTTTGTAAAGCCATGTTTGAAGCCAATACCGATAACGTTCCTTCTCCTCCGTCGGCAAGCGGTACCGGCCGTACCTGAAATTTGCTGTTGAACTTTTTTACCCCTGCCTCAATCGCTTCGCAAACCTCGGATGCTGTCAAAGAGCCTTTAAACTTGTCCGGAGCAACTAAAATATTCATATATTCAATATTGATAATCGTATGATTTTGGGCCGGAATTCTTTTGGATACCTCAAAGCGCACTCAACGCAGAGCTACGTAAACCTGCAAATCCGGGCCGTTGAAAAATACACAGAAAAAATTAAAAGCAAAAGGAACTAAATTTTCGCAACTCTGTTGCAAAAGATATATATTTGTATTTGCAAAAAACAATGCTTTAATAAAGCCTAAGTTGAAGCCTTTAATTAAAACCCTGAGTAAAACGCTTCCCGGAATAGCTTTTTTTTTGGTATCGGTTTCGGATGCTATTGCCCAAAAACCTGATTCCTGCAATTACGAGGTAAGTGGAGTAATCTATGATTTAAGTACTAATCAGCCATTATCATTTGCATCCATACAAATAAAGGACACCAACGTGGGTACGGTGGCAGATGAAAACGGCAGGTTCATCATTACAGGTTTATGCGAAAAAGAATTTGACATCGTCTTTTCGCATGTGGGCTTCAAACGTTTAACACATCATCATGACCCGCATCATGAGCTGAGCCAGGTATTTCTGGCCCCGGAGGATGTCGCGCTGGAGAGTGTGATTATAGAGGGAGAAGCGCTGGAAGGAGATTTAAATTCAAATACGGTCACAAAACTATCGACACAAGTATTTGAAAATAACCAAACTGAAAGCCTGGGCGATCTGGCTGCCAGAATAACCGGTGTATCTGTTTTAAAAACCGGGCAAAACATTGTAAAACCCATCATTCATGGATTGCACAGCAATCGCGTACTAATCGTCAATAATGGTATAAGGCACGAATTTCAAAACTGGGGGCAGGAGCATGCACCGGAAATCGACCCATCCCTGGCAGAGCATATCAGCATCATTAAGGGCGCCGCTACCGTACGGTTTGGACCCGATGCACTGGGAGGGGTGTTGCTGATCAATCCTCCCGAAATGGAAATGGTCAGCCCGTTGAGCGGAGCGCTTAATTTGGTCGGTAAAAGTAACGGACGCTCAGGAGAGGGGAGCTTCAGGTTACAGAAGGGATATGATAAACTCGCCTTCCTCGCCAGCGGTTCTTTCATCAGGCAAGGTGATTTAAAGGCGCCTGGCTACCAACTAACCAATACCGGCAAGCTGGAAAAAAGCCTGGCACTCGGCGCTAAATATCACAGCAGCCATTTTGATTTAACAGGCTTTTACAGCCACTTTGATCAGGAACTGGGTATTTTGAGCGGTTCCTTCACTGGCAACCTAAATGACCTCGCCCGGGCCATCGAATCGGAAATTCCCCAGAATACCGGCGATTTTTCTTATGATATCGACTCACCAAAACAAAGGGTTATTCACGATCTTTTTAAACTGAGTGGTGAATGGCACAAAGAAAACCAGTCATTTCTGATCCAATATGGCTTTCAAGTCAATCAACGGCAGGAGTTCGACGTCAGAAGGGGTACCAATAATGACCGGCCGGCCATTGATCTGGAATTATTCTCCCATAGTCTCGATGTCGAATGGGACCACCCGGCATGGAATCTCTGGCAAGGCGTCATCGGTGTCCAGTGGGTATACCAGGACAATAACAATTTACCCGGAACCAACACGATTCCGTTCATTCCCAATTACAACAACACCCGGTTCGGTGTGTTTTTAATCGAATCCAGAACTTTCAACAAAAATACCGTTGAACTGGGTCTGCGTTATGATTTTCAAGGAATTTCTGTCCGTGGAAGGGCTGCCGACAACGACTTGTTTTCCAATGACCTTTCCTACCAAAATTTATCAGCTACCATTGGCTTCAAAAAAGATGTCAAAGAGGGGCATGTATTCAGAACCAACATGGGCACCGCCTGGAGGCCCCCTAACGTGTCTGAGTTGTACAGTTTTGGCAGGCATCAGTCAACTTTTGAATATGGGCTATGGCGCTACGAAATCAATGAGAACAATGAAGTGACTGCCAACAGGATTCTCACCGAACAGGATCGCGAGGTACCGTCTGAAGTGGGGATCAAATGGGTGAGCAGCTATGAAATAAGCCAGCAAAATTGGCAAGCAGATGTGACTGGTTACATAAACCTGATCCATAACTTTATCTATACCAAACCTGCGGGAATTACCCAAAATATAAGAGGGGCCTTCCCATTTTTTATCTATGATCAGACCGACGCCCTGCTGATTGGTGTGGATTTTAGCGGAAGTTACCGGCACAACGAAAAGTTTAATTCTACGTTCAATGCCGGCATTCTGTGGGCCAGAGATGTTGGTAACGACGAAAGCTTTGTTGGGCTTCCTCCGATTAACCTGGGTTATTTGTTGAACTATTCTCCCGGCAGTTTCGGGCTATTGCTCAACAACCGTCTTGAACTGGACCTGGGCTATACATTCGAGCAATTTCAGGCTCCCCGGGTTATCAGTGTCAACCAATTGCTGGAAGCCAAAGAAAGTGATATTGATTTATTTGAAAGCAATGACGAAGTTTTTGATTTTTTAGCACCACCTGATGGGTACTTTTTAATGGATGTCTCCTGGGGGTTTCAGATTAAAAATGTGCCGGACCTGTATGGCTCACTGCAAATAAAAAATGTGCTGGATCAATCCTTCAGGAACTACACCGATCGCCTGAGATATTTTGCCGATGACCTGGGAAGAAATTTTATAGTTTCTTTCAAATACAAATTTTAAGAATTTTTCAGATAATATTTGCAACGCAGTTGCGTATATTATAATATTGTAACAAATTGCAAATAAATTAACTTGACTGAACCAATGAAAAAGCTAAATTACCTATCCCTCCTGGCCGGATTTCTTCTGTTCTGCTTAACGATCGCCGGGTGCGATGATGACGACGAACCACCTGTGGAAAACCCTGAAGAAGTTATTACCGATGTTACCCTCACTTTTACACCTGTGGGTGGCGCAGCGCCTATAACGGCCACCGCCTCTGACCCTGATGGCGAAGGTCCGCAGGATCTCGCGCCTGACGGAGCTATCACTTTAGATGCAAACACCGAATACACCATGACGATTGAACTCAGAAATGAAATTGAAGATGAAGATGTTACCGAGGAAATCGAAGATGAGGATGACGAACATATGTTTTTCTTCAGTTTTATGGATCCGCTGTTTGACAGTCCGGAAGGTGATGGTAACTATGATAACCGGTCAGACCCCCTCAACTACAACGATAAAGACGAAAATGATAACCCTGTAGGATTATCCACTTCCTGGACTACCGCCGGAGCGGGCTCCGGAACTTTCCGTGTGGTTTTAAAGCACCAGCCGGACAATCTAAAGACGGATACATCCGGATCTGATGTGGGTGCATCCGAGGTCGATGTGGTCTGGGATCTTACGATCCGGTAAAAACCCTGAAAGTGTTCCGGTTAAAGAAAAACCGAACCGCCCTCGGGCGGTTTTTTATTTTAAAACCTTGTATATCTATCCGGAGGTCGATTAATTGAAGTAGATCCTAACCATCTGATCCATTTCAAAAGAATATACCCTCACAAAAGCTACTACGTATGATCTGTTATCCATCCTTTTAGTTGTTTTGTTGTAAAACGATGGCTCCAAGGTGCAACAAATTTTTTTTATCCGGTATACCACATTTCCCGCTTTCATTTCCAAAGTAAGAAATGCCGAAAAATTACAAATCCAGGGACATGAGGAGTGGGGATCCAAGCTATCATGTATGACAATACAAGCTGATACCGGGTGGCAATTTCTTATCGACTATCAAAAATATTACACCCGTTTTCTTCCTGGAAGCACAGGTATTTTCAGGCTTGTGCAACTGTTTACTTAACTAACACCAGGTAAAGTTTTAAATACTTTTGTAAATACTACTTCCATTTTTGCCTGTCAAAACCGGGGTAGTGTTGTGAAACTTACACACTTGCCAATATGGAGCACCATGACATTTATACCTGAATTTTAAAGGAAACCACCCTTAAATCAGCGCCCTTCTTACGCCTTGGACCGGTAAGACCAAGGGCGTTAAAGTCATAGTATGACTTCAAGTCATGCCATGATTACCAGACTATGACCGGCTACCTATAGGTAGCTGACCGGAAGCTGCCATTCTTTGAAAGGGCTGTCTTAAAATCGAATATAGATGAATCTTAGCATACCTGAAGCCACGCTATGACCTACCGGCCCCAGGTTTTTGTTATGGGAATTACTTTCCCATTTTGAAACAAATTATCGACCCCTGAAATCCCAAAAACGTCTCATAAAGGCCAAAAAACTGCATTTTTTCAGTTGGCACCTGTTTTGGGGTACCGGAATCAAAAGAAAAAAATGAAAATGCTCATACCATTCAACACAAGTTTTAAGGCATCTCCGGACATCTGGTACTTATTTTACCTCATCCAAATTTTACCGGATTACCTGTGCGGAAATATGAGTCAATGACAATCACCCGGATATAAATATCGACAGACCATGGATTTTAGAACATTTAATAATTTATCAGATAAGGGCAAATGCTTTCACATTAAAAACAACGGCACCTACCTTGCTACCAGAAAAGAATCAGGATGCTGGATAAACCTTTATTCCATTAGTGGTTTCTTCGCAGAGGTCTGGTTCCAACTGACTGACAATAAAATTGTTTTCGTCAGTACTTTTCAGGGTGTCATAGGCATAGAAAAATACCTTGAAAAAATCGATATCAGTGATCTTATCAATGCTTAACCCCGATTTGCAGCGCTTCAAATCCATTATGCAGAATTTGAAAAAACCATAGAACAAATTCTCCGGAAAGCTTCCAACCCAACAGCGAATCATCTTTAAACGCAACAGGACTGATGGTCTCAAAAGCGTCAGGTTATCCACCAATGTCGAGGAGGCCCTTGAACAAATCTACAGGGAAGAATACATCTGCTTTTATTATCAGGTATATGATGGCTGGCTTAACTATCGGGTGGGTGAGACAACCGGTCTTGTTTAACATTTTAACACATCTTTTGGATAGCCCCGGGAGGCTCGATTACATCCTGGTTAAATGAAAACAGGGTTCCTGAGACAGTCGGCCATCCGGTTCAGGTCAAAAGCTGCTTCTCAGGTAATATGCTTAGAATCATCAGTGGTCATTTGCCGGCAGTGGGGGTTTTCAAGAAATAGGATGGATCAATGACCGTATTTGATAACCAATTTGATACTTTTTTCCCAATTTGAGAAGGAAAATGCCCTGTTTAACTCCTAAAATGCTTTGTTTAACCAGTTTTTCAAAGTTCCACTAAAACTGGCATGGGCTTTGGTTCAGTACAAGTACAAAACAGAAGTCATTAACATTAACACTCATAAAATGAAAACTAAAGTCGAATTAGAAAAGGAACTCGAAAATATCGATTTCAGGTATAAGTCACTCATAGATATTCCCAACAGAAGGGAAATGACCCCTGCCGAAGAAGAAGAGTTGGAGCTGTTGGAAATCAGAAGAAATGACCTGAAAGAAATTCTGAAGCAGAAAATAGCCAAACGAAGATTCAAATTTGCTTCCATCGGCAAAACTATCACATTGCTGGCAGCCATCATGTTTATGCTGCTAACCGTTTATTCTACTGCCTCAGCTTATCAGTTCTTGCAGTCCGATACTTCTGTTGAGAAGCAGGTAATGATGGGAATAACCACTATTCTTACCTTCTGTTTAACCATAGGTGCCACCTATGCTTACTCAAGGCAGTATAAATTAGAATGGAAATAAGACCATAAAAACAATATAATCACAGCTCGTATCTTAAATCAAAAGTAAAAGCACCTTAGCGGGTGCTTTTTCTATTTCAGGGTTCCTGAAAATCTTTCAATCAGCCCTTTAAGTAATTTTTGACAGCCAACTTAAATTTTCACCCCCTGAACTTTCATTTTTTCCCTAAAAAAGTGCAGAACCCATTGCGTTGAATCCATTCCTGTATTTTCCCAAAAAGGGAATTATTTCTCAAATTAAAAAATTGTCTCATCCTGAACCTTCATTCCCGAAATGGGAGTCAATGTTATCTCAAATCGCCCAAAACAGCGATTTTTTGTAGAAAACCACTTCTGGCACTGGCTTTGAATAGCATATAACAAACAGATAATTGAAACATGTCAGAAACAATAGAGATGATTTTGTTGATTTTTAGTGCCACGATGTTAGGCATGTTTTGCAAGGATATCTTAGCCTATCTTAAAAAAAAGCTTTCATGACTAACATACAATATGTAACACGCATTTTCGAATCAGTTGCCAGGGAAATTTGCTGTTTTTTTGCTCTCTGAAAATTTTTGTCCGGTAGCGGGGTGCAAAGACTTTACGCAGGTTTTAACGTCACTGGAAATACCGGATTTGTTAACTGATGAGAATTACAAGCTGCATTTTCTTACTATACCTTTTTGTGTATGGCCGGGCTACTGCCCAGTCCTGGATCGACCAGATGCCGGCGATTTTACAGGAAGATAAAGCAAATATGATCGTCAGCAGCTATTTTGCCGACAAAAAACTTTTCGATCAGGTTAACCATATGCGCCGGCAGAAATTTCAACTAGAGCCTCTTCCTTTTGATACTACCGGCCAATATACCAAGTCTAAAAAGGAGCTAAACCGGTCTTTACAATTTATCTCCCAGAACATAAACATGATCCCTATCAGGCATAACAGCCAGGCCCTGAGAAAGGTGCTGAATTTCGAAGACAGCGGCCAGATGCTGGTGTCTGTGAATGAGATTAACGACGCCTTGGTGGAAAGGATTTTCGAAAGAAACATCAACAACACCCTGGATAATTGGCTTGGTGATCAAAGTAAATATTCCATTTTACGCTTAAAAGGGTTGAGCGCTGTGGCTGCTATGAAACTATTCATCACCTTTGAAAAAGAAGATAATGCCGTCAGGGTAATCTGGAAATATGCAAGTAGCTATACACTCAACAAATTACCGGAAAACATGGTAAGGACAGGCAGCCAAAGCCGGATAAGCCCTTTAAGGAAACCCTGATCAGGATAACCCATTTTATATTAGCCGGTTTTTATTATTTGGATATCCTTGCAGCATACCACACAACCTAATAGCTGCCAATGTCAGATTTCATCGAACAGATTGCAGATACCGCCTCCTCATTGGATGTTTGGGGGATATTAGGACTGATTTTCGGCCTTTTGGCTGTTTGGTTTTTGATCAAAGAAAATATTTGGACCTGGCCAAGTGGTATTGCCTACGTGTTGGTTTCATTGGTGGTCTTTTGGAAGGCCAGGCTTTTCGGGGACCTGTTGTTACATATTTTATATTTGATATTAAACGGCTACGGATGGTACTATTGACGCTATGGAAAAAATGAGGATGACGATGAGGAACTTGCTGTGTCAACCAGTTCTCCCAAAGAAATGCTCCTCATATTGATACCTATGCTGGTTGGGGTTTATATTTTTGGCTATTTATTGGAACATTTACCGGATTACATCTCCGGTTTGCCGCCGGCAGCCCTGCCCTATTGGGATTCCGTCACTTCAATACTAAGCGTCACGGGAATGTGGTTAACCGCCAAAAAGAAAATAGAGAGCTGGTATTACTGGTTGGTAGTAGATATCCTCGCAACGGGCATTTATTTTTACAAGGCATTGTATTTTTATGCCGTTTTGTACATGGTTTACATAGTATTGGCTGTGTTAGGATATTTATCATGGAAAAAGTCACTGGAAACACAACAGCAGGCAGCCTGATCAAAGTAGCCATTGTAGGCCCCGAGTCTACGGGTAAAACCACGCTGGCCCAAAAGTTGGCGGCACATTTCGACACACATTGGGTGCCGGAATATGCCCGTGAATACCTCGACCGTACCGCTGGAAAGTATGAGCCATCCGATTTGCTGGAAATTGCAAAGGGGCAAACCACACTGGAAGACCGGCTGGCCGGTAAAAGTAAAAACCTGTTATTTTGCGATACCAATCTCCTGGTGATCAAAATCTGGAGTGAGCACAAGTATAAGGATTGTCATCCCTGGATATTAAACGAGATGGACTCCCGGAAATATCACCTGCATATGTTATGTGATGTTGATTTACCATGGACCGCAGATCCCCTTCGGGAACACCCAGATTTGAGAGATTACTTTTTCGAACAGTACAAAAACGAACTTACCGACCTGAAAATCCCATTTCAGGTCATAAACGGAAATGGTACCGAGCGTTTTAGTAAGGCGGTCAATGCCGTGAACAATTTGCGATAAAAAATAAATTTTCTACATTTGCCCTGATGTACAGGGGTGCCTGATTGTAACAACGGCTGAGATTATACCCTATAACCTGATCCGGGTAATGCTGGCGAAGGTAAGTATGTTTTTCGCAAACCGTACGCATGGTATTCATTCCTGTCAAAATTTAATGGTTTTTTAAGGGGTGCCAACCACGGCTGAGATTATACCCAATCATTCTCCGGTCAAAACGGGGAATCACCTGATCCGGATAATGCCGGCGTAGGGAAAGGTAAACTGCTCTAACAGGTTGTTCTGCCTTAAAGTATGTTTCACTCAATTAAAAAACTACATGAAAAAGTTTGTTTTATCAGTAATTTTGGGCCTGGGATGGCAGATAATTTCTTGTGCCCAATTTAACATTACCGGTCAGATACTCGACGACCGGGGGCAGGGGCTTTCCGGAGCCAATATTTGGCTTGAAGCCACTAATAAAGCGGCTGTTTCCAAGGCAGAAGGGGATTTTCAAATTACCGGAGTAAGGCCGGGAAACTACCAGCTAAATGTTTCTTTCGTAGGGTACAACACCTATCAGCAGCCTGTTTCGCTGAATCGGGATGTATCTTTGGAGATCCGTCTGAAGCCTCAGGTGGTCCTTACCGACGAGGTAATTGTGACCGCCACACGTGCTTCGGACAAAACGCCTGTTACTTTTACCAATGTGGATAAAGAAGATATCCAAAAACAGAACCTCGGACAGGATATTCCCTTCCTGCTCAATCACACCCCTTCCGTGGTTGTCACCTCCGATGCAGGTGCGGGAATCGGGTATACCGGCATAAGGATCAGAGGAAGCGATCCGACACGAATCAATGTGACTATCAATGGCATTCCCTACAACGATGCGGAGTCACAAGGCACCTTCTGGGTAAACCTTCCCGATTTTGCCTCCTCTGTGGATAATATTCAGATTCAACGGGGAGTAGGCACTTCCACTAATGGTTCAGGCGCTTTCGGAGCTTCGCTCAATGTGCAAACCACGACTTACAACCCCGATTCTTATGGTGCCATAGACAATTCTTTCGGGTCGTTTAATACCCGTAAGCATACGGTGATGGCAGGCACCGGACTGATCAATAACCGCTTTACCTTTGATGCGAGACTCTCAAGAATAAGCTCCGACGGCTTCATCGACAGGGCCTCTTCCGATCTGAAGTCCTACTTCCTCACAGGCGGGCACCAATTTTTTGATGGCTTTATCTTTAAAATTTTAGTTCGCAAGAGAAACGGGGTTATGGATAACCCTGTTTCTTACTTATAATCACATGCCAAACATGAAACAATTCCTTCCTTTTGCAGTATCAACCAGCTATGACGAGGTCCTGGCCATAGATTGCTTCGCTAAAAATGCTTTCAACCTTTCGCACTGGCGGGGAGCTCCCAAAGTGACAGACATTCATGACGACACCAGCGCCCAGATAACTATGCATGCTATTGAAAAAAACCTCCCTCAGACGCAATACAAGTACGTTACTTGTAACCACTTCGATATAGATGGATTCCTGGGGGTCTGGTTCGTTTTTAATCCTGTTACAGCCCTGCAAAACAACGCCTTAATCAAGGAAATGTCGGTTGTTAATGAAAAGCTCAAGGCTGTATTTGCCTGAAGTCACCTTTTAACACCTTTTACAATACGGTCTTTCGATTGTAGATCTTTCAATACCTGAATCTGCACAAAGCCTTCACTTTCCAGCACATTCATAACCTCACGGCCAAAAGCTTCATTGATCTCCAGGTAGATTCTACCCCCTGTCCTAAGTGCTTGAAATCCTTTTTTAGCTATTGCAAAATAAAAAACCAGCGGATCGCGATCGCTTACAAACAGGGCTGAATGGGGTTCATAATCAAGTACATTTTTCATCATCAGGGCTTTCTCACATTCGCGTACGTAAGGCGGGTTACTCACAATGATGTCACAGGAAAAAGCCGGTAAGTCGTCAAGCAAAATATCGGATTTATCCCAATGAATGCCTGCGTGGTACCTGGCTGCATTGCTCTTTGCGCAATAAAGTGCATCCTCGGAAACATCCATGCCTGTGACAGAGGCATCTTTCAATGCTATTTTCAAACTAACCGCTATACAACCACTGCCAGTACCTATATCGAGGATATAGGGTTTCCCACCCTGATTTTCTTTGATAATCCTGTCAACCAGCAATTCCGTTTCCTGTCTGGGAATCAGCACATTGGAATTAACATGAAATTTTCTTCCATAAAAATCTGCTTCTTCGAAGATGTATTGAATCGGCTCATTATCCTTAAGCCGCCGGATAACCCCCTTGATGTTATCCCGTTCGGCAGGGGAAATTTCCCGGGACTCATTCATCGCCAGCCCCATGCTGTCAATATCAAAATAATGGTCCATAATCATGTATGAAAAGCTGTCGCGTTCATTAACGTCTGCTACAAAGCTCAGACTTTGTATTATCCACTGACGCAAAGCCCTGGGATACATATGAATGTGCTGTGTTTTATCCATCGCGCTGAATTCAAAATTAATGGAATTCCTGATTTATTCTTAATTTTGTCGCCGTAAAGCTTAAAATCAAGGGTTGAACAGGTTTATCGGGAAAAGGTAAATCCCATGGCGCAGTTATTCGTTAAAGTACTCTTGTAACATGTTTTTTAGATGGAGAAGGATGAAACATATATGCAAAGGGCCCTGGAACTGGCGGCCCTGGGGTTGGGCCATGTCAGTCCCAATCCAATGGTAGGTTGCGTAATTGTCCACGATAACCGTATTATTGGCGAAGGATGGCACCGGCGTCATGGTGAATCACATGCCGAGGTATTGGCCCTGAATCAGGTGAAAAACAAGGCTTTGCTACCGGAAAGCACCCTCTATGTCACCTTGGAACCCTGCTCGCATCATGGTAAAACGCCCCCCTGCGCCGACCGTATCGTGCAGGAAGGGGTAGGCCGTGTGGTAATCTGTAACAAAGACAGTAATCCCCTGGTAAAAGGGGAGGGAATCCGGAAAATGGAAGCCGCAGGGATAAAGGTGGAGAACCATCTGCTGGAGCAGGAGGGCCGGCGATTAAACAAAAGGTTCTTCACTTTTTATGAAAAGCAAAGACCCTACATCCTGTTGAAATGGGCGCAGACGGCTGACCGATTCATAGCTAGGGAAAACTTCGAATCCAAGTGGATCAGCCATGAGTTCTCGCGTAAAATAGTTCACAAATGGCGAACGGAAGAAGATGCTGTGATGGTGGGGACCAATACGGCACAATATGACAACCCCCGGTTAAATGCCAGGGACTGGCCGGGCAAAAATCCGGTAAGGATCGTGGTTGACAAAAACCTGAGACTCGACAGGAAATTGCTATTATTTGACCACAGCCAGCCAACGCTTTGTTATAATTTGCAGGAGAATCGCAAGGAAAAAAATTTACAATTTATCAAACTTAACACTGAAAACTTTTCGGAGGCCCTGTTTTACGATTTGTTTGAAAAAAAAATAATGTCGGTAATGATAGAGGGGGGCAGCAGCCTGTTGCAAAGCCTGATCGCAGAGGGATTATGGGACGAAGCCAGGGTATTTGAATCAAAAGCCACCTTTGGCACCGGCATCAGCGCCCCTACTCTGAAGGATTGCAAAATGACAGAAAAAACCCGGTCCGGAGAAGATGAGCTAATAGCCTACAAACATTTTGAAGACTAAAAAACCAAAATCCTGCACCCCTGCGACTCGCTAACATGCCCTACACTGTTGCTGAAATCTGTTGCCGTTGCTCCATACGCCTCCGAATAGGAATAGTTCGCTTTGAAGAAACAACATTAAAATCTATATTTAACCATGGCAGAAGAATTAATCATATCCACATCGGATGATAAGGCAGAAAGATACAGGTCATTGTTACCACAGATAGAGGCACTGGTGGCCGGTGAAAATGATCTGACCGCTAATCTGGCCAACATAGCCTCGGCGCTGAAATATGGTATGGATTATTTTTGGGTGGGTTTCTATAGGGTGAAAGGTCATGAACTGGTATTGGGGCCGTTTCAGGGGCCTATTGCCTGTACCAGAATAGCCAAAGGCAAGGGGGTATGCGGCAAGTCCTGGGAAGAAAAAAAGATATTGATCGTAGAAAATGTTGAAGAATTTCCCGGCCACATCGCCTGTAGCGCCGAGTCCAAATCCGAAATCGTTTTACCTGCCTTGAAAAACGGGGCAGTTGCCCTGGTTCTGGATGTAGATAGTGACCAGATAGCAGATTTTGACGAAATAGATAAAGAATACCTCACCCAGTTGATACGGCTGATAGAATTAAAACTATAATCCTTAAAAAACCGGATCTCTTTGTGCCTCCGTGGTGAAAAATGGTGAACCACAAAGGCACCAAGACACAAAGGGTCTTGTCGAAAACGTTGTGCGACACCCACGTCTAGCTTGCGCTATGCCGCCATGAAAAAAGGAAATCATAAAGACACAAACGACACATCCCATCCGTTAATAAAATGTTACCCTTTCGCAGATGGTCATACAACCTTAGTACCGGAATGTGTGTCTTGTATTTGAGTTTCATATTTAATCTTATATCTTTGTTATAATGAATATAAAGTCAATTACATTCGGTTTTCTGGCATTAGTGCTTCTGGCGGGTTGCAACAATTCTGACAGTGATTTAAACAGGTCGGTGACGTTCGAGACTATCGAAAAAGACCTTTATTCAGGTGTGGATACACCCCAAAATGTGGTCATCACCAACATTAATGACTGGAAGGAGTTGTGGGATGAAACCGTTACATGGACGCCTGATGAGCTGCCTTTTGTTAACTTTAATGAGTCAATGGTGGTGGCAGTATTTATGGGCGAGCGGATTTCAGGTGGATTCAATATTGAAGTATTGGAGATCAAAGAGGCTGACAATGTTATTCAGGTGATATCGAGGGTTACCAATCCTGATTCCAGTAGAGGTGTTACCCTGGCTTTAACGCAACCCTTTCATATGATCAAAATTAACAAAACCAGCAAAGAAATAATTTTCAGCGAACTACACTGACTCTAATACGGCAATCACAGTCTTACCAGCCGTGGTCTTATCATTGACTTTTACCTTTATTTCGGCGTCGACCGGCAAAAAAACATCCACCCTGGATCCGAATTTGATAAAACCGAATTCACCTCCCTGGGCTAACCTGTCACCTTCTTTCACGTAACATTTAATCCTCCTGGCCACAGCACCCGCTATCTGGCGCAACATTACCTCCAACCCGTCATTTGTTTCCACTACAAGGGTTGTTCTTTCATTTTCAGTACTTGACTTTGGATGCCAGGCCACCAGGTATTTGCCAGCATGATACTTAAAAAACTTTACCACTCCGGCTACAGGGCTACGGTTCACGTGAACGTTAACCGGTGACATAAAAATTGAAATCTGCTTACGCCGGTCATTGAAATATTCCGCTTCGGTAGTATTTTCAATCACCACCACTTTACCATCAGCAGGGGCGATAACATGTTTATCATTAATGATGGTCTTGATTTCCGGGCTTCGAAAGAATTGCAAAATCAGTAAATAAAGCACAATGCTCACGGTAATAATTCCGTTTTGCAATAATGCGTTACCGGGTGCTAGCCAGTAAATCAACAGGTTGATACCGAAAAGTAGTATCAAAAGAATAAACAGTATGGTGCGTCCCTCTTTGTGGATAGTCATAATGGTTCTTAAACTTTAAGGTGCAAAGTTAAGACATTAGGAACTTAATAACCACCACGCCACTTATATGTTTTTGCTACTTTGTCAATGGCCACGATGTAGGCGGCGATTCTCATGGACACATTGTATTCTTTCGATGCTTTGTAAACATGGTCAAAGGCATCTTTCATGATTCTGTCCGATCTCCTGTTCACCCTTTCTCCTGTCCATTTGTAACCCAGTCTATTCTGCACCCATTCGAAATAAGATACTGTGACACCCCCTGCATTGGCCAGGATGTCGGGAACTACCATGATCCCTTTATCATTGATCACCTGATCTGCTTTGGCCGATGTAGGCCCGTTGGCACCTTCCACAATCATTTTGACCTTGATTTTATCCGAGTTAGTCATGTTGATGACATCCTCTGTGGCGGCAGGGACCAGAACGTCGACATCCAGCGTCAGCAAATCCGGTCCGTCTATGCTTTCCGCACCATTGAACCCATCAAGGGTACCATCATTTTCATTCCTGAAGTTAATCGCTTCCTTAACGTTAATGCCATTTTCATTATAATATGCACCGGATAAATCACTGATCGCCACAATCTTCACGCCTCTTTCTTCCAGTAACAGCGAGGCAAAAGAACCCACGTTACCAAAACCCTGAACCGCGCAGGTGGCATGATAGGGATTAATCCTTAACTTTTCCATGGCTGCCATGGTCGATACCATCACGCCTCTGCCCGTTGCTTCCGATCTGCCCAGCGAGCCTCCCAACACAATGGGTTTTCCAGTTACCACTGCATTGGTGGTCATACCCCGTGCACGTGAAAATTCATCCATGAGCCAGGCCATTTCACGCGGGCCGGTTCCCATATCCGGGGCAGGGATATCCCTGTCAGGCCCAAAAATTTCACCCAATGCCGCCGTATATGCCCTGGTTAACCGCTCTATTTCCCCCGCTGACATTGATCTGGGATTGCATTTTATGCCGCCTTTCGCCCCACCATAGGGAATGTCAACCACCGCACATTTCCAGGTCATCCAGGCCGCCAGCGCCTTCACCTCATCCAGGCTTACACCCAGGTCATACCTGATCCCTCCTTTGGATGGTCCCAAAATATTAGAGTGGATCACCCTGTAACCTTCAAATACCTGAATGGACCCGTCATCCATTGTAATAGGCAAAGAAACTACCACTTGCTTGGCAGGCGATTTCAAAACGTTGTAAACCTCATCATCGAGACCCAACGCCTGCGCAGCAATTCGAAACCTGGACATCATTGACTCGAAAGGATTCTCTTTATCCTTTATCGGAGCCGGTTCAATATATCCCATATGTTTTTTGCTTTCTAATAAGTTCAGAAACTGATTGCTAATCTTTTTTAACCATTATGCAATTTTAGCTTTTTTAACCAAAATCTTAACAATATTTTTTCAAATTCTACCTTTACACTTAACGAATAAAACTAGAGATGAATTCCCAATGAATGGCATTTAATATATAGTAAACAGTACATTACGCATGAAAGCGCAAACTTTATAATTTTTTTTGAAAAACAGGACTTTTTTTAAAAAAATATTAAAAAGGCAACAATGAAAGGCAGGGATAATAACAATCCGTCAAAACGATCCAGAAAACCTCCATGGCCTGGAATGCTGCTGCCGGAGTCTTTGATGTGGATGCTGCGTTTAAAAAGTGACTCGATTAAATCACCATATGTCCCGGCGATGACACTTATTCCCGCGATGATAAACCACTCTCGCCAAAGCAGATCTGTGAAATAATGAGAGAGGCCATAAGCAAAGGCACAAGCCAGAATGGCACCACCAATACTACCTTCCCAGGACTTCTTTGGCGAAATCCTTTCGAAAAGCTTGGTTTTACCAAACCTGACACCGGCAAAGTAAGCCCCTGTATCACTGGCCCAATGCAGCAACAAGGTGCCGATGATAATCTGCCAACTGTATTCCCCCCTTGTGAAGGCCAAAATGTTCATTAATGAAATTGGAATAGCTACATAGATGATCCCTAAAAAGGTAAAGGCAATATTGGTAAATGGCTTTTTATCGGTTTTTTTATAGAGTTTTACAAAAAAAATACTGGAACTTACGGGGAATATAAAAAAATAAAAGTCTACACTGAGAATTTGCTTTTCAATGAGGAATATTAATGAATAAATAACCAACCCGCAAAAGGTTCCCCAAAATTTGAGGGGCAGCATACCGTCGAGCCCAACCAACTTATAAAATTCCAGTTGAGTAAAAAGACAAATCACAAAAAACACCGTAAAGAATGCCCATTCACTAAGTACTATACTGGTAACAATCAGGATGGCTCCCAAAAAGGCGGTGATGATTCGTTGTGTGAGGTTATTGTACTTACTCAAATTGAATATCATTCTCAATCAATTTTATAGCCCACAGTACATCATCCGTTTTTACATGTACCTCATAATGTCCAAACTGATAGGCGGTATCTTTTTTGTCGATCACCACAGCCATAATGTTGTGGTTAACCAACATATCTTTTACAATTTCCGCTCGATATATCTTTTCAGTACTATAAACCTTCTGCCAATCCTTCATCCAACGGTCTTATTTTTGAGAAAAAAGTTGCGATAGAAATAGATTAGTCCCAAAAATAAGACAAAAAGTATTAGTAAAAAGGTGGCCGGCAAGGATTCTTCTGTTTCAACATCAAGGTCTGTGACATTTTGCTGGTACAGGTACATCATAATGATGGTAAACCCATTATTGATGAAATGCGCCAGCATCGCAGTGCTGAGGCTGCCAGACCAATAATAAAGGTATCCGAACAATACGCCTAGCAGCATGCGTGGCACCAGCCCGTAAAATTGCAGGTGAAAGGCGCTGAACAAAAAACCAGCTGCCCAAACCGCTATATGGATATTGCCGGTAATGCTTTTAAGCAGGTTTTGCACAAAGCCCCTGAACAAAAGTTCCTCACCAATGGCAGGAATCACGGCAATGACCAGAAAAGCCAGAAAAAACTGCTGGAAACTATTAAAGGCAGTAAGAAATTCCGTTTGCACCTTTGCCGCCTCCTCTAACGATTTTAAGGTGTTTTCCAGAGCCGCCATGGACTCGGGAAACTTAAAGTTTGCGTTCCATTCGATAAAAATGCTGTTTACAAACATGAATGATAACACAATGAATGTCAAAAGAAAAATCGGCCATGACCTTAAAGACAGGTTATTGAAAAACATACGAAGCGGTTTTCTCACAACAAACCTCAGATAAATTATGGGAATTACAATGAACCCGAATGCCGATGCCAAACCCTGAATAATAAAAATTGGCGTCTTCGCTTCTTCATGCCCCACCGGGTCAGACAAAACATCGATGGCATGCATAATATCAAAATCAAAAAACGGCAGGGTCAGCAGAACGCCTATGATGGGACCAATCGCCTGGAAACCTGAAAATGCCAGAAGTAAAATCACAATTAACGAAATTACCGGGTTCCGGCCTTCAGATAGATAAATATTATGTTCGAATTTGTCCATATTTGCCTTAAATTTACAGCAAATTTTGAATTTTGGAACTAAATAGCAGAAAGCGGGCCTGTATTAACGAAGATATTTGACAGGAAAGGATAATTTCAATGGTAAAAATCGGTGATCATAGTATTGGTGATTTCCCCCTTTTACTGGCTCCTATGGAGGACGTCAGCGATCCCCCTTTTCGTGCGGTTTGTAAGGAAAACGGGGCTGATATAATGTATACTGAATTCATTTCGGCTGAGGGTTTGATCAGGGACGCAGCTAAAAGTGTCCAGAAGCTGGATATTTATGATTACGAACGCCCCATAGGAATTCAGATATTCGGTGATAAAATCGAATCCATGCGGGAAGCAGCGGCCATCGCAGAAAAAGCCAGTCCTGAGCTAATAGATATTAATTACGGCTGTCCGGTTAAAAAAGTAGCCTGCAAGGGGGCAGGGGCAGGAATCTTGCTCGACCTTCCCAAAATGCAGACGATGACCAAAGAAATCGTAGAAAGGGTCGATCTGCCGGTTACGGTTAAAACCAGGCTTGGGTGGGACGAAAATACGATTAAAATCGTCGAAGTAGCCAAAAGACTTCAGGATGCAGGCATACAGGCCCTCACTATTCATGGGCGTACCAGAAAGCAGATGTACAAAGGGGAGGCCGACTGGCATTTCATTGCGGAAGTGAAGAACCACCCCGACATCCACATTCCGATTTTCGGCAATGGTGATGTTGATTCGCCCGAAAAGGCCCTGGAGTATAAAAACAAATACGGTGTGGACGGGATCATGATTGGCCGGGGGGCTATTGGCAATCCATGGATTTTTGATCAGATTAAACATTATTTCAAAACAGGAGAAAAATTAGCCGAACCCGGTATTGAAGAGCGTGTACAGGTGACCAAAAAGCACCTGGACTTTTCTGTGCAATGGAAAGGGGAGCGCAAGGGAATATTTGAAATGCGAAGGCACTATACCAATTATTTCCGGGGCATACCCAATTTTAAGCCATACCGCACCAGACTGGTGGAATGCGACAACTACTCATTGATCCTGGATACCTTGGATGAAATCGCCTTAAAATTTCAAAACGCTTATTCCTTTGCCGAATGACCGGGCATTCGAAAGCAGCCGGTAGTCATCCCTTGTTAGCATGGTTTTTATCGATAATTCTCTCCCTTGTATAGTTGTATAGGGAAGCTCCTTCATTTTGATTAAAAAGGGGTTAATGAGTTTTAATGCTACCGAGGTGGGCGCCTTGCGCATATTTTCAGCAGGTATTTTTATCATTGTGGCCGGCGTTTATCTCGCCAATTACTCATCTAAACCACCAAAAAAACAGGACATTCCTCCGCTTATCAAAAAATAACAAATTAAATAGTCCTCCTTTATTATTTTTAAGCAAACAATCAATCCCATGTTATGAAGATTCTAATTTTAACTGTATTAACCTGCTTTGTTTACTGTCTGCCCGGATTTTCCCAAAATCAGGCAGAAGCCAATCATGTAAAAGAAAACTATGATAAGGCCATATTTGAGATTCCCATGCGTGATGGAATCAAACTTTATACGGCTGTCTATTCGCCGAAAGATAAAAGTGAAAAGTATCCAATCCTGATGAAACGGACTTGTTATAGCGTAGCACCTTACGGAGAGGATGCCTACCCGAAATCCCTTGGTCCTTCACCCTATTTAATGAAAGAAAAGTATATTTTCGTCTACCAGGATGTCAGGGGAAGGTGGATGTCCGAGGGAACCTTCGACAATATGCGACCTCATGTTCCCGGTAACAATCCCAAAAAGAAAAAAGCTATTGACGAAAGTTCCGACACTTACGACACCATTGAGTGGTTGCTGGCTAATCTGGATAATCACAATGGCAAGGTCGGGCAATGGGGCATATCTTACCCTGGGTTTTATACCGCCGCGGCGATTCCGGAAGCCCATCCTGCGCTCAAAGCATCCTCTCCCCAGGCACCCATCGCTGATTTCTTTTTCGACGATTTTCACCACATGGGTGCTTTCCTGCAAAGCTATCTATTCACCTTCCCTGTCTTTGGGGTTCAGACCGGCGAACCTACCGACGAAAGCTGGTATAACGACGCATGGAAAGATCTGCAGGCAGCGGGTAACAACAACGATGCCTATGACTTTCATCTCGGACTCGGTGCACTGAAAAATGTATCGGAAAAGTATTATGCCAATAACTTTTTCTGGAAACAGGTGACGGAACATCCCAACTATGATGATTTCTGGCAAAAAAGAAGCATACTGCCGCACCTTACGGATGTGGCCGAAGACCATGCCGTCATGACTGTAGGAGGCTGGTTCGATGCGGAAGATCTTTACGGGCCACTCAATATTTATAAAACCCTGGAAAAGAAAAATACCTCTATCCGGAACACCCTCGTTATGGGCCCCTGGAGCCACGGTGACTGGGCACAGGAAAAAGGTTTTCAGGCTGTTAACCACATCTACTTCGGTGACAGTATTTCCACTTACTATCAAAAGCATATCGAAAAGCCCTTCTTTGAATATTATCTGAAAGGAAAAGGAGAACTGAATCTTCCGGAAGCCTATATGTTTGACACAGGGATAAAAGCATGGAAACGTTTTGAAAAATGGCCCCCTGATAACCCCGAACCAATGGTACTTCGCTTTGCTAAAAACGGTAAACTAACCATCGACGAGGAGGTAGATCCTAACGCAAGTTTTGAATATCTCAGCGACCCGCATAACCCGGTGCCTTACCGGTCAGAAATCAGTCCGGTACGGTTTACGCCCAGACCCTTTATGACCGACGATCAAAGGCACGCTGCCACCCGTCCCGACGTCATTACCTTTGAAACAGCCCCTTTAGCAACGCCTATCACATTTTCAGGTGAAATTGCCGCCCACCTGAAAGTCGCTTTGTCGGTAACAGACGCCGATTTTGTGGTAAAGCTGATCGATGTATACCCTCCGGATGCGGAAAGGACCAAGGCCACACCGGACCACGTGCATATGGGAGGATATCAGCAATTGGTGCGCCATGAGGTGTTCAGGGGAAGATTCAGGAACAGTTTTGCTGAACCGGAGCCTTTTAAACCCGGAAAGATCGAGGAGGTAAATTTCCCGTTGCAGGACGTCTTGCACACCTTCAAAAAGGGTCATAAAGTCATGATCCAGATACATAGCACATGGTTTCCGTATATTGACAGAAATCCACAGAAATATGTCGATAACATCTACGAAGCCAGCGAAGAAGATTTCGTGAAGGGCACAATCACTGTCTATGGAGACAGCGAAGTAATTGTTGGGGAATCAGGCGGACTGAAAGGGAAGCTGGATTTTAATAAATAAAGTTGTTCTGATTTTCTGCCTGTCATCAGGTGGCAGGCAACCTATACCCGATGGCGTATTTTCGGGATTAAAGGCAATCGTGGCATACGAACGGGCTTTTCCAATGGGTAAGCCCTTGAAAAAGACAGGGATATTACCTGGCAAAGTCTGCTAAAAGTCAGACGCGTGCCCGATAAGCCAGGGTAATCTGTCATAAGCAAAAAAATACAATCGGCAATTAATCCGGTTGCTACTGGCAAATCCGGAAAAAAATCGTAATTTAGCGGTCGAATGTGGAAATAGGTGATAATTTTTCTCGCAATTTGACGTTCACCACCTAAAAATAACTGATAAACTCTAACTAACAGACCTACCCGGAAGAGATGCGGCATTAAGATTACCGATGATCATTCATCTATTTTTTTAAGGCTTCAAATCTAACTAAAGACTGTAGTAATTAGCCTAATCACTTAAAAAAAGATGTGTTATGCATAAGGTAAGCAGCAAAGGTACGAATGAATCGAAGAATACTAGACATCCATCTCAAAAAATCAGATTTGGCAAACCCCAGGAAGATCAGTATTATTCGGAATTAACCAGAAGGGTTAACCGCTATTTCAAAGACAACAATATAAGTAAAGGGGCTAATCGTGAAATGATCTTAAAAACTATCCTGATATTAGGGGTTTTTGTCGCCAGCTATGTGCTGATCATTTCCAACTTATTTTCCCCCTGGGTTTTAATTCCCCTGGCAATGATCAATGGTTTTTTCACCGCCTTAATCGGATTAAACATCGCCCATGATGCCATTCACGGCGCCTATTCGAGCAATGATAAAGTGAATAGGGGATTGGCCGCGGTTTTTAACATCATCGGAGCCAACGACTACACCTGGAGCATAAGTCATAACCTGATACATCATACCTTCACCAACATTCCCGATCATGATTCCGACATTGATCAAATTCCGGTTATCCGGCTGAATCCCAAGCAGAAATTATGGAAAATTCATCGCTTTCAATACATTTATACGTTTTTCTTTTATTCGCTTACATCGTTATCATGGGTGTTTATTAAGGATTACGCACTATTTTTCGGATCAAAAATTACCCGCCATAAGCAAAATCCTTCTCCGGCAAGGGAGATATTCAGGCTTTTTGGATATAAGCTGATCTATTACACATTATTTCTGATCATCCCGGTCATTATCATTCCACTACCCTGGTATTATATATTGTTAGGGTTTTTGCTCCTGCATATCGTCGAAGGCCTAACGCTTGCCCTCATTTTTCAGCTCGCCCATATTGTGGAGGGTACTGATTTCCCGGTGCCGGACCAGGATGGCACCATGGAATACTCCTGGGCGGTGCATCAAATGTACACTACCGCCGATTTTGCCAGGAAAAATCCTTTGGCAAACTTTTTGTTCGGCGGCCTGAATTTTCAGATAGAACACCACCTTTTCCCAAAAATCTGCCACACGCATTACAAAAACCTGGCCCCTATCGTAAAAGCCACCGCCAAAGAATACAACCTGCCTTACATCGAACACGATACCTTTTTTGGGGCTATCAGATCGCACATTAAAGTGCTGAAGCGTCTGGGAACGGTTCAAATGCCAGCGATGAATTAGTGATATAATAACAACCAGGCCCCATATGCGATGACAAGCACTCACTTCTTGCCCGGATGAAACCGAGGAGATAGAAGATTTGCATAGATATGCGCGAAAGAAATGGGAGAAAAGGGCAAAAAATCAATCTAATATAACTAACCTTAGCTTCGCATCACCTAATTTTGTTGCCTATGAACTCACCCAATGCAATATTCAAGAAAAATGTTAAGCGGCAAGCAGAAATCGTAACGGGACTAAAGAAAAAATATGTCTTCTGGTCCGGAATCAGAGTGACAGTTTTTCTACTATTTATAATATGCCTGATATATTTTGCTAATGCCCGTAACACAGAAGTAGTAGTGGGTTTGGGACTGATTTTTCCGGTCCTCTTTGGACTTCTGATTAAGTACCATAACAAAATCGCTTTTAACAGGGACCATGCCGAGAATTTGAAAGCCATAAACCAACAGGAGACACTTCGTTTGCAGGGAAATCTTAAATCATTTGATGCAGGATCAGAATATATCGACCCTTTACACCCTTACAGCATCGACCTGGATATTTTCGGAAGCCATTCCCTGTTTCAACTATTAAACCGAACAACGACCTTCGGCGCAAAAACGCAATTATCGGAATGGTTGCTGAATCCTGCAGAAAAGCAAATTATTGAAGCCCGACAAGTAGCCGTAAAAGAATTGACGCCCAAAATCGACTGGCGTCAGGATTTTCAGGCCCATGGCATGCACTTTATACAGGAAGAAAACAAAACGAATGCGTTACTGAAATGGTTGAACCAGGAAGATGTGGTCAAAAACAAAAGCTTATACCGGCTGTTGATGTTCATCATGCCGGCTGTGTCAGTGGGTTGTATCGTTTTGTGGATCCTGGGCTTTTCTTTTTATTTTTTGTTGGGGGCCGTTGTGGCTAACAGCATCATCCTTAAAAATGTCCTCCTGGCGGCAAAAGATACCACCACTTATACCAGAAAAAGCTCTGTGGCACTAAAGGCTTACAGTTATTTGATAAAAAAAGTAGAGGACGAGACTTTTAGCGCACCACTTTTGCTGGAATTAAAAAATCAGTTCGATCATGATCATTTTAAGGCCTCTGCAGAAATCAAAAAACTGCAACAGATCCTGTTCAGCCTGGAAAGCAGGGCCAATTTGTTTTACCATATATTGAATGCCTTGTTGCTGCTGGATGTGTTCTGGCTGCTGAAAGCATCGGCCTGGAAACAAAAAAATAAAAAGTATGCAAAAAAATGGTTCGATACCATCCATCAGTTCGAAGTGCTGAACAGCCTGGCAGGGTTTAGTTATGCCAATCCCGGATACACGATGCCTGTCATCATCGATGAAACCTATCGATTAAATGGCATGGCTATGGGCCACCCACTGATCAGGAGCAAAGACCGGGTGGTAAATGATTTCAGCATGACAGGAAAAGGAAAAGTCATCATCATTACCGGTTCCAATATGTCGGGCAAAAGTACGTTTTTGCGCACAGCAGGTATCAATGTAGTGTTGGCGCTCATGGGGGCACCTGTCTGCGCGGGTTCCTTTACCACCTCTGTGTTACAGGTTTTTACCAGCATGCGCACGCAGGACAATCTGGAAGAAAGTGTTTCCTCTTTTTACGCCGAGCTAAAGCGGCTGAAACAACTGTTGGAGATGATTGGCACCACGCATCCTATCCTGTTTATGCTCGATGAAATTTTGAAGGGTACCAACTCTCATGACCGGCACAACGGGGCAGCTTCACTCATCAGGCAGTTAGCAGAAACAGATAGCTTTGGATTTGTTTCAACCCATGACCTGGCGTTGGGTGCTTTATCTGATGATGCCAACCGGATTGAAAATTATAGCTTCAACAGCCAGATTATCGACGACGAAATTATCTTTGACTATAAACTTCACCCCGGTTTATGCAAAAGTTTTAATGCCAGCAAGCTGATGGAAAAAATGGGTATTAAGATTGAATAATGAAGAAATATGGATCAATTTTACAAAAATTTCACCTTAGGAGTGCTTGGAGGTGGTCAACTGGGCAGAATGCTGGTGCAATCTGCTATCGATTTTAATATCGACGTCAACATTATGGATCCGGATGAAAATGCCCCGTGCAAAAACTTTGTCGGCAATTTTCAGGTGGGGAAATTGACTGACTTTGAAAGCGTTTACCGGTTTGGCCAACCCTGCGACCTCGTGACGATCGAAATCGAAAACGTGAACACAGATGCGCTCAAGCAACTACAGAAAGAAGGGAAAAAAACCTTTCCTCAGCCGGAAGTCATCGAGTTAATTCAGGACAAAACCAAGCAAAAGCAGTTTTATCTGGAAAGGGATATCCCCAGCGCAGAATTTATTCTTACGGAAAACCGGGAAGCTGTGGCTGAAAACCGGGATTTTCTTCCGGCCGTGAATAAATTAGGGAGAGAAGGATACGACGGCAGAGGCGTGCAGATATTAAGGAGTGAAAATGACTTACCCAAAGCCTTCGATGCTCCGGGCTTGCTGGAGAAGCTGATAGATTTTGAAAAGGAAATTTCGGTCATTGTGGCCCGTAATGCCGATGGTGAGATAAAAGCTTTTCCCCCGGTAGAGTTGGTGTTTCACCCAATTCGTAACCTGGTGGAATACCTCACTGCACCGGCAGATATCTCCATTGAAATTGTCCGTGAGGCAGAAGCCACAGCCATCGAGGTAATCCGGGAACTAGACATGATCGGATTGCTGGCGGTTGAAATGTTTGTAACCAGGGAAGGCAAAATACTGGTAAACGAAGTTGCGCCCCGTACACACAACAGCGGTCATCATACCATTGAAGCAAACATTACTTCGCAATTTGAACAGCATTTGAGGGCTATACTAAACATGCCTTTGGGTGATACTTCCATAAAAATGCCAGCCGCCATGATCAACCTGCTGGGGGAAGAAGGCCATACAGGGCCCGCACAATATGAAGGTCTGGAAAAGGTATTAAGCCTGAAAGGAGTACATTTGCATTTGTATGGGAAAAAGTTAACCAAACCCTTCCGGAAAATGGGGCATGTCACCATCGTGGACCATGATGAGGAAAGCCTGAAAGAAAAGGTTAAATTTGTCAAAGAAAACCTAAAAGTAATTGCATGACCGGATCAAAAATAAAACCACAGGCGGGCATCATCATGGGGAGCCAGTCTGACCTGCCTGTCATGGCAGAGGCCGCAGATATGCTGGATGAACTGGGTGTGGCGTTTGAAGTAACGATCGTGTCCGCCCACCGTACACCCCACCGCATGGTTGATTATGCTGAAAGCGCCAGAAAAAAAGGACTAAAAGTCATCATTGCCGGTGCCGGCGGTGCGGCACACCTGCCGGGCATGGTAGCCTCGCTCTGCACGCTGCCCGTCATCGGCGTGCCAGTAAAAAGCAGAAACTCTATGGACGGATGGGATTCTGTGTTATCGATCTTACAAATGCCAGGCGGCATACCAGTGGCTACCGTAGCCCTCAACGGCGCAAAAAATGCCGGGATCCTCGCCGCCCGGATCATTGGCGCCTTCGATAAGCAAATCGCAAAAAACCTGCAGCAATACAAGGATGAGCTAAAAGCCAAAGTTGAAGAAACTGCTGACAAAATTGAAAAAAACGGTTACAAAGGAGGCAATATCGGATTTTAATCAATGAATGACGTTTATTATTAAGTTAATTTTAAAATCCCGTTAAATATTTTGATTCCAGCCGGAAAAGCCATAATATTGCCCCAGCTTGGCAAGCAACCTGACGCCAGGCGTCCACTGACAGAATTATGTATACGATAACGACCATAACCCACATCACTACAGGCACCACAGGAGCCGTGCGGGGAATGGTTTGACCAATAAACATTAAAAGAGTTTTACATGAAGCCGTTCCCTGACAGGAATGGCTTTTTTGTTTAGGAATAAAATGAAAGTACTAAAATTCGGAGGCACTTCAGTCGGTTCGGCCGATAGCATCAAACAGGTGGCAAAAATCGTTAAGTCCGGCCTGGATCAGGGCGATCAAATCGTAGTGGTAAGCAGTGCCATGGGTGGTGTAACCAATCACCTCATCGAAGCCAGCCAACTGGCAAAGGAAAACGACGATCAATATCTGAACATTACCCGGCACATTGAAACACGCCATGCCGAAACCATCAGGCAACTGCTCGATGCCCGGTCACAAAGCAAGTCGTTGGCACATCTAAAAATGACTATCAACGAGCTGGAGGAGGTCTTACATGGCGTATCTTTAATCCGGGAACTCTCCGAAAGAACGTTGGATCTTGTATTAAGCTTTGGCGAAAGGCTTTCCGTGCCCGTCTTAGCCACCTATTTTCAGCAAGAAAAAATCAATGCCGTACCGGTTGATAGCAGGGAATTGATTTTTACCAACAACGATTTCGGCCATGCCAGGGTGGATTATAAACCAACCAACCAGGCCCTTAAAGATTATTTCAAAAATTTAACCTCCACGCCTATCGTTACCGGTTTTATCGCTTCCGGTGAAAACAAGGAGACTACCACACTGGGAAGAGGGGGCTCTGACTTTACCGCCGCCATCATTGGGGCAGCCCTTGGAGCGGCTGAAATCGAAATCTGGACCGATGTCGATGGCGTGATGTCTACGGATCCGAAAGTAGTAAAAAATGCATGCTCACTTTCGTATTTGTCTTATTTGGAGGCCATGGAAATGTCGCATTTCGGGGCCAAAGTTATACATCCTCCCAGCCTGCAGCCGGCTTTCAATGAAAAAATACTGCTCAGGATTAAAAATACCTTTAATCCGGCTTTTCCCGGAACCATAATTGGCAGCGAGCCGAAAAATTCCGTTCGACTGATCAAAGGTATCTCATCGATCAAACAGGTGACGCTGATCTCCCTGACCGGCTCAGGAATGGTCGGTGTGCCGGGGGTGTCTTCCAGACTATTCAGTGCCCTGGCAGCAAAAAATATCAGTGTTATCCTGATTACCCAGGCTTCTTCCGAACACTCCATTTGTTTCGCCATTAACCCCGATGATGCCAAAGCAGCCAAAAAAGTTATCAGGCAGGAATTTGAATTCGAAATGGAAAGGGGCAGAATTGATGCACCATTGATTGAACCAGGAAAGTCGATTATCGCTATCATCGGTGAGAACATGAGAAACACACCCGGAATTTCGGGCAAACTGTTCAGTGCTTTGGGAAGAAACGGTATCAATGCCACCGCCATTGCACAAGGATCCTCAGAGGTAAATATTTCAGTGGTTATCGATGAAAAAAACCTCTCAAAATCTTTAAATGCGGTACATCAGGCTTTCTTTCTTTCGGAGTCCAAAACGCTCAACCTTTTTATGGTAGGGGTAGGACTGATCGGTGGCACTTTGCTGAAACAAATCAAGGCACAAGCAGCATACCTACTCAATGAACGGCTACTGGAAATCAACGTCATAGCCCTGAGCAACACCAAAAAAATGATTTTTGATGAAAACGGAATAAACCTGGACCAATGGAAAGAGCAGATGGAAAACTCGGCTGCCGTTGCTGATCTTACCACTTTTGTAAAGGAAATGGTGGCTATGAACCTGCCCAACAGCATATTTGTAGATAACACCAGCAACCTGGAAATCACCGGATACTATCAAAAAATTCTGGCCGCCAGCATCTCAGTGGTTACACCCAATAAACTGGCCAATTCCGGCAGATACGCCGACTATCAGTTATTACAAAAAGAAGCCTTTTTACACGGCGTCAAGTTTTTATATGAAACCAATGTAGGAGCCGGTTTGCCGGTCATCGGCACCATGGCCGATCTGAAATTCAGTGGTGACAAAATCCTGAAAATAGAAGGTGTTTTATCCGGTACCTTGTCGTATATATTCAATAATTTCAAAGGCGAAACCAAATTCAGTGACGTGGTACTGGAGGCCAAAAACAGTGGCTTTACAGAACCTGATCCCCGGGACGACCTCAACGGGATGGATGTAGCCAGAAAAATACTTATCCTTGCGCGTGAATCCGGTGTGGCTATGGAGCCTGAAAATGTGGAAATAGAAAATATATTACCTCAATCATGTCTTGAAGCGGCGTCAATCGATCTTTTTTTTAAAGCACTGGAAAAAAACAACGCCCATTTCGATACACTTAAAAAAGATGCCGAAAAAGCAGGAAAAAAGCTGAGGTTTATCGCCACCCTGGAAAACAGCAAGGCAACCGTACAGTTGAAAGCAGTGGACCAGGACCATCCCTTTTTCAGCTTATCAGGAAGCGATAATATTATTGCTTTCACCACTTTGAGGTATCATGACCGCCCTTTGGTCATCAAAGGCCCCGGAGCGGGAGCAGAGGTGACAGCGGCTGGGGTATTTGCAGAAATCATCAGCATCAGTAATTATCTTTATCAGGGAATTAAAAACATTTTACCCAACAACCATGGATAGCATTAGAGTATTCGCCCCGGCAACCGTTGCCAATGTTACCTGTGGTTTTGATATTCTCGGCTTTGCTGTGGAAAACCCCGGTGATGAAATAGTGGTGAAAACCTGCACCAAACCGGGCGTCATAATCAAAGAAATTAAAGGAGACGCAGGTAGATTAAGTCATGCTGTTCATGAAAACACAGCCACTATTTCTATTTTAAACTACCTGGATCATGTAGGAAGTGATGCCGGATTGGAAATTTATTTATATAAAAAAATGCCATTTGGCAGCGGACTGGGCTCCAGTGCCGCCAGCTCAGTGGCTGGTGTGTTTGCAGTCAACGAATTGATGGGGCAAAAACTACGTACGGAAGAACTGTTAAAATTTGCCTTGGAAGGAGAGCGTGTGGCCTCAGGATCCGCCCACGCCGATAACGTGGCTCCTTCCTTGTTAGGAGGTTTTGTTTTAATACGCAGCTATGACCCCCTGGACATTATTAAGATTAAAACACCTGAAAAGCTGCACGCAGTCATTATTCACCCGGAAATTGAAATCAATACAAAGGACGCCAGAAATATATTGAAGAAAAACGTACCCATCAAAAGCGCCATCAGACAATGGGGTAATGTGGGGGGACTGATCGCCGGACTGACCATGAATGATTTTGGTTTGATCAGCAGGTCTATGGAAGACGTGATCATCGAACCGGTCCGGTCCATGCTCATTCCGGGCTTTGATCAGGTCAAATCCTCAGCCCTGGAAGCCGGTGCGCTGGGATGCGGAATTTCGGGCTCGGGGCCCTCCATGTTCGCATTGAGTACGGCTGTAAACCTGGCTACTGAAATCGGGCATGCCATGCAGGATCAATTTGCCCAAATCGGTATTAAAAGTGAAATTTTTATCTCTAAAATTAACCAGCAAGGACCAATTATTCTTGATTGAGCAATGGAATTATACAGCACCAAACACCTCTCACCCAACGTGTCACTCCAGGAAGCCGTCTTGACCGGTTTACCTCCTGACAATGGTCTCTACGTACCTTCGACTATTCCTGAATTACCGGCAACCTTTTTCGATCACATTCAGGACATGAATTTCAGGGAAATGGCCCTTACCGTCGGTCATGCGCTTTTAAAAGATGACATCGATAAAGACTCGCTCGCCACGATCGTAGACGATGCTTTTAATTTCGATACCCCTGTCGTTCATCTCGAAGATAATATTCACGTGCTGGAATTATTCCATGGACCCACTTTAGCCTTCAAAGACTACGGCGCGCGATTTATGTCAAGGTTAATGAGATATTTCCTGCGTAATTCAGATCAAGAAATCAACATACTCGTAGCTACTTCCGGCGACACCGGCGGTGCCGTTGGCTACGGATTTCTGGGCATTGAAGGTATCAAGGTCACCATTTTATACCCAAAGGGAAAAGTCAGTGAAGTTCAGGAAAAACAACTAACCACCATCGGCGGTAATATTACGACCATCGAGGTAGATGGCAATTTCGATGATTGCCAAAGCCTTGTAAAGGCTGCTTTTCTTGACCCGGTGTTGAGCAAAACTTTACATCTTACCTCGGCCAACTCCATCAACATTGCCAGGCTTATTCCGCAATCATTTTACTATTACCAGGCCTATGCAAAGCTCAAAAGCTCAGGGTTGCCCCTGGTGGTGTCGGTTCCCAGTGGCAATTTCGGCAATTTGTGCGGAGGACTGCTGGCATACCAAATGGGACTGCCTGTGTATCAGTTTATAGCCTCCACCAATGTAAACGATGTAGTCCCTGCCTATTTAAAAACCGGGATTTTTCACCCCAAACCCTCTGTCGCCACCATCTCCAATGCCATGGATGTCGGTAACCCAAGCAATTTTCCAAGGATTCTGGCCATCATGAATGAGGACGAAAGCCTTATTAAAAGCAAAATAAGTGGTTTTGCTTTTGACGATTATACCACTAAAGCAAAGATGCAGGAGATACATGAAAGGTTTAATTACATGATGTGCCCCCATACCGTAGTGGCTTATCTGGGACTGAAGGCCTGGATGGAAAGCCATCGAATGCCCGTAACCGGCGTGCTGCTATCGACCGCCCATCCTGCCAAATTTACAGATATTGTCTCGCCGGTAATTGGTACCGAAGTAACATTACCTCCACCCCTGGCCCAAGCCTATCGAAAGGAAAAAATTGCCGTATCCCTATCTAACCGTATGGAGGAACTGAAAGCTTTTTTATTATCCGGATAATCTAAGCCTTTCAGGTATAAATGCTGTTTTAGTCATCGTATGGCTTGGAGCCATGCGATGACTGGCTGGGATAAGTATGTGCTTATATTTTCATTTTACGGGCAAAAACCTCTGTGCCTCTTCGTGCCTTTGTGCCTCCGTGGTGAAAAATGGTGAATCCCTCTGTGGTTAACGCAAGGGACTGATTTCCTTGGCGGAGATATTGCTCAACTGATCCAGATAGGTAAGCAAGGCGCTGATATCCTGTAGTTTTCTGAGTCTTAAATGGTTACGGGTAGCATAATCTTTCAGCTCTTTTGTATGCACCCGGCCAAGTTGAAATAAAAGTTTTGTATCGGCATTTATATATACCGGTTTGTTTCTATGCGAGTATTTGGATACGGCATAGGGAAAGATTTCCTGTGTTCTGTGATCCATCAAATACAAAGCTTCCGTTGCCATCATTCCGTAGGAGTTTGTGTGCCGGAAAAGGGAAACCGCATTACCGGGATACAACACTTCAATAAACATTTTCTTTTGATATTGATGATTTTCCATGAAAGTCGGAATTGAAACAAAGCGACGATATTCGTTTCTTAATGAATCAAAAAATTCAAATGACTTTATTTTCAATGGGGAAAGTGTCATAAGCGCTTCATTTTCCCTTGCCTGCAACAGGCCCTCGGATCTTGTGGGAACATACCGTAATTGCACCTGATAAATGTGATTATCAATCAACTCAATTTCCCCCGTATACCAGGCATCGCTTTTGGTTTGAGCAAAAACAGATAGATTCAGGGTGACTATAACCAACAAAAACAGGACTTTTAAAAGATTTGCGGGCGACATTTTGGTTTGTTTTAATTTTAAAATCCCGTAAGATATCGCGCCTTGCGCTTTAAAATTCAAATGGCTCGCCGCTGTAAAGCGGCTCGCCATTGAATTAAGGGACTCGGAAAAATTAAAATTTCGTTTGGTGATGCTAAGGTGATACTATTTTTCGAATCTTTTATTTCAATAATAAACCAATGTAAACCCAGGTAAGATTTGCCAGCCAAAGATCTGATTTTTCCCAAATTGGGAAATTACTATAAAACCACCCCTCAGAATGTGAATAAATTAACAGCTATTAGAATAATACAATTAATTACTTCATAAAGATAATCCGCTTTCATACCGGCCCGGGCTTGAACAGCAGGTTTTTGAAGTAAACACCACTAAACTTTGGAATGCCCGATAATCATTTAACAGAACCTGCCTATTCATACTGTCCTACAAACACTTATGATGAGTCTTCCACGGGAATTGTGCAGGATCAATAGGTGTAAAGAAATCTTCAGGATATGCTGTTTCCAGCTAACAGGTGTTTACGGCATTCAAAAAACCAGTATTTTTGTATCAATAGGTTTATGACAGAAGAAAAAGCCGATTTTGGGACAAAATATTTTGCATCTTTGCAAGATCTGGCATGTAATTAAACACAAATCCCTGTAATCGGGACATCAAAAACTCAAGGTTTCGCCA
Source organism: Agaribacillus sp. DX54 (assembly GCF_056858335.1). NCBI lineage: Bacteria > Pseudomonadati > Bacteroidota > Cytophagia > Cytophagales > Splendidivirgaceae > Agaribacillus > Agaribacillus sp. DX54. Next base: position 161,382 of record NZ_JBXEQE010000014.1, read on the forward strand.
ATCTTGCTTCATAAAAGGCCGTAATATTCGCTGCTTCTGATCGGTAATCTCACAGGTTAATGCTCATAAGTCCACCCAGATTCTTTCAGGTTCTGTGCAATCCAGCAGTTTTACATCCAGCTTTTTAGCCAGGTGCTTTAATTGGGTCATTACTTTATCCTTATCCGTGGACTGGATCACCAGGATTCTTTCCCTTCCATCGACTCTGAGGTTTCCTTTATACAATATCCCCCGCATGGTAGTGTTTGCGGCCCTCAACCCAATTTGCTGCGAAAATCTTGATTTTGTCAGGCTGATATACTCTATACCGGGCAAATGCTTCCATTTTCCAAATTTCAAGCCCGGAAGTCCCCAGTATTCTTTGAATTTACGTGCTTCTACATCAATCAGCACACCATAATGCAGGAAAACTATGGCAATGCCTGCCAGGAGTATCACAAAGCCAATCACAGACTTGAAGATTAAAATACCTGTACCTATCAAAATCATTATGGCACCTCCAAAGATTAAACCTGCCGGGAAAAATCTTTCGGTTCTATGTGAGAATACGTTTTTGTTCATGGGATAAATTACGCTGAAGTCATCGTGTGGCTTGGAGCCATGCGATGACTGGTAGTTAAGGTGACTGAAGGCAATATACCGGATGCTTTCATTTTACCTGGTTAAACGGTAGATTAATAACGCGGCACGTTTGGTCAAATCTTCGAAAGTGCGTAAATCCACATATTCACGAGGAGAGTGAGCCCCTCCTCCCATGGCCCCGAGACCGTCCAATCCATCGACATACGCTGCGACAAAAGATATGTCCGCTGCACCCCTTTTGCCAGGATCGTAAGGCTTAACCTCGCCAAGGTCGAGGTCGATACTTACCTGATTTAACACTTTTAGCACCTCCATGTTGCCCTCTGTTGGGCCCATGGCCGGATAACTATCGGTAAAAGAAATTGTAGCACTGGTGTGCGGGAGGTTGCGCTGTGTGATTTCCCGCATTTTTGCCCTGGCTTTTGCCAGTTGCTCTTTCGATATAAACCTTAAACCCCCAGCTACTACGGCTTTCCGGGCGACCACATTAGATTTACCGAAGGCGGATCCCGTGGAAAAGGCAGTGTCAAAGTCCACCTGGGTTCCTCCGAGCAAAACACCCGGATTAAACGTCAGAAATTCCTCCCCTTTTACCTCTTCATAAAAAGCGTTTAATATTCTGGCGGTTTCAAAGACAGCCCCTGCACCGACCCGTTCATTAAATATGCCTGAGGAATGGGCACTTTTTCCTGTGACTTCCAGTTTCCATCCACTGGATCCACGTCTGGCCACCGTGGCATAGTTAAAACCCGAAGCCGTTTCAAAACCAAGGGCTATGTCACTTCTTTTTGCCGCTTCGATAATATCCCTTCTGCTTATATCCAGCGGTTTGCCTGTTTTCTCCTCATCACCATGGAAAGCAACGATAATCTGACTCGATTCCAGAACGCCTGCATCATGCAAGGCCTTTAGCGCATAAAGTGCTATGACATTACCCCCCTTCATATCATTGGCTCCCGGGCCCTTTGCGATCGTATCCTGAAGCATATATTTTTGAAACGGGCTGTCAGGCTCAAAAACCGTATCCAAATGTCCGATCAACAATAGCCGTTTGCCTTTGTTTCCTTTTTTCTCAGCAAACAAATGACCCCCTCGCTGCATCTCTTCAGGCATGTCGATCCAGGTTGTTTCAAAACCGATTTCATCAAAGGCCTGCCGAAACAACGCCCCGACTTTTTTTACCCCCTCAGGGTTCATGGTACCACTGTTAACATTCACTACCTCCTCCAGAAGAGCCAGCGCGGCGGCATGATTGCGTGCTACGTGTTGAATTATCTTTTTTTCTTTCGAGCTTAATTTCTGTGCTTTCAATACCGGCGGCAGTATCACAAAAAGTCCTGTAATAATCCAAATGAGTTTTTCCATGGCAAAATCAATCATTGCAGGGTTCGACATGCATCCTGCTGCGTTACTTATCGATCAAATTATAAAGAAAAATACATTAATTCCTCAGGTTTTACAACCCCGGAAGGCACAAATCCGGAATCGCCCTGTGTCAGGGAATCGGCCTGCTCTTGTTACGGAAGTTTTATTTTTTTATTATCAAATATTTATCCCGAAATTTATGGTATAAGTCACTGAGAATGTCTATATTAATTTAAACACAAAATTGTACGCTTATGGATCAAATAGCATTAGATAACATCGACTTTTTGGCCGAAAGAAGTATTGAAGATCTGCACTATTCCAGCAGGCAATGGTTGTTTAACATTGAATTCTGGAGACGTGAACTGGACTTCTTTCAAACGCTGCTGGATCGAAATGTAGAAAAGGCCCAATCAGTGGATCAAAAAAAACAAATCGATCACTTTCAACACCTCATTACTTATTACCAGGGAGAACTGTTAGATGAATTTCACCAGAACGCCCGGAGACATGAAAAATTCATGCGGGCAATGCTAAAAGGCGAATCCTCAGATGAGGATACCAATTTTAGAAAAAAACACAACCTGTTATTTGACCAGATTGTTTCGTTTGACAATCAATTCAAACAACACAAACTCGATTTTTACGATTTCATATCGAAGCTACTTTAAGGTTTGAAAATTTTGGGAAAAGGGAAGCATACCGCTCCTTTTCCCAAAATTTTTATCTTACAGATAATGGACATTCAAAGCCTGCCAGAGCCAATAAATATTAACTTGCCAGACGCCGATCTGGTCTATTACCCGCATTTTTTTAGCACAGAGGTAAGCCAAAACCTGATGCAGGCCTTAATCAGTCACATAACATGGAAACATGAAAAAATTACAATCTTTGGTAAAAAGGTTTTGCAGCCACGTTTAACCGCCTATTACGGTAATCCTGGTAAGCCTTATGCGTATTCTCATATTAGCCTGGATCCCAATCCCTGGACCAATGACCTGCTTTTTATTAAAAACAGCATAGAAGACATAAGTGGTCACCGATTTACCAGTGTATTGTTAAACTACTACCGGGATGGGCATGATAGTATGGGCTGGCATAGTGACGATGAAAAGGAGTTGGGCATAAACCCTGTGATCGGATCCGTAAGTTTCGGTGCTTCCAGAAAATTTATGTTCAAACATAAAAAGGATAAAACATTAAAATCATCTATCATGCTGGAAAATGGCAGCTTGTTGCTTATGCAAGGTGCCACACAGCATCACTGGCAGCATCAAATTCCCAAAACCAAAAAGCCACTTGGCGCTCGCATTAATCTCACCTTTAGAAAAATTATATAACCGTCTCCCGGTAACCGGCATATTTGTCTCTCACATGCTTCTATGTGTAGAAATAACCCACTTTCAAAACCTTTGTGTCTTAGTGC